>JAUVCN010000040.1 GCA_030595715.1 Thermoplasmatales archaeon
AAAAATAAAAAGAAAGCAAAGAAGAGAAACTCAGTGTTCCTCTTCTTCTGCATGCTTTCTGTAAGCTTCAATAGAAAACAGTTTTTCGATCTCCGAGGGGTCCTCTATCTTCATCTTGTAGATCCAGTTCTCGTAGCTGTCCTCGTTGAGCTGCTCCGGAGCATCGACAAGGTCCTCATTGATCTCGAGTATCTCTCCGGATAATGGAGAATAGATAGGGGTCGATGCCTTCACAGATTCCACTGCACCCTCTGGCTCCAGCTCCTTGAACTGGGTGGCTGTCTCTCCCACCACGGGTGGTTCGAGATAGACGATGTCTGTCAGATGATGTGTTGCAAAAGCGCTGATGCCGACTGTGGCAACATCTCCCTCTATCTTCGCCCACTCATGGGTCGGTGTGTACTTTAGGTCCTCCGGGAAAACCAAACCTGAAATATCGGACATATCATTGCCTCCTTTTCTTTCCATAAACCATGAACGATTATCTTAATGTTTCTCAGCCTCTCGGGTTCACGACCTCGGCTGGAACAAGTTTGTTCCTTATCTGGACCTCGAATGTCGATCCGAACTCATGAAGCCCCATGTTGACATATCCAAGGCCCATTCCGATCTTCTTTCCCGGTATCATTGTGCCGGAAGTGACATCACCTATCTTCTCTCCGTCCTTGAAGATCTCCATTGCGGTCCTTGGGATCCCTCTGCCTGTCAGGTGGAAGGCCATGAACTTCTGGGGGATGCCGTCTTCCTTCTGCTTGAGAAGGATATCCTTGCCAACGAAATCATGGTCCCATTTTACGACCCATGTTACGTTGGTTTCAAGGGATGTACGGTTGAAATCAAAGTCCTGCCCGGAGAGAAGAAGGGCTTTTTCAAGTCTCAATGTGTCCCTCGCCCCAAGTCCTATCGGTTTGATACCAAGGTCCTCTCCGTGTTCAAAGAGAGACCTCCATACAGCTGGCGCATCCTCGTTCGGTATCATCAGCTCGAATCCATCCTCACCAGTATAACCCGACCTCCATACGAGGAATGTCCTGTCTATGTCCTTGAAGTGCATGTAGTCGCAGTTGAAGAACTTCATATCGCATGAGTGTGTGGTGATCCTCTTCATCAGGGTCTCTGCCTTGGGGCCCTGGACGGCAATTATCGCATAATCATCGGAGATGTTCTCCATGACCGTGCCTTCCTTCCTGTATTTATTGAAATGGTCCCAATCCAATTGGATCTTGGAAGCATTGGGGACGGAAAAATAGTGGTCCTCGGAAAGTCTTGCAATGATCATATCATCAACGATCATACCATCCTCATTGAGGAAATGGGTATACTTCAGCTGCTTGAACCTCATCCCTTTGATGTCCTGGGTCAAGATATTGTCCAACGTCTCGGTTGCGGTATCTCCATAGATCCTGAAGTTCCCCATATGGGATACATCGAAGATACCCACGCCTTCCCTGACCGCAATATGTTCTTCTGTGATCGTTGAGTAATGTGTAGGCAGGTAGAAACCGAAGAAATCTACCATATTGCCTCCCATCTCCTCGTTGATCTTTGCGAGTGGTGTTCTTTTTGGTGACATATGATACTCTCCTGTGGTAATTGTGAAGATATCCCGCCATGGGAAATTTGTTATTTTAATCTATGGTGGCCCAATTTGTTACGACCATTCGATACGATCGAACATATCCATAGATCGGTTTTGATAGACCTCCCTTCCATTGTATGGGCAAACATTATCTATGTCAATAGAAATCCAGGTAAACCTCAATGAATGAAGGATGGTTGTTTCATGCATTATCTGCCCAATGATACGGTTGAAAAGGAGATGCTCAAGAAGATGGGGCTGTCCTCCATCGATGATCTCTTCGACGATATTCCGGAAGGACTCAGGGCCAACGGCCTACCACTTCCTCCGGGAATGTCCGAGATAGAGGTCCTGCGAGAGATCGATAGTATGATGAAGGTATCCAAGGGAGCCGGCGATATGCTGATGTTCCTTGGTGGCGGATTCTATGATCATTTCGTTCCCACTGTTGTGGATGATGCAGTATCTCGATCCGAGCTCTATACCTCTTACACTCCATATCAACCGGAAATGTCACAGGGGATCCTGCAGGCACTGTTCGAATATCAGTCCATGATGTCCGATCTGATCGGGATGGATGTGGTCAACACCTCGATGTATGATCTGCCAACAGCCATCGGTGAAGCGATCCTCATGTCAAAGAGGATGAACCATCGTGATGTGTTCCTCATACCGGAATACATCACAAGGGACAAATTGTGCGTGATAGAGAACTACACCATGGGAGCAAATATCGAATTGAAGAAGGTGCCTTTCAAGAATGGTCTAATGGACCTTGACGCACTGAATGCAATGCTTGGAGATGATGTATCCGGTGTATATATCGAGAACCCGAACATACTCGGTCTATTCGATAAAGGGGCCATGGAGATCAAGGAGATGCTCGACAAGAAACAGGTACTTGTGGTGGGCATAAATCCGATGACAATGGCAATAGCCACTCCTCCCGGGGAATATGGTGTGGATATCGTTGTCGGAGATGTGCAACCCCTGGGCATCCATATGAGCTATGGAGGTCCTTCTGTTGGGATCTTCGGAACAACGATGAAGAACGTGAGGAAGATGCCCGGAAGGATAATTGGAGCTACCAAGGATGTGGAAGGCAGAAGGGCATTCGCAATGACCCTTTCCACCAGAGAACAGCATATCAGGAGGGAAAGGGCAACATCCAATATCTGCACGAACGAAGCTCTGACCTCCATAATGGCCGCAGCTTACCTTGCCGCATTGGGCAAGAATGGATTCAAGGACCTTGGAACACAACTTGCTTCCAGGGGCAGATATCTTGCGAACCTGGTCAATGAGCTCGAAGGTTTCACGGCTCCGGTCTATCCTGGACACTTCTTCAATGAGTTCCCGGTGAAGGTGGATGTCGATGTCTGCAAGCTCCTCAATGCATGTGAGGAGAAGGGGGCATTGGCGGGGATCGATGTCTCTGCCGAGATCGACTCTCTTGAGAACACTTTCACCATTGCAACAACCGAGATGCATACACATATGGACTACGAGAAATTGATACAGGTACTGAAGGATGCCAGGGAGGTGGTAATGTGAGCGGAGATTTCAGACAGGCAAGATATGATGAACCTCTACTCAATGAAAAGGGAAAACCTGGAAGGTTGGGCGTAGCTCTTCCACCCTGGGATCAAATGATGGACCCCGGGGACCTTCTTCCGGAAGGAATGGTCAGGGATGAACTTGTCCTTCCCGAGATATCTGAACCCGAACTCGTCAGGCATTTCGTCAGATTGTCCCAGATGAACTATGGCACGGACTCCGGTATCTATCCGCTGGGCTCATGCACGATGAAATATAACCCAAAGATAAATGATCGGATCGCATCCCATCCGACCCTGCTGAGGATGCATCCGCTTCAACCCGAGGACACTGTCCAGGGTGTCCTCAAGATGATGCATGACCTTCAGGAGGACCTATCCGACATTGGAGGTCTGGATGCCTGCACGCTCCAACCGGCTGCAGGAGCTGCCGGGGAGTTCACAGGTCTTCTCATCGCCAAGAAGTATCATGAAACCAGGGGTGACACCGGCAGGAACGAGGTCATCATTCCGGATTCGGCCCACGGGACCAATCCCGCCTCTGCAGTTATGGCGGGATTCAAGGTGATCGAGATCAAGTCAGCACCCGATGGCATGGTGGACCTCGACGCGTTGAAGGACGCATTGTCAGAGAAGACGGCTGCGTTCATGATAACCAATCCCTCCACCCTCGGGATCTTCGAGATAAATATCAGAGAGATCCAGTCCGCCTGTCATGGGGTCGGAGCTCTCCTATACTACGATGGGGCAAATCTCAACGCCCTTATGGGGAAGGCAAGGCCCGGTGATATGGGGTTCGATATAATGCATTTCAACCTCCACAAGACCTTCTCCACTCCACACGGAGGAGGGGGTCCAGGTTCAGGTCCGGTAGCAGTGACAAAGGAGCTTGCGAAGTTCCTTCCTGTCCCATTGATCGTTAAGGATGGGGATGACTACAAACTAGATTATGATAGACCCGATTCAATAGGGAAGGTGAAGGGTTACTTCGGCAACACTGGTATCCTCATCAGAGCATGGACATACATCAAAATACTTGGAGGTTCGGGACTTACGAGATCCTCGGAACTGGCGGTCCTTAATGCTAGTTACATAAGATCGAGGATACAGGAGAAATATCCTGTTCCCTTCAGATCAGAGGACCAGAGGACAAAGCACGAGTTCGTCGCTTCAGCCTCATTCCTGAAGGAGAAGGGCGGATCCGCCAAGAATGTATCAAAGCTCCTTGTTGATCGGGGCCTTCACCCGCCGACAAATTACTTCCCATTGATAGTGGATGAAGCATTGATGATCGAGCCAACCGAGAGCGAGACCATGGAAGAGCTCGACAAATTCGCCGATGCCCTTCTTGAGATAGCCGATGCGACAGAGGAGGAGTTCCAGGGAGCACCCAATAACTCCACGGTGTCAAGGGTGGATGAGGTCCTCGCTGCCAAGAAGCTGATCCTTAACTGGAACCAGTTCCCTGAAGAGGAATGAGCATTTTGGGCCGGTGAGCTCTCACCGGCTCCTTTTTCTAATTTATTTCAGCCTCAATATTAATTAAGTTAGTGTACATGAGGGACCCCTCAATACTCAGGAGTTGACCTTGATGGCAGGAGAAGGACAGAAGGAGATCATCGTCATTGGACTTGGGGCCAGCGGGCTCTATTCCTCAAAATCGGCACTGAACACAGATAGGAAATGCCATGTTACGATAATCGAAAAAAGAGACTTCGATCAATTCTCCCCTTGCGGTCTTCCATTCGTTATCGAGGGCATCGTGGATGATTTCGAAGAGCTCAAACACATCGTTCCCGCAGTAAAGGGAAGGCTTGACAAACTTCTCTCACACGAGGTCCTGGCCATTGACAGCAAGGCAAAGAAGATCACCGTCAAGGACCTGCAGACCGGTGAAGAGAAGCTAATGGGATATGATGTCCTCATTCTATCGAACGGTACGACCCCAATAAATCTACCGATCCCGGGAGCCAGGGAGCTGTTGGGGAAGGGGGTTCATTTCGTCAGCGATATCCAGGATGCTTCATCGCTGCTTCAGGCGGCCAAGAGCTCGAAGATGAAGAGTTCGGTGGTCGTAGGTGGAGGAGCAATAGGACTGGAGGTAGCTGTCGGACTCGCGGAGCTCGGTCATGAGGTGGTCATAACCAAGAGGACCGAACCACCATTACCAAGGAACCTTGATCCCCAGATGGGAAAACACATAGTGGAAAAGCTTGTATCTTTGGGGATGAGGGTCACTTTTGGCAAGGGTATAGACAGCATCAATGGGACCGACAAGGTGGTATCGGTGACGATCGATGGGGAGGTAATTCCCTGTGATATTGTCGTTATGGCGGTTGGTATGAAGGCCAATACAAAACTCGCCGAGATGGCTGGATGTAATGTGGTCAAGGGGTCTGTGATCGTGAACAACAAGATGCAAACGACAGTTCCTGATATCTTTGCCACAGGGGACCTGGTGGGAACCTATTCGAGAATGGACAGGACCCCTGCAACGATGCCGCTTGCAACATCCGCTTTCAGGCAGGGGATGGTCGCGGGAACGAATGCAGCCGGAGGTTCCACCGGGTATCCTGGTGTCATGAACACATTCCTCACTGTGATAGATGGTCTTGAGATCGCATCTGCCGGATACAATCTGGAGACCGCAATATCACTGGGTTATGATGCCATCGGTATATCCACCAGGGGAGATATCAAACCACATTACATGCCGGAATGTTCCCTCATCAATCTCAGGGTCATCGTTGAAAAGAGCAATGGACGGATCCTTGGCGCACAGGCGATCGGGGAACAGGGGGCTGGATGGAGGATCAATATCTTTGCTTTGGCAATCCATGGCGGGATGACACTGTATGATCTGCTGGACGCCGAACTTGCATACAATCCTCCCGTGTCACAGATGTATGATCCCATCACCCAGCTGGCAGAGATCGGCCTGAAGAGATTGAAGTTGCCGCCCAGGGAATGTGTGGAACCCTTCTTCCCGAAATGGAAGGAGTGAGGATGATGGAAGATAATGAAGGGATAGCCAAGATGGCAAGACTGCTTCAGGATGGCACCTTTCAGATCGATGGGGGCATGCTTGTCTATGGTGTGCCAAAGTTCTATGGAAAGCTGATCAAGGCCAAATTGCAACCCCTATATATCGAATCAGGAGATGAAAGGATCCTGGTGGATACCGGTATCGGGGATCTTCCGGAGAAGTTCGAAAAGATCCATGGAGTTGAAAAGAAGCTATCCCTCCTTGATTCTCTCAAGGAAATGGACCTTTCTCCTGAAGATATCACAATGGTGATCAATACGCATCTTCACTTTGACCATACCGGATATAACAGAGAATTCACAAATGCGGTTACACTGGCACAGGAGGCCGAGATAAGGTACAGTGCGTATCCTGACAGGTTCCAGGCGGGAGCATATCTTCAAAAGAACCTGGAAGGATCGAAGTTCAGAGGCCTGGTAGGGGAAAAGGAGGTCGCACCAGGTGTTACAGTTCTTCCAACACCCGGTCATTCACCAGGACACCAGTCCATTGCTGTTGAATTGGAGGACGAAGTGATAATCTATACCGGTGATGTATCTCCGCTTTCAATAAATCATGAGAAGAAATGGATCGTAGGCATCCTGTATGATCCGGTGGATGCCCTATGTTCCCTTGAGTTCCTGGATGAGTTGTCCACATGGTGGCCCGAAAAACCGAAGAGATTCATTTACAGCCATGAATGAAGGTGTCCAAAATGCTCTCAGAGAAGGAGATGAAACAGAAGGTCAAAGATGAGGCCTCGGCCGATCCGGACAGATTCTTCCCCACGGAGAAGATGCGCGAACTGGGTCTTGATCGGAGCAGATGTACCATATGCGGAACCTATTTCTGGTCGGCGGACCCGGAAAGGACAGTATGTGGAGAACCGGTATGCGAAGGTGGTTATTCCTTCATAGGGCAGCAGAACTGCACCCACAAGATGGATTTCATCGAAGTATGGAAGAGGTTTTCAGACCTTTTCGAAAGGAGGGGATATACCCCCATCAAGAGATATCCGTCCATCTCCAGATGGAATCCCACATCCGAATTCACACTTGCATCGATAACAGATTTTCAACCCTATGTCGTCAGAGGAGCTGTGAAACCTCCGGCCAATCCTCTTGTGGTTCCTCAAACCTGTCTGAGGTTCAATGATGTGGACAATGTTGGCATCACGGGTAGGCACAATACCGGATTCATCATGATCGGCCAGCATGCCTTTGTTTCCGAGGAAGATTTCGATCAACCCAGATATTTCGATGATATTCATGCCTGGGTCGTGGAAGGAATGGGACTTCCACTGAAGGACATCGTTTACCACGAGGATGCATGGGCAGGTGGAGGGAATTTCGGTTGCTCCTTGGAATTCTTCTCCGGTGGACTCGAAATAGGGAATCAGGTCTATACAATCTATGAGAGAGATGGTGATTCCCTGAAGGGGCTGGACATCAAGGTCCTGGATATGGGGATGGGACAGGAAAGACCGGCATGGTTCTCATATGGGACCCCCACTGCATATGAACCCAACTTCCCGACCGTAATGGGGAGATTATTCCATATCGCTGGTATCAGTTCCGAAGGAGAAGAGAAGGATGTTCTGAAGAAGTTCCTTCCACTCTCCGGCCTTTTGAACATGGACGAGGTAGACGATATCGAAAAGACCTGGAAGGATATCTCTGACAGGATCGAAATAGATGTAGATATCTTGAAAGGATCCGTGATGGGTCATGCGGGTCTATATTCCATTGCGGACCATTCAAGGGCACTGTTATTTGCATTGACCGATGGAGGCCTTCCTTCCAATTCGGGAGGTGGATACAATCTCAGATTGATCTACAGACGGGCAATGGAGTTCATCCAGAAGTATGGATGGGATGTGGATATGGGTGAGGTGTGCCAGTGGCACGCCGAGTATCTGAAACCCCAGTTCCCGGAGATGCTGGATGCTGTTCCAGAGGTCCAGGAGATCCTTGCCCATGAGATGAAGAAATATTTTTCTACGAAGGATAAGGCCAGATCGACAGTTGACAGACTTGTGAAGAAGCAGGAGAAAGGGATAGAAGTTACAACGGACGACCTTCTCAGATTATATGACTCCCAGGGAATCACCCCTGATCTTCTAACATCGAGTGGGCTCAAGGTGAAGGTCCCATCGGATTTCTATAAACAGGTATCAGAACTGCATGAAGGATCGGAAGCTCAAGCCAGGACCCACAAGGATTTTCAATTGACTTTTGGAGGCCACCCTGCCACAGAGGTTCTCTACTATGACGATTACATGATGCTCCAGTTCACAGGGAAGGTCCTTGAGATGATCGATGGGAACGTGGTCCTGGACCGCACGGCCTTCTACCCTACATCCGGTGGTCAGATCAATGATATCGGCCATTTCGATGGCCCGGGTCGGTTCGAGGTCATCGATGTGTTCAAACAGGACAAGTTGATAGTCCATAAGATCGAAGGGGATACATCATCCATCGAACCTGGAATGGTCCTCACCGGTCATATCGATCCGGAGAGGAGGAGGCAACTTGCCCAGCATCATACAACGACCCATATAATCAACGGTGTGGCCAGATCCATACTGGGCGACCATATCTGGCAGGCTGGTGCCGAGAAGACAGAGGAGAAGGGTAGGCTTGATCTCACACATTACAAGACCCTTTCCAAGGAAGAGCTTGAAATGATCGAGAGTATGGCGAACAGGATCGTGGAGAGCGGACAAGAGGTCAGATCAATGATCCTTTCCCGCGATGAGGCTGAAAAAAGATATGGATTCAGGCTCTACCAGGGAGGAGCTGTTCCAGGTGAGGAACTGAGGGTCATATCCATCGAGGGATTGGACACTGAAGCATGCGGTGGGACACATCTGAAGAACACATCGGAAGCAGAAAGGATAACCATCACGGGTACCAAGAAGATCCAGGATGGCATATTGAGGTTGGAATACGTTGCAGGTCATAGGGCCAGGGAGATGTACGAGAACGACCTGAAGGACCTCCGATCGATCATGAAGATGATGGGGATCGTTGACCCCGATGAATTGGTCGAGACCTCCGCAGACATCTTCAATGCATGGAAGAAGTTCAGAAAATTCAATTCAAAGGCAGGGAAGATGGACAGTGATCGGAAAAAGGAGGCGCTTGAAAGGATCAAAGAAGAGGTCTCCGAAGGAAGTGCGATGGGAACGATCTCCAATTGGAGGTCCCTTGATATCATCGATCCGGAGATGATCATGGGTGATCCCGGTCCTGATGTTATTCGGCCCCATGAACATCTGAACAGATCATCGGCCGTTTTCAAGGTCCAGAAGAAACAATTCAGAAGGACCGTTGCACGATTCCTCGCTGAGCTCAATGGATGGATGAATGACCTGGGAATATGAGACCGGACATTTCCACGATCAGGAATTATCATTTTGTGGAATATAATGAAAAGTCTTTATTAGTTGAAACTTCGATGATTCCTTCCTGGACTCTATGAAAGATATCTTGGAGCCATTGAACGATCGGTAAATAGATCCCCTTCATAATGCTGCTCCAATATATTCAGTGAGGACATAACAAGCACCCATGTATACCCAAAACAGGAGATGTTTCAAGATGGCATCCGTACTCATCGTTGATGACGAACCATTCATTCACCAACTTTACAGAGATATCCTTGAATTCAACGGGTTCAGTGTTATTGGTGAAGCATTTGACGGTGACGAGGCCATAGAGATCTTCGAGAAATTGGAAGAGAAACCCGACGTTATCATAATGGACCACCGGATGCCCAACAAGGATGGGATAGACACGACCCTCTCCATCAAGAAAATGGACGATAGTGTCAAGATCATATTTGCATCTGCAGATTCTTCCATAAGAACCCGGGCCATGGAGGCCGGAGCTATGGAATTCCTGTGCAAACCTTTTCAGATCAAGGAACTGGTGGAATCTCTTGAAAGGTTCGCATGACATCTTGGTATGAAAATTGCTTAATGAGAAATCGTTTTGATCTTCGTAGCCTTGTCAGATCATGAAGGTTTCTTCTTTCAGAAAGTTTTTTATACCTATCTCAGCAGTCCGAGCGATCGGTCGGGAGATGGTGGACGGTCGACGGTGGCCCTTGATGGCTGCTGAGGAAAGTCCTCCCTCCTCAAGACACTGAAGCCCGGTTCAAGCCGGGGATGTGAGAACATCGGCAATGGAGCAGAAACGAACCACCATGCCATATGGGATGAAGGACCAGGTCCGGACGTCGGCATGGAAAGGATGAAACGGCCAACCCTTCAGGGAGCAAGCCCAAATGTCCGAGATGACCCGTCTTGGGATCGGAAGGTAGGGTGCAAAGGTAAATGCCGTCATTCCCGCTCGGTAAATCGGCGGGAACAACAGAAGGAGGCTTACGGCCATTACCCGGCCACTTATTTGTTGATCGATCAGCGGACAATAGTTTAATTACATAGTACATCTACCGTGTAAATCCCTGGATGCTTATCATTTGCACCGGAAGGATGGTGATCTTCGATGACCGCCGATGAAAGAACCGCAATGTCAAGGGATCTGGAAATAGGTCTCGCACAGATGGAACAGATCAAGGGACAGATGGAAGCCTTGAGGGGGCAGTTGGCCTCGCTTCAATCCATCCTGATGGATTACACGAATTCCCTGGATGTTATTGCAGAGATGGACGGGTCCGAAGAGACAGATGTCCTGATGCCCATCGGAGGGTCTGCATTTCTGAAGGTCAAGGTCGTTGATAACAGTAAATGCCTGGTAGATCGGGGTGCCGGGGTTTTCATGGATACTGACCTTTCCGAGGCTAAAGAGCTCGTCCAGCAGAGGATGGGGTCCATAAGGAACGGAATTGGGAATATTGAGAATACTATCAATGAAATGATGAGAAGCTATGATGAGATGTCAAAGAAGGCAGAGGAGCTCTATGCCAAACAGATGACCGCAGGGGCCGGACCTGATCAGACCTTCTGATCATATGCGGGATGTGTTTCCAATGTTCAAGGGTCTGAGAGATAAGCTCAATATATTCAAGAAAAAGGCAGCCGAGGAGATCGAAAAGGAACCTGCCGAGAATATCCAGAATGAGGAAGAACCTCCAAAGAGGCCGGAATCAAAATTCCTCATGAAGTTCCGGAAGAAAGAAGAAAAAAAGAGGATCAAAAAAGGAATCGACCAGGATTCTGGTCCAAAGGCCGATCCGAGCGCAATATCGATAGATCGTTCCGTAACTGAATCGGGCCTTTCAGGACAGGAGATCTTGAAAGGGGACGGACCCCTTGTTCAGGACTCCAAGGGCTTCTTTACCCGGAAAATATCTGAGAAAAGGCTTGATGAGATCCTTTTCGATCTCGAGATGGCACTTCTGGAATCCGATGTTGCTCAGCCGGTTGTGGAGAAGATCAAGGAATATATCAAAGAGGAGATGTCCGGTGTCAAGGTTGATAGGAAGACCAACATTGGAGAATTGATCGAGAATGCATTGAAGATATCGATCAGAAGGGTGCTTACGACCGAGGAGTTGGACTTCGACAGGTTCCTGAAAGAGAGGAAGAAACCGATCGTGATAATGTTCGTGGGCGTCAATGGAACAGGGAAGACAACTGCGATCGGAAGGGTCGCCTACCTCCTCAAGCAGAAACATGTTTCATGTGTCCTGGCTGCGGGAGATACATTCAGGGCTGGAGCTATCGAGCAGTTGACGAAACATGCAGATAATCTTGGACTCAAGGTCATAAAGAACAAGGCTGGATCCGACCCCGCATCGGTTGCATATGATGCGGTGGAACACGCTAAGGCCAGGATGAAGGACGTGGTTCTCCTGGATACTGCCGGAAGGATGCAGACCAATATCAACCTGATGGATGAGATGAAGAAGATCAAGAGGGTGGCCAATCCCGATCTTATCATCTTCGTTGGAGATTCCCTTGCAGGGAACGATGCTGTTATCCAGGCGCAGAAGTTCGATGAAGCTGTTGGAGTGAACGCTGTCATCCTTACAAAGATCGATGCGGATGCGAAGGGTGGTGCGGCCCTATCGATCGCCTACACAATTGGAAAACCAATACTGTTCATAGGAACCGGTCAGGAATACAAAGACCTTGTACGGTTCGATCCCGATTGGATGACGGAACGGCTCTTCGAGGAGTGATAGATGTCAATATTGGAGGAACCATTGAGAGATTTCGCCGAGGTCCTGCCATGGTGGGGTAAGTGGATCTTCACTCTGATCATCGCCATGCTTCCGATAATCGAGCTTAGAGGCTCGTTGCCGATCGCACTCGGTCTCGGTCTGAAATGGTGGGTCGCGATACTGCTATCGATCATCGGAAATATGATCCCAATACCATTCATTCTTATATTTTTCGAGAAGGTGGAGAAATTTTTGAGAAGATGGAAGTTCTTTGAGAGGTTCTTTGACAGATTATTCGAATCGACCAGAAGGAAGGGTGAACGGAAATTACAGGTCTGGGGGGATCTCGGACTCATATTCTTCGTTGCGATCCCTCTTCCCATTACCGGAGCATGGACAGGTTCCCTGGTGGCATACTTGTTGAAGCTCGATCGGAAAAAGGCTTTCCTGTCCATCTTCGTTGGGGTTGTTATCGCGGGCTTCATCGTATCGTTCATAGAATTGTTGAACAGCTGGTTTTTTGCTATACTTACCATTTCCGGGCTGGCCATCATACTGCTTTCGATATGGTTCGTGGAGAAATTTTTCATAGACCGGGATAGTTTCAGTTGATCATCACACCTAGTGTGATGTTGGAATTCCCCCTTTATTTGGTTCATTCACCCGGTATAACTGCTTATTTAGTTCCTATCTGATCTGATACCGTCCCTCATCCGTTCGGAGGGATATGATACAACAGGTGAACGGAGGCAACGTAAATGAGTGTACAAGTGATCGGAGACGATGAGCTCCTGGATTATGTGTTAGAGAAAGATTTCGAGGATACCACTTCAAGGGTGATCCTATCTGCAGTATCCCATTTCGATGATGGGATCGGGAAAGGAAAGCTGACGAAGTTGCTCAGGGGAAAGGATCCCGGTTTCATCTTATCGGGTAATTTCGAACTGACAGAGCATTTTGGAAGATTATCCCTTCTGGATCGTGATCAGGTACTGGATTTCATCGAGGCATTGATACGACTTGGTCAGATCGAGGTTTCAGGAGCGGAATTCCCAAGGGTTTCCATCTCCAGGAATGGAAAGAGATCACTCAAGAAAGGAACTTTCATACCAGCATTGATACCATGGCCCCTACCCGTAAAGCACATTCCTCTTCCCAATGACATAGAACTGTACGAGGATCTGAAGGCAGAAAGGAACAAGATCGCGAGAGACGAAAGATTGCCACCTTACTGCATAGCTTCGAACCTTTCACTGGTGGAGATCGTGAACAGGAGGATCACAGATCCGCTGGACCTTCCATCTGTTCCGGGATTGGGTGAGGCTAGGTCCGAAAGATATGGTGAAAGACTGCTCTCGATCATTCAGAAGATCGGATGATCGAACATCATGATCTCTCCCTGGAAATGCACATGTGTAAACTATCTTTAATACCATTATCGAGGAATTGATATATGTAATTCCATCCACCCGTGGTAGTCACGATATGCTCATCACCTGATCATAGACTGCCACAAGGGGCGCATTCGCGCCCCTACCTTTTTCTTGTCATATTGAACGCATAAGGTAATGAATGTAATTCGATCTTGAATTTCGCATGTCGGCGCTTTTTCACTGACACTTATAATGTGTAATAATGATCTCATACTCCGATCGCGAGTCTGACAAGGTCCCTGAATCCGGGGGCAAAACCGAGGACCAGGATCGTCAATTTCACCAAGGCCATGAGATGAGGGTTCTCTTTCGATTCATCTGCCATTCCCACATCCATTATGAAAAGAGCGGGTATCAGGAACACCAGTTTCAGGGGATACATGACAGCAGCGGTGCCCGTCCATCCTATCAATGTCGATGGTAGGATGTGCTTTTCGATATATCCATACCGGTCGATCCCGATGAACGTGGCAGATGCGTCAAGCATATGACCCCCTATTATCATAATATTGACACCGGTCAGGACCGATCTCCATTTCTCATATTTCTTTGATAGAAGCCATATGATCAATGATATGATGACCGTCGATAGGATGACCAGGAAAATTATCAGCAGACCCCCCGGAAGCTCCTTCGCCGGTTCAACACCATTGATCGCTGTATGATCATCGTACCATCTCCCTTCTCTCAACCACAGACCGTACAGGTAAATGACCATCAGCAGAACCTCTGTCCAGAATATCCCAACGCCGCCCTCCCATCTCGTCGAGGTCCGGAACCTGGTATACAGATATGCTATCAATGGAGTTCCAACAATGATCGGCCAGATGGGTATGTCCTCATTTAATTGACCCGGGAAGGCCTTGATCATGAAGACCGCCATAAGTCCGGGTAACAGGAGCATGAGGAAGGTCCCTCTGTCGAACCACTTCCCGCCTTTTGCATTATTGACCTCCAATCTCCGGAAAAGGAGTATCGTGGTCAGGGTGGACGATCCCAGGAATATATAGATCATAGGTGAGATGAAGATGTACTGAAGAGGTTCATTGAACAGTTCCATGTCCTCCAGGACCCTGACGGATGGACCAATGAGCAGAACAGGGGACATCGCAAGGAAGAAGCCAAGTCCCATTCTCATCTCCTTCTTAACGAAAAGCTTGTGGATGTAATATGCCGAGATAGCAAGGATCAGGCCATATGAAAGTGTATCCACCCAATTGTAAGACGATGTCAATCCCTTTGCATCTCCCCCTGCATCGGCCACTATGGGACCCCAATAATATTTCCAGATGAACTGGTCCCAGAATATTTCCTTGGATAATACACATCCGATAATGATGAAAAGAACGGCAACAAATATGGTGATGGGTAATGCAAGCCCTTTCACATTGTTTCTATCCACGTATTCCCAATCGAGGCATGGTTTAAAATCCCTGCGATACCAATGAAAGGATCGCGATCAGGGGCAATGGGCCATGATGATTACTTATTATAATTGGGAATTCCCCCGATATATTAATTAAACAGTATAACGATTAAACGTCATCAGCATGAATGAGGATGAGATGAGGGTGATTTCAGATGTTCCAGAGCACCATTAAAGGGTTAGACAAGATATTCAAGACGAATAATTACGAGAAGATGATCATCATGGTTTCCGGATACACCGGCACTTTGAAGTCAACCTTTACGTATTCATTGATGTCAAAGTATCTGGATAATCATCCTGGTGAGATCGGTCTCTATGCAACGATCGAAGAAACCAAGGAATCCCTTCTCAAGAATCTGAAATCCATTGGTGTGAAACCAAATGAGAATATATTCATCGCCGATTATAACAGGACCCGTGAGATGTACAGGGAAGAATCCGAGAACACGGATTTCCTGGAGCTCACCGAGAAGTTGATAATGTCCACAAAGGAGGAAAGGGGAGATGCGTTCACTGTTTTCGCCCTGGACTCCCTGAACGCACTTTATACGTTGACCAAGATGGACAATGATTATCTGATCAGGAAGAGGATATACTACTTTTACAAGCTGCTCAGGGACGCAGGTCTCACATCATTGGTATTGAAGGAGCTTCCAAGGGAGAGCAGTTACGTCGGGAGAGAGGATGAGAACTTCCTTGCGGACGGTGTTATCGAACTTGGTATCCGAAGGACGCTTGAAGGAAAGAAGAGATATGTCGAGGTCCTCAAGATGAGACAGAATCAACATTCCATGAAACAATATATCATCGACATTGACAAGGAAGGGTTGTCCATTATCGGTCCATCCGTCGATGACATGGGATATTGACCTGTGAATTCCTGACTTTGGTTTTCTTGATCGATGAATAATTGATTTGGAAAACCAAAGCGCGCACAATGGTAATATGGAATTGACGATCCATTGTTGACCTTGAAATTGCTGATCTATAAAAATCAGTATCGAATTTCAAGGCCCGCTCAATGAGGTTATCATTGACGATTTAATTGAGCTGGGTGTCGAAGTTACGCATCAATGTAAAATTAACGAGAGAAACTTACGATATATCATCTCAATACATGTTGCGTCTCGAAATTGCGTGATCAATGATAGTTGACGTGAGCAATTTACGAGGTTTTATTGCTTTGATTAGAATAGAATCAGAATAGGGTTTCCAGATCCTGTCAATAATAGCAAGATTGGATATTCTTTGATCAATCAGGAGTTATCTACTCATGATCAGATCATTACATTTACAGATATTGCATTATTGATAAATGGTTATAATGGAAGAAAAAAAAGAGATCGGGGGAAGATCTCCTTCCCCCGATAGATAGTTTCGGTCCTACTCGTCTTCGACCCCTTCACTCATCTCGGAAAGCAGGTCCCCAAGTGACTTGGATGGTTCATCATGATGGGCCTTGTCCTCTTCAACATATGTCTCGTGCTCAAGCGCAAGTGTTTCCGAGGCAACCAGGTTCATCCAATCATCATCCGCTCCTTCTTCCACCAGTTGGGTTTCTTCCTCTAATTCCGGAATCCCCTTGAGTCCTTCAATTTCCCCTTCGGATTCTGATGGCCTTACAGACCCCTTGGTCACTGATCTCGAGTGAATGCCCTTGGGTTGAGGAGCTGTAACGGCCGATGTTTCGGCATCTGAAAGCTCTTCTTCAAGTTTATCTATATCTTCCTGACTGGTATCCTTCTTCTTCTCACCCTTCTTGATCACCATGAAGTAGATGACAGCAATTATCAGGAGTAACAGGACAACAACAACAGCTCCCATGATCAGATACATGGTCGGATCGTTGCCATTATCCGGATCTTTGTCTGGATCCTCGGCGGCCTGCTTGACCACCAGTGTGATCTGGACCTCTCTCTGTACACCATCTGTAGAGTTGAAATAGAATGTCAAGGTGTAATCGCCTACAGGTGTGGATTCAAAGATGCTCAAAAGGGCGTTTCGACCTTTTGTATCCCCTACCTGGATGTCAATGGAATCTCCTCCAACCCAATCCAGAGTTCCAACACCATCAAGGTCGGCTGCGAGGTTGACGACCGCAATGTTCTGTCCCGAGTTGGTGATCTCGAAGGAGATAGGGATACCTGTTGTTCCCTTTGCCCTGATCAATCTGTCCTCGGAAGTGGTGACCTCGAACGAATATGAAGCTTCATTGCTGAATGAGAATGATTTCACACCGTTCGTGGAGTTACCGGCCCATTGACCCCTTGCAACAGGAATGACTATCCAGTACCAGGTTCCATGGTCTACGAATTTGGGAACATATTCCATGTCCACCAATTCGATCATAATGGAGGGATCAAGTGTCAATACCTTGTTCATCCCTTCTTCTCCTCTCTCGATGTATAGTCTATAAACGACATCATCAGCTAAGAAGAAGTCCAATGTCCAGTTCAGGAGGATGTCATCAACATCTTCGAACATCTCTCCTTCCTCAGGTCCGTATAGAGTGACCATGGGGAATCTGAGATTTGTGTCCACACGAATGTTGTAAGGATCTGATTCAACCTCATTTCCAGCATGATCAACTATCCTGAACTGCAGGAAGTTCTCCTCGGAATCCGAAAGTTTGAGTATCCCATTGGCACCCAGTGTCAGAGTGAACTGCATGGATTCCTTGGGGAAGTCGGTCCAGAGGTCTGAAAGATCCTTCCAGGCATTCGTTCCTGTCCAGAGGTCCTCCGAATTCTGTCCATCATCGGTGAATCTGTACTGGAGTGTCAATGAGTTCAGCAGGGATCCGCCAAAATCAGTGACATTGACCACTATATCGATCTGTTGATAGGGTATCATCTGATCAAGGTCAGGGCTGATGATGGTGAACACGGGCATCTCGGTGTCGATTGTTATCGAGGCACTTCCCGCTCCCCCGATGTTACCAACGTTGTCCTCCGTCCAGACGTAGACCGTATGGGTCCCGTTGGAGGGAAGGAGTATTGTTGCTTCACCGCCAACCACGGGTGTACCATCACGGGTCCCACTCTTGTCTTCGAGGGACCAGTAATGTGAGAAGATGCCGGATTCACTAACGCCGGACCCCATCCATGTGAGGTATACCTCGAGATCGTTGTCGAAATTCGTATGCGTGTCATCCGGAGCATCTGCATGAAGGACAGTGGATGTAGGTGCAGATGGAGCGACACCATCGGTGGAGATCCAGAACAGTTCGTTCAGTAATTGGTCCTCTTTGTTCACTCCTGTCATGTTCAGAACGTACGAGACATTGGAGTAGGTCCTGTTTGGAGCTATGATGTTGAATTCCATAGGTTCTCCAGGTGTCATATCCACTTCCCATGTCCTGTATACATCTGTAAGCAGGATGTTGTCATTGTTGGGTGTATACTGGCCCTCGCTCAACATGAAAACATATGAATCGGTCGGTGGGAAAACATCAATGGTCCCGGCATATCTGACGTAGGGGCCTGTTATATTGAGAGGTTCTGATGTCCTTGCCCAGCCACCTCTTTTCAGATCACCCTGGACCTCACCTTCGAAGCTCAACGGATCGATGATCTCCAATCCGTTCATCACATGAAGGAAGCTTCTTACCTCCAGATAATCCGGTGAAACGCCGATACCATTGGTATTGACAGAGACCTTCTTGTCATAGGCGTTGTTCTTGGATGAGAAGTTCCAGTGGAACTTCACGGAAACCTCGAGAGTTACGAAATTCCCATCCCAGGTAGCCGATGAACTGGTGATCTCTGCATAATCACCAATATCGACTTCTAGCCATTCGTCATTGGTATAATTGTAGATCACTTTGAAGGTACCTTTTCTGTGCAGCAATGACATCTGGACATTGGCAAGGTCTGCTGGACCGTTAACGGTCTTGATCACGGTACCGAAAGTGTATGGTCTTAGCATGGAATATGCCCTATCGGCCCCATTCTCGGGGTCCTCGAAATAGATGGACTGTATGGCAAGTCTATACGGCATGCCTATCTTCCAGATCCCATCTTTCACTCCTCCACCGTACACCCAGAGGTCCCTGGTCTCGGGGATGAAGATATGGGCCTGACCGGACATGGACCCTGGATTCACATCAGGGTCCATATTGTACCAGTTGTCCTCAAGTATCCTGTATCGATAGATGACGTAATCATCACCACCGGTCATGTAAAGTTCTTTGGTCAATGGATCATAATCCAATTTCGGTGACACCCTTGGTGATGTCAGACTGTCTAGTTCTGTCCAGATCCTCGATCCGAAATCGAATTCCCAGAGGTCCCTGTAATTTTTCACAGAGCTTGGGTTCGGATCTCGTCCGGATGTCAGGTACAATTTGTTCAATTCGGACACGAAAACGGTCCCTGCTCCATATCTGACCCCGGGTGTGGATCCTGAAACAGGTGATATCTGCTGGAATATTCCGCCGGATTGTGAAGGGATGTAAGTGTAAAACTCCCCGTATCCGGTTGTTTCTGACCCGGTCGTGGGGTGGAACCTTCCCCCATAGAAGTAGACTCTGCCGTCGTTATCGTTCCATACCATGTCGAATCCCTGTCTGAGACCTGGTCCGGCCGTGTCCCAGATCTTCTCCCATTCATATGTATCTAGATCCAGCTTCCACATATCCGCACGGTCATAGTATCTTCTATTCATTCCAGAGCCCGTGGTATAACCTCCACCGTACATGTAGACGGTGTTGTTTTTTTCGTCATAACACATTCCGGCATTTGATCGGGAAGGTGGGTCCTCCGTTCCTGTGTTGTAATGGGGGCCGTACCATTTTTCCTGGGTGAGGTCCCAGTACCACGTGTAAATACCGGTATAATCTGAGTTTGGTCCTATGTAATGGAGTCTGTTCTGTGAGGACTCATATGCGAATATCCCATCGCTTCTCGTGGATGGATTACTGATCGTCGGGAAAAGGTCCCACACCTTCGAGGACATGGTCAGGTAGCTCAGGTCCCTGTACCTGGAAGATCTTGTGCCACTTCCATATGGATAATAGTATCTGCCGCCGAATACATAGAATTTGTCCGATGTCGCGGAATAGTGATGATGGTAGAGCAACCTGCCACTTGGGACATCGGTATTCGGGGAGTTATAATCGTATCTGTCCCATGATTGTATGGTGGTATCATAGATCCACAGGGTTGTGTTCTCTAACGCACTTGAAGATGTCTCCCTGCCACCCCATAGATATACTCTATCATCCGAGGGTCTGTAGAATATTTTCGCACCATAGTTCAGGGGCATGTCAACATGGGTTGTCAATTCCGTCCAGATGTTGGAGATGATATCATACATCCAGAAATCATCCAGAGATACGTATGTATCACCGGGCATATGCTGGCCTCCGAACATGTAGATCTTCCTGCCGGACTCATCTATGGTCATTGAGTGATGGAACCTTGGAACAAGTCCACCGGTACCGCTGTTCCATCCGTCTGCAAGGGCTGTGGGCGGACTTGTCGGGTTCTCGAGGTCGACCCTGTAGAACCCGGTCAGATTGTCCACATAGTAACTGTAAGTATCATCGTTCATCCCCATATGGATATACAGGTGTTCAACTCCACCAGTGGTATCAAGGACCATTGGTGCGTATCCTCTTCTCAGGTAGATCGATCCGAAGACTGTGGATGTTATCTGGTTCCATTCAAGCGTGTTCATGTCGAATTCCCAGAGGTCATCGAGCATGCTCCCGCTGAATCCACCGTAAATGATGAACCTCTCATTTGCCTCATCGACAACATATGAGAATCCGAACCTTCCCCCTGGTGAATAATATCTTTCAAGGGCATACCATTTGTTATCGTCAAAATCGAAGATGAAGAGATCGTCCACGGCGTTATATCTCCAGTAGTCCGACTGACTTGACCAGGATGCTGAACCTCCTCCGTAGATGAATACCCTGTTCTCAGCGTCGTGATATGCTATGAGGCCGTCCTCTCCGGACCTATGGTATGAAAATCTTTCCCATGTGAGCCACGGCTCGCTTCTGGTGGGATCGGAGCCGAAGGATCGGATCAATCCATCGACCTCCTCTTCTGATAATTCTCTCAATCCCTCTTCGTTATCCTTTTTAACTTCCGGATCTGTATCGATGATCTGAACATCCTTATCCATCCAGAGGGTTCCCTGAACGGGAAAGGACATCAATACGATCAAAAATAAGGCCATGGCAACCTTTAGAAGGTTCCTACTGGTATTCCGCATGTGAACCACTCCATCTATGATAGATACGACACCTGTTATTCAACAGGTATAATGTACAGTTGACATTAAGTGTGAATTGCGTATTATACTTTTTCTAGGTCCAGATGTACAGTTGCCCTATTGTTTTCCCTTTCGAGAAATTCTATAACCCGACAGGCCACATTCAAGGGTACCGACGACCTTTTTATAATCCCCCCCGCTCCTCCTTCCCTCATTTCTTCAAGGCTATCGAAAGCTATCATTAGTTCCCTGGCCCTCTTGTCCCCGATACCATCCACCTTCTTCAGGAGAAATAATTCCTTTCCTCTCAGTTTCCTCTGATATGCAACCGCAAAACGATGGGCCTCATCACGCACCCTCTGGAGCAACCTCAGGGCCGGATCACTTTTCTTCAACACAAGTGGGAATCGTTTACCTTTCAGATATATTTCCTCTTCCTTTTTCGCAAGGGATGCCAGGAAAGGCATATCGTTCAATTCGAGCTCCTCTATGGCCTCCAGAGCAGCACTCAATTGCCCTCTTCCTCCGTCTATCAGGATAAGGTCAGGAAACGGATCATCCTGATCCAGAAGGCGTCTGTACCTTCGACCGACAACCTCCTTTATTGATCGGAGATCGTCGTTCCCCGCTGTTCTTATCTTGAATTTCCTGTAGTTCGATCTGATCGGTCTTCCCTTTCTGAAATGTACCATCGAAGCCACTGTTCCGGTCCCATGAAGGTGTGAGATATCAAATCCTTCGATCACCTCCGGTGTATTTGTCATTCCAAGGGCTTCCTTCAATTGGTCCATGGAATCATCTGTCTGAAGCTCCCTTTCCCTCTTCTGTATGAAAAGCCTGATGTTACGGTCTGCCATCTCGACCATTGACCTTTCATCCTCGCCACGTGGTCCCCGTATCAGAACCTCCCCCTTTCTCTTTGCTGACAGGAATATTTCAAGTTCCTCTTTTGACTTCCTGTTCATATTCATCCTGTTGGCAATGATCCTCCTCGGAACATGGGCTGAAAGTGAATAGTATGAAGATATAAAATCAAGGTCCATTCCAAGCAATGATCCCTCACCCTCAAGTGAGAATGAGACTGCATCGATAACCCTTCCTTCCCTGACCTTGATGACAACCGCTGCGAGCTCCTTCTCATCGATCTTGACGATGTCGATATCCTTTACCTTGAGAAGGATGACCCTTTGCCCCTCCCCGATCCTCTCCAGTCCGAGAAGGAGGTCCCTTATCAGAGCGGCCTTCTCGTAATGCTCCTCTGTTGATGCCTTCCACATTTCATTCTTCAGGTCCTCTACAACACCTTCCCTTCTTCCGGCAAGGAATCCTCTGAGTCCCTGGACCATGACATCATAATCTTCCACCATTATCTTTCCTGAACATGGGGCAATACATCGACCAAGATGATGTTCAAGGCATGGTCTGGAGGTCCTATCCATGTCCCTTCTGCATGATCTGACCGGGAATATCTTTCTCAACCATCTGATAGATCTCCTCACTGCTCTGGGGTCGCCGTGGGGTCCAAAGAATTCCCCGGCGTCAGGTTTGAGACCTCTGACCTGTCTTATTGCCGGATATCTTTCGGAGGTGATCAGGAGATAGGGATAGGATTTGTCATCCTTCAGACGAATATTGAACTTGGGTTTGTATCTCTTGATCAATGTGTCCTCTAAGATCAACGCCTCAAGTTCGGACCTGGTCCCAATATAATCTACAGTTTCCGTGTTAGAACAGATCCTTTGTTCTTTCGGGTCCTTCCTGTTCTGGATATGGGACCTAACGCGCGATCTGATGTTGATGGCCTTGCCAACATAGAGGACCTTTCCCCCCTTACCTTTGAAAAGATAGACCCCGCAAGCAGCTGGTAAAGAGGAGGGATCTGTTTTCATCGAACCATTAGATGCTTATGATTATTTATGGTCTATCATTCGATCGATAAGGAATTGAGATCGTGGCCGATGAAAGATGATATATGGATCAATCGTCGAAATCCACATCTTCCATCTGAATATATCTCTTCCGTCTCCTTGCTCTAATATTGGATCTGCCAGGGTCGAACACATTGTCATCATCCTCTTCTTCTTCGACCTCAACATCCTCTTCTTCTATTTCGAATTCTTCATCTTCTTCTTCATCGTCTTCGGGATCCTCGTTCTCTTCTTCGTCTTCTTCGAGTTCCTCTTCTTCGTCTTCCGATCCCGGGTCTTCTTCGACCTCAACATCCTCTTCTTCTATTTCGAATTCTTCATCTTCATCTTCATCGTCCTCGGGATCCTCGTTCTCTTCTTCGTCTTCTTCGAGTTCCTCATCGATCTCAAAATCTTCCTCTTCTTCATCCACTTCTATCTCGAAGTCATCCGGGGTCCTATCATCTACATCCTCATCGAAGCCCTCGGCGATCCGCCCGATCTCGGGTTCCTCATCTGTTTTTTCCTCATATGGCATATCCTTCAGAGAACTGGTATCGAATTCCTTCTCACAGAACCAACAGTAACCCCGGTTTCCTCTCACCTTTTTCAAAGGAACACCACAAGAAGGGCAGGCTTTTCCACTGGTACTCTTAGACATGTTCTTGTCATCTTTTGACACACTACCTTCAGCATCGTTCATCCAGGCAGTCCTCAGTGTCACCCTTCTATCATTCGCCAATTCAACTCAGCTCCTTGTTAACGAATAAAGTATCCATACCTATCACAGTATAAAACCCCTTCATCGAGATTATTTGGCATT
>JAUVCN010000064.1 GCA_030595715.1 Thermoplasmatales archaeon
ATCATTTGGTGAGGTCAAGCAACTGGTCTCGGACCAGTTACCGTGAACCTCGGATCGGATCACTCTTCGAATGCGTCCTCATCGCTCCTCTTTCTGATAAGCATCACTATCACTGCAATGATGATGATCAGAACGATCAGCAAGAGACAGCAGAATAGGAAGAAAGGAGGAGGATCACCAGTCGAATTGGAGCTGGGTTCCTTGGGCATTACTGCTGTTCCTGCATATGGTGAGGCCATATCCGGACCATCCTCTGTCTCAGAGAAATGATAATCGTATTCTTCTTCCCATTCGAAGTTCTCGTATGGAATAAGAACGCGATAGTTTCCAGGTCCGTTGAATCCAAGTTCAAAGGAACCTACACCGTCGATCACGATGAATATCGTGATCCCACCTTCGGCATTGACGTTGACATCCCAGGTTCCGGACTCCCTGACCTCGACAGTAACATTGGTGATCTCCCATGGAAGAGGTGTGTATGGTTCCTCGGGGGTCGTAAGTATCCCTGATAGAGATGGAGCGAGATCGTATCCATCATATGAATCGGTGAAATAATAGGGATGATCGGTATCCCATGCCAATTCTGTTCCATTCACATATGCGGTATAGGTGCCATCCGGTCCCTCTTCCAGTAAAATGAAATCCACATTATCGAGGAACATGTAGATCGTCAGGTTCTCGGGGCCAGTGACAGATATCAGTACATTCTTCTCACTGTCCATTGTGACATTGGCGGTATATATCGCCCAGGGATCAGTGGTATTCCCGGTAATGAACCACCATGAAAACCCATCGCTTTCCCAGAGAGCGAACCCTTGATATGTTACCAGGGTCGAAGGTAGGGTGATCGTGTAGTTCGTATCCGGAAGAAGATCATCATGGCCGATTATGACAAGGGTTGAGAATTCGTTCCAGGTGAATGTGAGGTTCATCGGGACAGGTGATATCATGAATACAGACTCGAACAATTCAGGATGCATAACGTGTGAAAACCCGATTACGATGTTCGAATCGATGTATACATTCACTCCAACTGGCGAATAGAATGTTATATTCAGGTATTCCAGAGGGACCTCTTCCTGATATGGGAGATATATGTTCTTTGCAACCTCAACTCCAGTTGAGGTGATGTTCCATGTTGAATTTTCAAGGTATCCGGACCTGGTATCCTGTATCGGGGCCAGATATTCAGGTGGAATGGCGAATAATCCATACACTCCATGAACAACATCCACGAACTTGTAGGACCCATCATTTTCCGTTGTTGTGGTGGAGATAGTGACGTTTCCCTGCATCAATGAAACGTTCACATCAGGGATTCCCGAACTGAAAGGGCCACCCTGCCCGATAACGGACCCAACAATATCTGCAACGGTCCTGTTGGCGAGGATCACCTCGATCTCTATCGGGGTCCAACCGTCCGTTGTCACCTCACTTCCTGTGAACGGATCGAAAAGTACCGTCCTCTCGGTGATCACACGGTATGTTCCTCTTCCTACCTCGAAAATGAAGTTCCCGGTATCATTGGACATGACCGTTCCTGCGGAGGTCCATGTATCTTCTATCTTGTTTTCAAGAGAGATATTGATCCCCTCTATAGCCTGTCCAAGATCGTTCTTCACGATCCCAACCATCCCTGTTGTGGGTGCCAATACTATGTTGACATCTGACATGTCCGCTTTTACCGTGATATTTACAGTGTTCCATATGGTTTCATTTGTTCCTCTAAGTGAATAGTTTCCAGGCAATAATTGAAAACTGAAAACGCCGAACTCATCTGTCGATACTCCTCCCGGGTAAAATAGAGGATGATCGATATCTGCTGCCTCGACATATCCCGGTATACCTGCTCCATCCTGGTCAAATAGGGTTCCGTTGACCCAGTAAGTAATACTTCCCATGGGATCCATGAGAATATCGTATTCTGATGGTGCTCTTGTGGTCAGATCGACTATTTTTTCGAATGGATAGTATTCATCTCTGTAAACTCTGAATTGGATGTGGTCCATCCCCCAGGTCCTGTAAAGTCCATCTACCTGGGAACCCGTCGAATGGCTGAATAGTGAGATGCCATCAGGGTGTACAGGTCCCATCATCATTCTGGACGGAGTTGCCGGCCTGTATGAAGATGTGGATATATGGACACTGCTGATCGTCCCACCCGTGGTCTTGTCTTTGACGAAACCAAACACTTCTTCAGGTATTCCTCTTGGTTGGAGTATCAGGTCGCCCAGGTCGCCTCCCGTCATGGGGAGCTCCACGGTCTGTTCCTGGATCGCATAGAGGTTTAGATCTCCCGCACTAGAATATGTGTCCATATTGAAGGTTGCATCAGTGCCAGGGTTGGCATTCAGGTATATCTTTCCGTTTGCATCAGTTTCAATGACCATTCCATAACCTGTGCTGCCGGATTGGAGGTTGCACCTGATGGATTGAAATGGGATCGCTGTCCCTGATGTATCCTTCACTGTGATGATATATTCCTCAGGGACAGGTGTAAATCTTGGTTCTATTCTGTCCAGCCTGATCGTTATCAGATCGTTTGTTCCTTCGATTATCGTGATGTCGCCAATGTACTTCTCGCCAAATGAACATCCTGCCTTGAAATCCTGGTAATCACCTGCGATGATCTTTCCATCGTAGACACCTGTCCCGTTCGCGTTCATGCTCTCATAGAACCAGTGTCCATCCTGGAAGACCGTACCGGATATGAGTGCATTCCTTACCGGTATCCCGGTCAGATCATCAATGATCTCGATAATTACATCTCCCATAGGATAGGTGGGAGGTATGGATGATCCTTTTTCCTCCAATTCTACACCGATAACATGGTATCCTGTTTCGGCTGTCCTGAGATCGATCGTTCTGGCAAAATGTGAAGGTGCGGATACGTAGAGAGCTATATCCTGGTCTACGGGAAGTGGAAATTCCAGGGACCCGGATAGATCCACTACCGAAGAGTAATAGAAATACCATATCCCATCTTCTCTGAAGAGGTTCTGATCCCACGAGATCGATGCTGTGTTGAGAGTGGACGTTGAGTTACTGACGGTGATATCGTATGTGACGGGATCGGGGATATCCAGGTGGTATTCCATATCAGATGGGGTTCCGTTCATTACAACATATCTTGCGATCGATACGGAGGTTCCAGGGTATTGATCGATCTCTGTGGTCAGGCTCAGACTCACCTCTCCTTTCGAGCTGTCGATGCTGAACCAACCATCACCATCCGGGATCTGATTCCCGTATATACCCCGATGATCATTGTCTTCTGGCGTGCTCTGGATGATCAGAGTTGCATTGGTGATCGGGGATCCCGTGGAGGCATTGATGAACCTCACTCGCGATGCTCCATCAGACAAGAATTTCGGCATCAGATCGACATCCAAAGAAAGTTCCGTTCTCCCCTCATTTGTGAACAGGCTCGAGTAGAACGAACGGTATTCCACGGTACCGGTTACGCGAAAGTTGAAGATCTTGGCCAAAGCATAGGAAAATGATAGTGAATAGCTGCCATCGGTTTCTGTCGTGTTGATGACGGTGTAACTATTGCCATGGATATCATAACCTGTGATCCTCACTTCCATCCCGGGAACAGCAAGACCAGAGCTCTTGTTCCTGATCGTCCCCGTCAATGTATGATCAAAGGAAGGAAGGTCATCCAGCTGGATATCCAGGTATGTAATCTCATTAGGGGAGATGGAAGTATACTGGGTATACCTCCATTTGCTTTCCGTGTCCCTCACTCTGATCTTTCCATGTCCAAGCTGATCGAAACTGACATTCAATACTGCCTTTCCCGATAGGTCGGTAAGGGTAGTAGCTGTAGAATATGTCCTATCCGGAATGAAAGACACCCTGTAACCCTCGGCCGCGGACCCATTGGATAGCGTTAGATTCACATTTATGGTTCCATTATGGTAATATGGTGGCGGTCCTATCCTACTATCACCATCTCCCGTTCCTGCAAAGAACAGTGTCAATGGTGTCAGAAGAAGTACAGCAGCTATGAACAATATCCTGATCTTGGAAATTTCCCTCATGGTAACCCTTCCTGTTAACACATCAAAATGTCAATATATATATTAAATGAGATGGTGACCAGACTGAAATAAAGATGGGAATGAAATGATAGATCATGAAACTATCATTCACCATCACCCCAACTTTCCGCTTCCTCATCGTCATCCCAATTCTCGACATTACCATCCTGATCGATATTCTCATGGCCGTTCATCATTCGTAATGCCAATATGATCAGGATCGCTATCACGAAGATAAGCAATATTGAAACAATGATCATTCCGATGATGGAGCCGATCGGAAGGCCCTCATCATTATCTTCTTCATCCTCTGTATCATCATCAACATCATCGTCCACAGTTGTAGGAGCTATAGGTGTTGTGAATGCCCCGACCAGTTCGGGAGATAGATCAGGTCCTCCATCCGAATCGGAGAAATGATAATTGTAGGTGGTGTTGTATTCCATATCCGTTATCGGCAACCTCACGGAATATTGACCTATAATACCACTTTCTATCATAAGATATGAACCAAGTCCTTCCACTACAATGTAAACGGTCATTCCACCCTTGCCCCATGTTACGATCGTCAGGTTCCCTTCGTCATCGAGTACAAGGTCCTGCAGCCAGAGGGAGAATGAGGTTCCCTCGTTACCTGTTGAAAAATTCCAAGATAGGCCTGTCCAGTTTTCTATCCTTAGCATCGAGGATGAAAGGATGATCCCATCAAATGTGACCAGATAAGTGGTGTTGGTATCCAGTCCATTATGTGTTATCACAAGTATTGCTCCATCGATCCATAGAAAAGTTATGTTCCTGGGCTCGGGATCGATCGAGAATGCTTCCTCTAGCATGGTTCTGTTCATCTCATGGGAGAACATGATAACTATCGGTTCGTCCAGGGATACATTCGAGCCAACCGGGAGAGTTTCCAGTATGTGGACGAACATCTCATCATCTATCATTACAAATTCTAATGAGAGGTCGAATTCGACCAAAACCCCTTCGATCGTGATATTGAAAGGATCGGAGTTCACATAACCACTCCTGATACCCGATAGTAGAGAGAGATCATCATGTGGACTTGCCAGGATCATGTAATGCCCATGCAGCATGTCATAGAATGAATATCGACCCGATCCATCAGTAATGGTCGACGCGACCACCTCTCCGGCGGGATCAAAGATATCCACTTGTGTAAAAGGTATGCCCAGATCATGATCCCCTCCGATCCCCAATACCATTCCGGATAGATCGGCAGTGGTTCTGTTCATCATCATGATGGTCAAAACGATCTCTGTCCAACCATCAGTTGATAGTATCTCTGTCGTATAGGGAAAATAGATATCGGTACCATCAACATGCAGGATGAAATTCCCTCTTGTGACCTGGAAAATGAAAGACCCATTCGAGATAGTTTCCATCGACACGAAGGTGTTGTTCCCATTTTCGATTATCGTCTCGAGGGTGATATTTTCTCCGGCTATGCCCGTTCCGTTCCAACCAATGACATTCCCTGATATGAAAGTGGTTGGTCTCAGGACCAGCTCGATGTTCTCTGTTCCATTCTCTCCCACGCTGACAATAACTTCATCGGTAAGTGTTTCATTTCCATATCCTATCAGGAAGGTTCCGGGATAGAGGAAGATATCGAATGAACCTGATCCGCCATCATTGTAGAACAGAGGTTCCCCATATGTGTGATCGGAATCCCAAATGTGTATGTACGAGGAGATAGAAGCTCCATCCTGATCAAGGACAGTTCCGTTCATCCAGACACTACTCCTGGGAATCGGGTCCAATTCGAATTCGACCACTTGATCCGATCGTGTCTGGATCATCCGCCTCGATCTTGATTCGGGAAAATAACCCTGTTTACTGGCCTGGAGGAAAAGAGCGTTCACACCATAGGTCCTGAAGAACCCTCCAGTATCAGTTTTAACATCGAGATCGGCGACCTTGACACCATCCTCACCTTCTTCGGGATAGGATTGAAGATCATGGGCATCATCGAGGATGTAATATGACCTGGAGTCGATATGTGCGTCTACGATCATCTGACCGGTCGTATGGTCCTTTACATGTCCTGTAACCTCTTCCAACGGCATTACCGGGTAAAGGACAAGATCATCTATCTGTCCTCCTTCCGGTGGGATGACGATGGAATCCTTACCTATCCAGGGTTGTCTGTAGAATAGGTTCTCATCGTTCGAGACCCTTGAGTAAGGGCCAGGGACAACATTTGCATTGACCCTCCCATCTTCATCCGATCTGAGGAATGAACTTTTCCATACATCCAGATCGTTTAAGTAGAGGAATTGGTCCTTTAATGGATCCCCATCCATATTCTTTACATGGAAGAAGATCTCGACCGGGTCTTCAGGATGCTGGCCCCTTATGTCCATCAGGATAGTGATATTGTTCTCCCCGGACGTTGTGATCTCAATATTTTCAACGATACCTGTTCCCAACTTATTTTCCGCGGTGATGATATCATAAAAGGCTACAGGAAGCTGGCCACTGAATACACCTGTATCGTTCGTATGTTCGTATATGTGGAATTCATCATCGTTCGTTCTCCAGATCAGGTCCAGACCTGCGTTCGGTACGGGGACGCCGCTCAATTCATCTATCACGGTGATCGTTGCATGGGCCATTTCATTTCCCTGTTCGGAAGCTGTCTCTACCATCAACACCGAGATGGCTCCTTCGGTAGAATTTTCTTGAGGGGTATAATGTCTGGCCATTCGTTGATGCCCCGATCCGTATAGGTCGAACTCGGTCGTTCTATCCTGTATAACGCTGATGAACGCCCTTCCGGATGAATTCGTATACGCCCTTCCCTCGATCTCGAACTCTCCATAGTAAGTGGAATGCCGTTCATTCCAGGTGATCTGCGCACTATTCAACGGACCTGATGAATTTACTACCTCCACCTCCAATGTTATCATTTTTGGGATGTCAAGTTGGAGATCGATCGTCATATCGGAACCATTGGTGTAAATTTGGGTTTTGGCCCTGAGAGAGAGGTTCTCAAGGATATCATGATCATTCCAGTAGATCTGGAATTCTCCTTTCGGGATATCGAGGTTCCACCAGTTCGTTGAATTGGGTGAGTACAGATAATCAGATTGCGAGAGATGCTCCCTCTCACTGTTGAAACCGCCGACATACAGGTAGTCTCCATATAGAGGGGTCCCGGATGTGGAATTTGTAAACCTGATAGCAACCTTGTTGGTGGGATAGTTCTTTGGTTGAAGAGAGAGATCAACTTCTATCTCCATTTCATCCTGATATCTGAATATCTCCACCCATGAGGTTTCATGGTCCGGGGTTGACAGGGCCGTGACCTTGATGATACCTTTAGGTTCGGGGATCTTGATCTCATAGACACCGTCCATTCCCGTCGTATCCATCAATAATACCTGATTGTCGAAGATATCACTGGTTTGGACCCTGACATCAATTCCTGTTATGATGCCATCTGTCTGACGATCTGAGATCCTGCCCTTAATGGTAACATTGTCTGTTGGCACAAGGCTAAGAGTGATATTGAAATAATGATGGCCGTCAGGTTCGATCAGGACCTTTTCAAATGCCTGGTTCGGACCTGATCCCATCTTTACATACAGGTCGCATGGGCCCCATCCCTGGTGTGGGATCGAAAGTTCCACGTTTCCCAAAGAGTCCGTAGTATCTTGATAGATCGGACCTGAATAGATCGATCTCAGAAGAACGGAGTATCCATCCGCAGCGGAACCATTTTCGAAGGTCACATTGACATGGACGTTCGCATTATGATATGGGTCCGGTACCGGAGCGAAAGGTTCTGAACCACCAACCGGTACGAGCATAGTCCCAATGAACATCATGAAAATTGCAAAGATCTTCAGAAGATCGCCATATTTCCTCATTTCATTCCCAGCCTTGATGTTACAACAGAATTACAAAACCCATGATATAATAATGAAAAGGGCGAGCTTAATATAATATCTGTTGATGGATATTAATCCTTGGGATGGACCGGATGCTGATGAGGGTGGGCGATCCCGTTATCCGACAAAGGATATGAATGTGGATGAACCTCATCTTTTTCAACAATTTTAGCTGCATGTGGTACATCATGGTGATCTGCTGCGATCCCATGTCTTATGGCATGTGGATCATTTACTTTATTAGCAGATTGTGGAGCTTCTATTTTCTGTTTGATGATCACAAAGAGGATAGCAGCCCCTATGAAAATAATAAGCAGGGTCGCTATCGCTATCAGGATTTTTATCGGGGGTCCATCTTCCGTTTCCTCTATCACCGGGAAACTCAGTGGTCCTCTTGGATCGGTTCCCGATATGAACTCTTCAAGGTTGCTGAACCCATCCCTGTCAGGGTCATCTCCCGAATCATTCCTTTCAAGGTCCAGCTCATGATGATATTCCCAGAGATCATCCATACCATCTTCATCAAGGTCCTCTCCTTCCAGAGGGATGCGGTTGTTATTATCAGATGGGTCGATCACCGGTTCCGGGACGTATTCGATTATGATAACGCCATCTCTATCCGAGACAATGGTATTGTCCGATCCATCCCTGATCTTGGCAGTGAGATAGAGTGTCCCATATGCTTCGAGGGGAACCCTGATCGAAGCGAGATAGTGATCCCCATCAAGTTCCATTGGAATATCCACCGGTTCGGATCCACCGATCCACCAGGCCAAAGTGACCTTTTTGATGCATATGTTATCGTATGCCCCCACCGAGATATTGACGACAGACCCGGCGTTCACTGATGCTGGAACTTCCATGTGTTCCAATGAGGGTGGTATCGGATCCAGAACTTGAATGGTCCTGTTCTCCGTCCAGTTGATATTCCCCGAGGTATCCTCTGCACGGAACCTGTATCGAATTGTGTCGACCGAATCCATCGGAATGCTCTGGGATATTCCCCAGAGATCTCCCGAACCATGGGTCAAGATGATCTCCTCTTCAACTCTCGATCCCTGGGTGAAGAACAGTCTGACCCCTGCAATCCCTACATTATCGATCACATTCACCCTGAAAGAGATATCCCCTCCGGTATCAACGGTGGGCTCTGTAGGGTCTGTAACGAACAAAGGTAGATCATCATCAAAGATATCGATAAAATCTTCCGAGGTGGAATTCCAGTTGCCAGAGGTATCACTTACATGGAATATGTACTGTATGGGAGAGAGGTCTTCCAATGAAGCCTGAATGGGGAATGACCATGTTCCATCGATCGACCCCATCGAATCGTTCTTGGGGACGGTCCATCCATCCTTCCACCATTCCACATGGACCGATCCTATGCCGATGTTATCGGATACATTGATCCTCAGTGAGAAGATGTCGGAAGTGGTTCCGATGATGTCCGATCCGTCCTCCATTATCACGGGTCTCTCATCATCGAAAACAATGAAAGAACGATCAATGGTAGAGACCTCATTCCCTGATGTATCGATGATCGTATAGTAATAGTGCCTCGGACCTATGGAATCGTTCGGAACATGGTGGATATGGGACCAGATACCATCGATATACTGCATCCGGATCATGTTCCTGGTTCCGGTGGATACTTCAAGGTTCACCGATACGGAGGCGATTCCGACATTATCATCCGCATCCACATTGAACCTGTGTGGGTCACCGGTATATGCGTCATGGTGGCTCATATCTTCGACGAGCCAGGGAATATCGTTATCCATCACGGTCAAGTTGTGCCATATGGTTGTATTGGTGTTCCCTGACCGATCCATTGCGAGGACCTTGAACGGGATCGGTTCGGTAGAGTTCCAGGGGATCGAGATATTGCCGGACCAGCTGGTACCGTTTTCCTCCAGATCGAGAATATTGGTATCATTGAACAATTTGAGATGAACGGTGTTTATACCCGCTTCATCGAAAACGGTGCAGTTGAATCTGAACTCCTCGCCTGTGGTAGCAACCTTTTCAAGGTCAATGATGATCGAGGGTACGATAAGGTCCAATGAGATATTCCTCTCGAATGGGAGATAATTGTATGCTGTGATCGTTATGTTCAACGGGTCCAGGTTGGACGTGCTGAAATTGAACAGTGCTTCCCCCGAACTATCAGTCAATGCATAGGAGTAATGATCCGATTTGGAGAGACAGACAAGTGCGTCCTTCATCGGGGTTCCGTTCTCATGTCTGACCTCGATGGGGAATCCGTTGTATGACATCCCGATCGAATCCGGCATGGAAACGTTCAGAATACCCGGTTCTGCGGTCCTCACCATGGTTTCCGGGTCACCGATGAGGTTCAGTACTATCTGTATCCATCTGGCAGAGTTGTAAGAACCTGATGATGAAACATAATAATCCTTACCTTCTGCGAAGTGTTCTCCCATTCTGGTATGGCCCTGGTTGAACAGCTCATCTGTCATCCTGTACATGAACTGCTCGGATGGACCGAACCCAGGATAGCCGTATGCATACCAGCCGTAGTGGCTGTTGCCTATGCCCGCGATGGTCCCACCATCGGGTTCCAATACATGCTTCTCGATTATGCAATCGTTCTGATTGAACTTGTTTGCAATACATCCAACACTGTTCAATATTCCAAATTTGTTCTCACTGGAATAGCTTGGGATATGAGAATTGTACATGGAACCAGAACCAGCCGTTCCAACACTCATGATGTTCCAGTTGCAGTGGCCTGTGTGGTATACGAGTGAAGCTCCGAGGTCCACCTTTTCCATGAAATTCGGTCTGTTCAGGTTCCCAAAGGCCCCTTTTCCGGAATCATACATCGAGGTCGTGTTGTAATTGGATGGAAGAAGATTGTTCTTGATCAGGTCCAATCCCCTGGATGAATTCGTGGTATCGTCCAGGAACTCCCCCGCAAATGTAGCGTTATCAAGGTAACCGGAAGGGGGTGATCTTTCATATACAAGCGTCTTTCGGACGAAATCAAGACATTCGGCTCTCGTCTGGACAGGTGCCCTTCCGACATATACATCGGGTCTCATATCCACATTGTCGCTGGTCTCCCCCCAGTAACCATCACCATCTGCATTCCAGGTTCCATCAAGATCAGAGAAGTACAGGTCACAGGCAGTGGATGTCTGGGTGGAACTGTAGACCCTGGCATATGCCCCTCTGTGTGGTACAACAACGATATCTCCTCCAATGAGGACGAATTCCGTGTCCCAGGTGTTCACCGCGTCAATGATGAAATTCCTTATCCTTTCGGGCATATCGGTTCCGGTGTAATGGTCATCTATGAAAGATGTCTCGACCAACCTGGTGGGAACTCCTTTTCTGTTCTTCCAGTCAATGAACTCATTGAATCCATCCTTCACGTAAGATGTATTCGTGATGACCACATACTGGACATCATCTTCTTCCAAGGCTGCTACAGGGGCGTCGAAGGGCCTTGCCATGAACAGATCGAGATCTTCGGGATTGAGAAGGTCGCCTTCAAGTGACGATCTGAACACAGACGTCGACCTTGTAAATGGCCGATAGAGTTCATTTGAGGCCTTGTGAGGGACCTTGAAGGTGATCCTGGCATTCAGCTCCTCTACCGCCAGGAACCTGCCATATTCCGTTCTGATGATCGGATCGAACCTGATATCGATGATCCTGTGACCCCTGGTCCATCCTTCACCAGATATGGATAGGTGCTGATCCGGATATCTCGTGGGAAGGTCCGGAAGGACCTCCTCCGGGACGGAATACGGAACGGCTCTCGGGATGCCTGCGACGGGATACATGAAAGTGACATCCGATGTAATGGCCTCATCGATCCCTATCTCGATGTCGAACGCATCAGGGTGAACAAGGACCTGGTTCATGTTGAAAGGAAGGGCGGCTTCACCTTCATCGAAAGGAATTGAATATCCGTATGCCGTTACATACGACAACCCTTCGAAGGTGATCTCTGTGATGGAGGAAGTATCGAAATGAAGGCATATATCGATGGAATGGATGGTTCCCCCTTCCTCGGTAAACACATGGGTTCGATCAGCTTCCAATGACGGTAGCAAGGCGATCAACATTATAATGGTGAAAAAAAACGAAGCCGTTCTCCTTATGCTGATCTTCATGGACATCCTCCAATTATCTGGAAAGCAATGTATAAACTGCCTATGGCTCAAATCTTTACCGGTCGTTCATTATACTTTCTGAGCCAGTTTCCGTTGAAGATAATCATTACGGGTACTATCCGATACCTGTAGGGGACAACCTTTTATTGTATCAAACGATGGAATGGAACATGGAATATGTTCTGTATCATGCAACATGGTGCCCTTTCTGTATCGCCTTCCTGGAAGAGTGGAGAGAGATCATGCCCGGAGGTAAAGAGGTGATAATGGACGATCAGAACGATCCTCTATGGGTGGAAAAGAACCTCGATTTCGTTCCAACCGTCGTAGGATACGAGAATGATGTGGAAAAGAGGAGACTGATGGCAACGGCCGGGGTCGGTATAACAAGAGAGATGTTCGAGGGATGGATGGACCAATAATTGTCTATTGAAGAACTGACAATTCCTTGACAGATAACATATATTTTAAGTATAAACTTGTGTGTAGGTCGTTTTGGGCCCCAGAAAACATATCCTTATTCTTCTAAAGCTGTCAGCTGGACCTTCATGATGTCCTTTATTCCCTTTTCCGCCATGTCCATCAATTCCGACAACTGGGACCTTGAGAATACATGTTCTTCTCCGGTGGCCTGTACCTCGATCAGATTTCCTTCATGGTCCATGACAACGTTCATGTCGACATCCGCCTCGGAATCCTCCTTGTAGGCAAGGTCCAGCTGGACCTTTCCTCTGACGATACCAACCGAGATGGCAGCTATCTGCCTTGTCATGGGATCTTCCTTTATCGATCCGCTTTTCATGATCCTTCCTATGGCTATCTTGAGCGCAACCCAGGCACCGGTTATCGCTGCTGTTCTGGTCCCGCCGTCTGCCTGGAGGACATCACAATCCACCCAGAATGTCCTTCCTCCGATCTTCGAGAGGTCCACGGATGTCCTGAGAGCTCTTCCAATGAGCCTTTCGATCTCCTGGGTCCTTCCCTTTGGCCCCTTCCTCTCCCTCTGAATCCTTGTATTTCCAGAACCGGGAAGCATGTTGTAGGTAGCTGTGACCCAACCATGCAGGGGTTCTCCGTTCCTCATCAACCATGGGGGGACCTTATCTTCTACCATTACGGTACACAGGACCTTTGTCCTTCCAAAGGATACCATGGTCGATCCAGATGGTGCTTCCAGGAAGTTAGGTATTATCTCGATATCTCTCAGTTCGTCCAGGTTCCTTGGCATGTTATCACTGAAGGGCAATTCGCTTCATAATCATAAATATTCTTCTCGATCAAGTTAATGAAAGAAGGGAAATTTATGGGGGCCGTTCCCAAAGAATGAAGGTAAGGGATACCCTGATATCAGGAAATGCAACAAGTGGAACCGGATAGATGGTGTCAAGATGAATAGGAATATCTAATGTCTCAACTCCAAGTTGCTCCGGTTCATCATCTCACTTTCAGTGAAACCGAAGACCATAGATCCACAAGGTGCAAACTATGCAAGGACCTTCTGTTCATACCCGTAGGTAAAGATATGGGGAAATGCAGATGAGGACGATCGGTTCCGGGGTCAGATGCCCTTTCTTCTATCAATGACCCTCTTGGCCTTGCCTTCCGACCTTGGAAGGGATTCAGGTGCAAGGAGTTCGATCCTTGCTCTGAGTGTCAATGAGGCCTGGAGGGCATCGGATACCTTTTTGGCAAGTTGGTCATTATCGAGCTTGCCCCAGTATTCTTCCTTGACCTCGACCTGAACATACAGAATATCGAGCTTCTCATGTTCGAGTATGATCTGGAACTGTTCTCCGAGCTCCTCTATCCCTACGAGGATATCCTCAATTTGTGATGGGAAAACATTGACACCGCCCACGATGAGCATGTCATCGGACCTTCCCTTGATCCTCATGATCCTTGGATGTGACCTTCCGCATTCACATTTCTCCCAGTTTATCACGGCAAGGTCCCTTGTTCTGTATCTGAGAAGGGGCATTGCCTCCCTGGTGAGCATCGTGAAGACGATCTCACCTTTTTTTCCAGGCGGGAGGACCTCTCCCGTATCGGGATCGATGGTCTCGACAAGGAACTCGTCGGCCCATATATGAAGCCCATTCTGCTCCGAGCATTCCACGGCCACGCCCGGACCGTAGAGCTCCGACATACCGTAAAGGTCCTGAGCTTTGATCCCAAGCTTATTTTCTATATGGTGCCTGGCTTCCTCAGACCACGGTTCCGCACCATGCATTCCGATCTTCAGGTTAAGCTCATCGGGGCTGACACCTGCTTTCTTCAATGCCTCGATAAGATAGATGGCATATGACGGGGTGCAGCAAAGGACGGTTGTCCTCATGTCCTTCATCATCTTGATCTGCCTCTGGGTATTGCCGGTGGCCGTGGGGACGATCATGGTCCCAAGTCTCTCGGCTCCCATGTGGAATCCGAGCCCACCGGTGAAAAGGCCGTATCCATAGGCGTTCTGGACGATATCATCAGGTTCCACTCCAGCACATGAATAGCATCTTGCCATCAGGTCGGACCATGTGTTCAGGTCCTGGGGAGTGTATGAAACAACGGTGGGGATGCCGGTCGTTCCAGATGATGCATGGATCCTGTTTATCTGTTCAAGAGGAACAGCGAGGACACCATAAGGATAATGGTCCCTGAGGTCGTTCTTTACCGTGAACGGGATCTTGGAAACATCTGATAGTTCCTTGATATCTTCCGGTTTCAGTCCGATCTCGTCGAACTTCTTCCTGTACATTGGAACGTTATCATATGCATGCTTTACCTGTTTCTTGATCCTATCGAGCTGTAGGCTCTCTATGTCTTCTTTTGACATGAACTGAATATCTTCCTGAAACACTTCAAGACCTCCATTGAATGGGATGGTTCATTCTGTCACAATATCTCATCTTCTTCCGTTGAAGGAGATGGAAAAATGGGACAGAGCCTGACATTAATATTGTCCTTTCCTTTAATTCTTTTGGACAGGATTTAATGCACTTTGGAAAGATTAAAGATACATTGATACATTCCTCGCTTGGGTTTTACGGGTAATTGCCACTTGGAATGTCCTGTATTATGTGGTATACGACCCTTGATCGAGGTGGAGTTAAATGGCCTATGAATTTAAATGGGGGAATCGTACCTGGCTATATGCTTTTGCACTTGGCCTTGGAATAGGTATGGCAGTGCTTTTACTTTTCAAGGACATGCTTGGTGATAAAGCGTTTTGGAATTACTATTCACCGATGCTTGGATATTATGTTCTTCTATCCATATGCCAGAGCCACTATTTCAGAAGAAAACCTGTACCAGATATGAGTGGTATGTTCCGTCAGTTCGTATCAATTTTCGGTGCGATCGTAATATTCTTTGTGAATGAAGCGATGATGCTCTATATATTCGGAATGCCGGAAGCGGGTGGATTGGCACCCCCGACAGAATATATCCATGGTAAGATGATCATGGGAGGACATTTCACATTCATTGTTTTCGGCTTCTTCATATATGGTTTCGATGACTTCATGTTCAAGGGAAAACTGCTTGGATGGATGAAGAACGATACAGTGAAGGCAGTAACATGGTATTTCTTTATCTGGTTTGTTTGGGGGATACTCTTTTACAGCGACCTAGGTGTCGCAAAGGCACATTCAACATCCTCTTTTGACGGAATGGCATTGAACAGAATGCTT
>JAUVCN010000130.1 GCA_030595715.1 Thermoplasmatales archaeon
GCCATTACTATCTACGTATGTCTTCACAGCATCCCTGGACCCGCTATCTGCGTAATAGTAGGCTTCCAATGTCCCCTGGAAGAAGAAACGGTTCTTGACAGCTCCCAGGTCCTTGACCAATTTCTTGTAACTGATATGGGCGCATTTGGCATCGAACAGCACTTCAAGGTCTCCCTCCACGGGAAGATTGTTGGTGAAGAGAATCCTGAACTCCACCTTGAGAGTGTCATTTACCATATCGGTGATCTCATTTAAGGACCCTGGTAGGATCTTAAGCATATTGTACTCATCATTAATGACCGAGATCGTGCCTCCGAAAGGGATCAGATCAGGGTTTGAATATTCCACTGTAGCCTGATAGTTCCCGACAATGAAGGTCCATGCCATCTGTGAACCCCAGACATCCCATCTGTTCCAGGCAGAACCCGTGAACTTGTAGCTGTTGTACTCTGCATAGAATGTCTTGCCATCAGGAAGATCACCGTCCGATGCCTTGAAATCACCGACTCCGAACATATCATAGTTCGAGATGCCGTACACTCTTCCTGCATTGCTTGCTCCTTCGACACGGGCACCCGGATCCGCCACGAAAAGATCATCGAGTCCATCACCGTCACGGTTGAGGAACATCAGGGTACTGTAAACATGCCCGTAATTGTATGAGTAATACCTGTAATATTCATTCAAATATGCGAATTTCGAGGAATCGCCCGGTCCATGTACCGTGAATACCGATAAACTGGATACCTCAATGGTCCCGGTCTTGCTCGCGAACTCTTCATTGAGGATCACATATACCAGACCAGGATCCCAGGCACCTAGTGCAAGGTCAGCCTTTCCATCACCGTCGAAATCTCCAAAGGCGTGTGCTCCGAAACCTCTCGTATTATCAGCCCTGAACCTCAGGGTGTATGAGGATGAAGAGGAGACCTTGTGTTCACCTGTTGGAACTGTGGTGGACCCGTCAACGATCCAGCAGTATTTTGCATTCGATCCCTGCTGGCTGTATGTGTAGATACCACCGTTGAAGATCAGGTCTCCCAGGCCATCATCATTGTAATCATATATCTCCGGATTCGCACCCACACAGTCCCATGTGGATGACCCGGAATATCTCACCCAATCAATATGGGTGGACGTTGCCATCATGTCTCCTGAGGTAAAATCTCTGATGGTCGACTTTGGATATAGAACAAATACAGCCCCTACATAGGACTGATACCCGCCTGAGTCATATGCCTGGGGCGATCCGAAAGCGATCTCGTCCCTTCCGTCCCCATCCATATCTCCTGCTGCAATACCACCGGTTCCCTGCCAACCATAGTGATAGTAGTAAGCATACGATGAATAATCGTTCTTTCTTGTAAATGGCGCGTTCAGCCTCCCGTCCGCACTGCTGTAAGAATAGGAACCGTCTAGGAGGTCTGTTCCGTTGCCACCGAACCACCAGTTGGTCTGTCCGTAATAATAGTAATAATACCTTTTTCCGCCTGAATATGTATATTGATAGCGATAACCACCATCACCAACTATGATGTCATCACAACCGTCCCCATCCATATCACCGATACCGATATAGCTGCCATAATATCCATAGGGCTGACAGTTGAACGATGCATTGGCGGATGTAAAAGTAGATTTGAAGTCCACATAGGCCCCACCATAGAAAAGGTATCCCTTTGTTCCACTGGAACCCGCACTCATGACCGCTGCAATATCATCGGCACCGTCACCATTGACATCGCCTACCTCGAAATCTGTCCCGAACATTCCGCTTCCGGAGAGGGTCCACTTTGCAGTGTCGGGGGATACTGCAAGTTCAGGGAACTTCAACTGGGTGGCTCCATCGAAGATGAACACATTGCCCTTTCCAGGTTGGGATATGGCCACATCGGTCACACCGTCACCGTTGAAATCCAGTTTCCTGATCTTGGCACCAAAATATCCGTTCGAGTCCGTAGCGTAAGCAGAATATTCCGAAGCCACGTCATCCAGATAAAAGTCACCTGACCTCTGTCCGGATTGTAGATCCAATGTCTGGTCTGCGATCGCAGATCCTGCTTCAACGCTTGGAATGAAGAAGAATACCGGAGCGATCGCCACTATACTTAATATCAATATCAATGAAATAGCCATACCTTTCTTGAACCCTGTCAGGGAAAAGGACAAAATATCCATTACGTTCACCTCTTAGTGGGATCTGAAAAGTCACCCTAACATTGAAGAGGCATCCTGTTATATAAAAGTTTATTTGGGGGGCCTTTTTCCCACCTTTAAAACTTATGGTAGCCAGGAGATGATCTTTACCTTGTTTTTCCCTTCTTTGATGCTATCATATCATCGGAGAGAATAGAGATCAAACCATTTCTTCTATCCACATCAAGGGATAATCCATCTCCTTCAGATATTCGATCCTTGCTGTGCATTCCGTGCTTTCAACCCTGATCTTCACCATGGCCTTTATCATTTTCTCGCCAAGGGAGCAGTAATCCTTACCCCCCATTGAATCGACCATGGCAATAGTGTCGATGGCAACCTGGGTGTCGATCACATACGGCTGCATCCTCATCGCTCCTTCCATGGCTGTTTCGAGTTGGACCCTGTTCCTTTCCCCAACAGGGGTCCCGATGAACTGATGAAAAAGGGAAGCAAGTTTGATCCCTGCTTCGAAGGCGGCCCGTTCCCTGATCGTGCAGTTGAACCGATCCGAATCAATACTGACCATTCATATCATCCTCCGTTTCGATATCATCAAGATCGTCATCGTAGTATTCGTTCTCCAATCTCCTTCTGGCACCCCATACATTACCTCGACCTTTACTGAGGGGTGAGATCAGGTATGCGAGCGAGGCTGCCGAGAAGATGATACTGCCCATTAATCCGACGAGAGGATCATGTACCCCGAATAGAAGAGTGAATATCATGATCAGAAGAATGAAGCCACCTGCCACCATTATCTTACCATGATATTTCCTGAAAAGGATGTCAGATACCATGACCCAGGAAAGTATCAACAGGATACCGGGAACGATCACCGTATCACCCGTGGTGAAATATTTTGCATTGAGATCCAACTCCAGGCTCCAGAAGTACAACGATGACAATGACACTACGACCGTTGCAAATGCTGGTGTCGGTAGGCCTATGAAATCCTTCCATTTGTTTTGTTGTAGAGAGAAACGTGCCAATCTCAGTATCCCCAGTAACGCAATGGAGAGAGCTGAAATGATCACCAGGACATTCAAAAGTGAGAACTGGTCCCCGACCTTGAAAAGATTGTAAACAAGTATGGCAGGGGCGACACAGAATGTCACTGCATCCGCCAGGGAATCCAACCATATCCCGAAATTATGGGAAGAGCCGAACTTTCGGGCAATGGGCCCATCTATACCATCGAATATTATTCCGACCAGGATGAGCAGCATTGCGATCCTGAAGCCATCGCCCCCGTTCACAGAGGCCATCACCGAAAGGACGCCACAGATGAAGTTCATCAATGTGACAATATCGGCGGGCGCGATCAATTTCAAGAGAGGCAGGGGTTTCAGATTCTTCCTCTGTACGGTTCTCCCCCTCCTCAGGGATCCTCGTATACCATTGGGAAATCTGGACCGGACCCTTTCCTTCAATCTGCTCCTTCCGGACCCTGACCTCTGAAACCTTTTCAACTTCGCCAAGATATCACCACGCGAGGGAGGTCGATCCGGCTTTGACCTTCTCTCCTGCTTCAACCCTTAGAATATAACCTCTTGGCATCTTGAACCTCAGGTCTACCCTTGATCCGAACCTTATCATGCCGAAGCGTTCGCCCTTGGAGAGAACATCCCCTACCGAAACATAAGGAACGATCCTTCTTGCCACCGCTCCTGCTATCTGGACAATCATCCACTCTCCGTTTTCCGTCTTGAGACCGATCTTGACCCTTTCATTATTATCTGAACCTTTATCGAATGCAGGAACGAAACCACCGGGTATGTGTTCGACCATTGTTACTTTCCCTCTCCAGGGGAACCTGTTCACATGGACATTGTGAACATTCATGAATATCGAAACATCTGCCCAACCTCTGTTGAGATCCGCCCGGGTGACCACACCATCAGCAGGTGAGACAACACCTTTTCCGATCTTCCTTTCGGGGTCCCTGAAGAACATCAGGACCGGAAACATGATGATCACCAGTATTCCGGCAAGAACAAGTGAATATGTGGATCCTGTGATGAAGTGGATCACAAGCGATACTATGGAAAGGATCGGAACGGATGTTATCCATATTGGAGTCCCCTTTGCAAGCAATCTCACACCTCGAGCTCTGACGGACGTTGGAAGGATGAGTCCGCCTTTAAAACTTCCCCCATCCAATGATCATATCTCTTCGGCGATCAGGACCTCATGCGACCCATTCATATTCCCCTTTGCAGACGTATCTCTTTTCCTCAATTTATAGGTCTCGAGGAAAATGATGACAATGACCAATATCAACAGGATCGCTGCAATTCCACCAATGATGAAAGGAGACCGGATATCTCCCCCATCACTTCTGATAGGAGGAGGGATGTCATTGTCTTTTTCGTTGCCCTCGACATAGAATGAATGATCGATTATTTCAGAATAATATCCATCGATCTGCGACCTGATCTGAATGACATGCTGTCTTTCCGGGTCGAGCTTCGTGGTGTCCAGGAGGAACTCCCATTCGGTAGTTCCCCAGGCTTCCTTCCATGGGTCGGAGTCGACCCTTACTTCAACAGTTTCAACCTCGCCTTCGGGTCCCGAGGTTCCCTTGATCATGATCGATCCTGAATAGGTACCGTTTCCAGGGAGTGGGGTCATCTTCACCCAGGGTAATTCCACGGAGATCATGTTCACGATGATCGTTCCATGGGCGGGTAAACTCCATCTACCCGAGGAGTCCTTCACACGGAAAGATATCCCATGTTCTCCAATTGACAGGTCATCCTCGGTGAAAGATGCCCTGCGGGAAAGGATGCCGTCAATGGTCGATGTCCATTCATATTCCTTTATCATCTCACCGGAGGAGGGATTACCCTCTCCTATGAATTCTATCTCATGGTCCTCCTCTATCATTGAAGGTTCAATGGAAATGATCATCGCTGTTGGCAATTCCACCGGCCTTTCGATTATCATGACCATGGATGTTGCAGGAAGGAGTGATATGCCATCTTCTCCATCTGCAACATCAAGGGTCACCGAGTAATTTCCAATCGAAGTATATGAATGAGTGACCTCTGATGAGGTTGTCCATCCGGTCCCGGTCCCATCTCCAAAATCAAAATTATAGGAGGATATCGTCCCATTGGGATCAAAGGACAGGGATCCATCGAATATCAGCTCTTCATTGATGGATCCACTGGAAGGAACGGTGAGGATGGGAACCGGGGGGCCATTTTCCTCCTCATCTATGAGAATCCACTCCTTGACCTCGAGGGAAATTGGTGGGTAGGTCCTTGTTATCTCGACAATGACCTCCTTCAGACCCTCGAAAGGGATACCCGATTCCGTTATACCAAACCTTTTGATAATCCCGGCTGAGACCCCACCCATCTCTACCGTTACCGATCTTTCCTCATCCCCGTATGAAAATGTTATTTCGAACCAGGTGCTGTCAATGTCAAAATCAGAAGGATTGAACAGTTGTCCGGAAACATATGTACCACCATTTTCCTCACTTACCTCGACATCGCTCATCTCCAGGAAGATCGGATCTGTCGGTTCGTATAGTTCGATCAACGATGAAGATGTGACATCATCAACGAGGACGGTCCGACCCATAGGCCAGTCAACCGTTAATGAAACCTTTCCGTGAACCTCTCCCAGCCCAAAATGCAAAACCATGGAATCTTGCTGTCCATGAGTTCCGGTCCCACCCTGGACCTCCCTTATCATGGATAGATCAAAAGAGCTGTCGCCATCGGTATCCACATCTACCCTGACCCTGGTACCAATGGCAGCGGAATTGGATTCCCTTCCATGGAGCTTCACCTCAAGCCATTCCCTTGTGGGAGATGAGGTGGCTCCATCGTTCCGATAGAGATGTATCATATAACCCTGGGTAACTTCGGCCGAACTGTTCCAAACCCCCCCTCCGGTGACCAGATCGATCCAGCCGTCATTATTGTAGTCACACCATGCTGAGCCATAGGTGTTCCAAACCCTGATCCCCGCAGACACACCGACCTCGGAGAACGTCATATCACCCTGATTCTGATAGAGATATGAATACGAGTAGGGAACATCACCGTAGATCTGTGGTATATAAAGGTCAAGATCACCGTCATTGTCATAATCTGCGAGGGAGGAGGATACCATCAGCTCATCCCCTTCGGTCACAGACCCGCCAAGCGGTTTTATCTCGATACCACTGCTTTCCCTCACGTCTATGAAATCATATCTTCCTGCTTCACCCTGGTTCTCGAAAAGATATGAATCATCACATATGGGACCTCTGTACACATCCTTGTGTGCCAGATTGGTCACCCAGAGGTCCATGTCCCCATCGTTATCAAGGTCGCCCCATGAGGAGCCAAGTGAATGGCCGTAATAGGGGCCATCCCGCGTGACAGGGTGGAGATTACCGTGACCCTCGACTCCTTTTTCCTCCGCAACCTGTTCCATCGTTCCATTTCCCAGGTTCCTGTAGAGGTAGTTCGGCATTATCCGGTAATTTGAAACATAGGCATCCTGCCAGCCATCATTGTCGAAATCACACCAGCTCACTCCTCGTCCCTGGTATGGATGGTCTTCTTCTGACATGCCCGAGGAGTCGGTTGCATTCGTGAACGTTCCATCACCGTTGTTCATCCAGAAATGATCAGGATATCCTTGAAGGGACCCGTCCTCGTAGTTGGCCATGTAAAGATCAATGAAGCCATCCCGGTCCATATCCGCCCATCCCCCCGCAACCGTGGGGAAGGTATCACTTGGTATCCCGCTTGAGATCGGGACCTTCCTGAAGGTTCCGTCCCTTTCATTGTGCCAGAGTACATCCGAAAATTCGGGATGGTCATTGGAACTTCTTCCTCCTCCGCAGAAGATATCCAACCAACCGTCGTTATCGTAATCACCGAACACACCGCTGTTGACCGAGGCAGATATCCCCGATTGAAGGGTCTGATCATCGAAATCGTATGATGGAGGGCCGCCGTTCCTGAACAGCTTCTTTCCATCCACGAGAAGGTCCTGATATCCGTCGTTATCATAATCACCCCATGAGAAAAAATTTCCCGAATACGCCGAAAGACCTACTTCATCGGAAACATTGATGAATGTGACCTCACCGGCCCTGGAGGGTGTTGATATACATGTTCTCGGTCCATCGTCTTCGGCTTTGATCGAAAATGTAGTGAAAGTGAAAAGGAGAAACATCAACGAAATGTAAAGAACGACCGACCTCATGGACACCGTTCATTATATCGCCGACAACCAATAAAGAACTATTGAATACGGATCGGGTCCAATAGGCCCTCTTCCGGTTCCGGTATATCAATATCCTCAATGGCAGGTGCATCCGGGATATCCATATTCTCGATCTCCAATGAAGGAATACTATCGCTCATCGATCCCACCTCTGGAATGGTGAATGGACCTTCATCGATCGAACCTCCCTCTACATCATCCACCACTTCCTGTTCGGATGTATCAATGGATGTCACTTCCATGTCGGTATCCTCCATTTCAACCTCATCATGTCCTTCCTCTTCATCATCCTGATCAAGGACAGGTCGTTTTCCAGGTGATTTGAGTCCTTTCATGTTCCTGCGGACCCTGACGATAAGGATCACCAATAATACCAGTATAAGGGTGATGATCGAAAGACCGAATGTTGAAAAGGACGCACGGATGGCTTTGATGAGAAATGGTGTCTCTTCAACTTTCACGACCAGTGAAGCTGTCCAATTTCCCCCATCATCATCGGTCACTCTGAGCCGGATCGTTCTCTCGCCGGGAGAATCGAATGAGAATGTTGCATTCTTTCCAGTCTCATCTTCGATGAGCTCTCCGTTTACAAACCATTGGAATATCAGAGCGGAGATGTCAGAAGGATTGTCCGTTGAACGGTATCCGAGAGCAGTGAACCGCTCTCCCTCGTAGATCCGTTCAGGAACACCAGATAGGAAAACCTGTGGAATGGGATTCTTCACCAGTATGGTCGATGTCAGGTCACCAACCTCTTCCTGATCGTCCCTTGCTATGACCTTAAGTTCATGGATCCCCGATAATGTGATAGAGATATCTTCCGGGGGGGAGAAACCGGTTCC
>JAUVCN010000185.1 GCA_030595715.1 Thermoplasmatales archaeon
GACCCCGAGAATGGGAACCTGGCTTTCATCGATGACAAGGAAGGCATCTGGACCGGAGCCGACATGGTCTCCAATATCCAGGTTTCAAGCTCATCGAAGGACCTCAAGGTAACTTTGGTGTATTCTGACCACCCCGGTGCCACATATGCATCCAAGGAATTGGTGAATGACCTCGACCTCACCCTTGTCGCACCCAATGGCACCAAATATCATGGAAATGACTTTGCGGCGCCATTCAATGATACCCGAGACCGTGTGAATCCCGTGGAAGGAATAACCATGACATCACCGGTCACCGGGACCTGGAAGGTGATCATATCCGGATACAATATTCCGATGGGACCCCAGCATTTTGCCGTCGTTGCTTCGGGGGCAATATCAAATTTCTCAAGTGTGATCATACTCGACAGGGAATATTATTCGACCGAAGGAGATACCATCAATATCAGGGTCGTTGATCAGGACCTGATCGGCCAGGGTTCAATAACCGTCACCGTGAACTCGACGACCAACGGGACCGGGATAACCGTCACCCTTGCGGAGGTCGGCGGTTCAACGGGACTCTTCGAGGGAATGGTCCAGACAAGGAATTCATCCACTGGAAACTCTTCATCCGTTCAGGTTTCCCATGATGATGAGATACTGGTCTCCTATACTGACACAGATCCATCGGGAACTTTTTCCACCGTGGCCATAGCAAAAGACCCTGTCAGGGTATCGTTATGGTACAGACCGGAGTTGAAACTTGTCCAATCCGAAGGAGAGATCGTTCATTTTGAAGGGATCATCGATTCCAATGTGACCGCCTGGTGGAAGCTTGAGGGCCTCAGTCCTGATTGGATCAGGTTCCATGACGATGGAAACCTGACATACGGTGACCTTGCCGCATTCGATCTGAACATTTCAGGAATTTGGAATGTTCCGGCCAATGTATCCGGGAATTACACTTTGATCACCATGGTGGAGGACCCGTTCCTTGGGAACAGGACCTACACGAATTTCGAACTGGAGTTCAACGGTTCCATGCCACGATATCCAAGAGATTTACATGTAACCGTATTACCGGCCGGGAACTCGGTTGCAGTATCATGGTCTGCTTCAAATGAGACCGATCTATCATATTACAACATCTATACCAGGACCGAAACGACAACGGTGATCGCACCTGCCGGGTGGAACCTTATCGCTTCCACGTTGGATGTGACCGATCATCTGAACGTCACCGGATTGGTGGATGGGACGGAGTATTCTTTCAGGGTTTCGGTCGTGGACCGAAATGGCAACGAATCGTCCTTGTCCGTTCCATACAATGCAATTCCTTATGATATCATCGCCCCTGATATCACCATGACCACAACTCCAAGAACGATAGTCGGAGATATACTCTTCACATTCTCGGGAAGCATGGACCTTGATCGGGTACAAATGCAGTTCTACAACGACTCGAACGAGAACGGTCTTCTTGATGATGGGGAATGGGAGGAGATCGGAGAAGGAGATCCCTCCGGAGTATTATGGGACACGAGAACAGAATATGGCGGCCCGGGAGATATCAACTCCATGTTCATCAGGTACAGGGGATTGGACGAGGTGAACAATACGTCGGATTGGGTCATTGAAAGCCATTTCCGGGTAGACAATACGGGGCCGGCTTCGGTCAGTATCGTTGATCCCCCTTCAACTATCATGAACACAGGATCGTACTACCTTACAGGTGATGCAGAGGGAAATGGTTGGACAGAGGTCTGGATCAATGATATGCTTGACTCCAACAACACCTGCAATGGATTGGGGGGGTTCAATTTCTACATGAACCTGACCGAAGGATTGAACATTGTCATCCTGAGAGCCTACGATCAATTCGGGGCCGGACCTACCAACAGGACTTACCGTTTTACACTCGATACTGCAGATCCCATTGCGATGCTGGATGTTCCGGACCAGAGCAATATCACTCTGAACATCCAGTTGGAACCACTATGGTTCAATTCAACATCCTATGATCAGGGGGTCGATCCCAATTTCACCCATATCGAGAACATTACATGGAAAGTTTACGATCCATTTGGGGGTCACAAGTTATACTATGGGATCGAAGATCTTCCGCTGAACATACTTGATCTCGGCACCTATGTGATCGTGCTTTCGGTAAGGGATCCGGCAAGGAACTTCAACACCACCGTTCTGGGAGTGGAGGTCATTGACAATTCAACACCCATAATTGATATCGATGGTGATCTCATCGTCAACGAGGATGATACCGTTTCCTTCGAATACAACGTTACCGACAATGACCCTTTCTGGTACAGGAGGATCGATGATCCGGTACACTGGGAGTTCCGCGGCATGGGCATGTGGATGAACATCACAACAAGAACGGCCCTGATCAGCTTCCCGAACCCTGGAACCTATTCGGTTACCCTGACGATCACGGACGGGGGTGGAAACTCAGCGAATCTCACAAGGAACATCACGGTCCTGGACCAGACCTCACCCGAAGGGAATGTTATTTTCTCCGAGGAGATCATTCTGGGGATCCCTGAAACATTCGCTCAGAACCTGACCGACAACGATGTCGATTTCCCATCAGGTGCCACTTTCCACTGGAACCTCTCGTTCGTGGACGGCCCTCCAGAGAATTGGTGGACACAGAATTTCGAGGGAGAGACCTTCCAATTCAATTTCACCCAGGCAGGATACTATATGTTGACCCTGACAGGCATTGATGCATCGGGAAATGAGAGAGAATTCATGGTCCCGTTCAAAGCCATTGGTGACCTGACGCCCCCATTGATCTCCGAGGTCCTCCCTGCTGCAAATGCATCCTTTCAGTTCCATGAGGACCTGAAGATCACCATCATTTTCAATGAAGCTCTGAACACTTCCACGGTGAATTCAGACAATATCGTTATGACCGATCCCGAGGGGAACGCTATTGATACAAACCTACTGTTAAAAAGCGGAAGTGAAATACAGGTCATACCCGGTCATCTTGATCTCGGAAAGACCTACACACTATCGGTCGGAGTAGGTCTGATGGACCTCTGGGACAATCACCTTCAGACTGGAATGGATGTGAATTACACTATCAGGACCCTGTTCGGTCTGGACCTTGCTGATGGTGTATTCCCCAACAATGTTGACAAAAACTTCTCCGGGAACGAAGAGGACATCTACAACATATCGTTGAGGTTCACCAATCCTGTCTCGATCTCGACGGTATCCAATGCTTTGACCATTATGTCGATCAAGATCGAGGATATCAACGGAGTACCAAGAGAGGCAAGGTCGGAGATATCCTTCTTCATTGTAAAACCCGGTGAGGATGAGTTCAGCGTTATCATTTCCATACAGCTGGATATGGGAACAAGATACAATATCACCCTTGACACCAAGGTCAGGGATATATTCGATTATCAGCTGGATAATATGTATCAATGGGAGTTTGAAACCTATATTCCTCCCTCATCGGAACCGGAAGTACCGGAAGATGAAGATGAAGATGATAAGATCCCGGAATGGGCCCTGAACCCGACCTTGTGGATCATATTGGCGATCATCGTGGTCTCACTACTGATCATACTCTTCATTGTCGGAAAGATCAGGCACAAGAAGAAGATGGAAAAGATATGGCAGGAAGGTTCAGAGGGAACAAGAAGAGGATCGGGCGAGCCCTACGATCCGGTAGCAGACCAACCGACAGTCGTTCCGATGGAGAGTACCGGTTCATCGGTTGAAGATGCCACTGTGCTCCCGCCACCTCCTGATTACAGCGACCTCTACAGTTCTCTTTATAATGACAATGCTGTCAACGAGGTATTTGTTCAGGAGGAAGTTCCTGCACCACCGCCACCTCCCCGGGCTATCGACTGGGATGAGGATGAGGGAGAAGAATG
>JAUVCN010000118.1 GCA_030595715.1 Thermoplasmatales archaeon
GTTGAACTGATATTTGCCGAGATAAGCTGGATGACGGCCGGTGCCGTATTTGGTGCGTTGTACATGTGGTCAAGGAACATTTACGCCTGCATCGTAATGCATGGGATCGGAAACTGGCAGCTATCTGTCTATCTATGGCAATCCAAGGTCACAGGACAGGGGCTTACAGAAACCGAAGGATTTATTGCATCATTGGTAACATCAATTGTTGCAAATGCCATCCTTATCTTGATATTCTTCCTTATCCACAAGTTCTACTGGGAACCTCAAAGGAGAGGGGAGGCGGCATTCGGTGGAAAACTACTGTCCCTGCAGATGGCCATGTTCAAGCATGACAATGGAAGTAGGTCGACAGGAATAACCACAGGTGCACTATTTGCCACCACTATAATTGTCCTCGCTGCAATTGTCGGTGGAACGGTCGCTATTGGCGAAAAGGTCAATGCTCCTTCACCATCTCAAAGTAGCAGTGATGATGGGGTCTTCGATACATCAGAATACGAGCAGATCTCCGAACTTTTCTCTTTTACGAACGAAATGCTTCTCAAAGGAGAATCCGAGATCCATACATTCGGTTCCGATCAAGACAAGGTACTAACGGGATTGAGTATAACCCTGACATGGGAAGATGAGACAGAGAAACCCGGCCGTCCCACATTGAGAAGATACACCAATCAACCCGATACCATGAACATCAGTGTATCCGGGGGTGAGAACATAACCGGAGCAGAGGCCGAAGGTCAGAACCAGATCGGGGTTCCCGGGACCATAACCCTCGACTTCGAGATAATCGATGAGACAATAAATATTCTTAATGGTGAATATAACATAGATGTGACCATCTCAATGGTCGATGCTGGTATGTGGACCGGGTTGGGACTCTTTGGTTTCACGGACCCTGGAAATGGATATGACATGGTCATTGAACTGAAATACCTTCAGAGGCCTGGACTAGAGATCGATGTTACAGACCAAGATGAAACGGAAGAAGATGTATCCAACATATTATGATCTATCCCGGAGGTCTCACCTTGACATATAATGAGGGTCCCGTCTATGGGATCAGGTCCATACCGAAATATCCAGAATTCGAAAAAGATATTGACAGAGCGCCGAGCAGGGGTCTTTTACTTACAGGGGAAGAGATCAGATTGGCTTTGAAGAATGCGCTAAGATACATACCCCCTGATCTCCAGCCAGATATTGCTCCCGAGTTCCTGGAAGAACTAAGGACCAAAGGCAGAATATACGGATACAGGTTCAGAGGATCCGGTAACATCAAAGCAAGACCGGTGGAAGAGTACACCGGCAAATGTCTTGAGGGCAAGGCTGTCCAGCTGATGATAGATAATAATCTTGACCTGGACATTGCATTATTTCCATATGAACTGGTGACATACGGATCTACAGGGCAAGTATGTCAGAACTGGATGCAGTACGGATTGATCAAACAGTACTTGGAAAATATAGATCATGATATGACACTTGTCGTGATGTCAGGCCATCCACTTGGTCTGTTCCCCTCAAGACCCGAGGCACCGCGAGTGATAATGACAAATGGACTCATGGTCGGTGAATATGACAACATCAAGGATTTCAACAGGGCTGCTGCTCTCGGAGTTACCAATTATGGTCAGATGACGGCCGGTGGCTGGATGTACATAGGCCCCCAAGGAATAGTCCATGGCACTTACATCACCGTGCTGAATGCAGGAAGGAAGTATCTCGGAATACCAGATGATAAGGACCTTTCGGGTCATCTGTTCATCACATCAGGATTGGGAGGAATGTCTGGGGCACAACCCAAGGCAATAGAGATAGCAGGCGGTATCTGTGTCGTTGCAGAGGTCAACGATAAACAGACGTTCAAGAGACATGAACAGGGATGGGTATCGAAGGTATCAGATGACCTCAATGAGGTATTCAAATGGGTCGATGTTCATAGAGAGAATAAGAAACCCACATCCATCGCATACAGGGGAAATATTGTGGACCTGTGGCAATACGTGCTTGACAATGATATCGAGGTGGAACTTGGTTCTGATCAAACTTCCTGTCATGCTGTTTACGAGGGTGGGTATACCCCTCAGGGAATGACATACGAAGAGGCCATGGAATTGAATGAAAAAGATCCTGTATTGTTCAAGGAGAATGTGGACAGATCCCTTATACTTCAATATGAGCTTATATTGCAATTGACCAAGAAGAATATGAATTTCTGGGATTACGGGAACTCGTTCATGAAAGCCGTTTATGATGCGGGAGCAAAGGATATTGCCAGAGATCCAGACAATCCTGCAGCCGGTTTCGTATTTCCATCATATATCGAGGATCTAATGGGACCGATGGTCTTCGATTACGGATACGGTCCGTTCCGCTGGATATGCCTCTCAGGCGATCAGAAGGATCTGGACATTACAGACGGGGCAGCATCTGATTGTATAGACCCGGAGCGGTGTCCACAGGACCGTGACAACAAGAAATGGATCTTTGAAGCAGGAAAGAACGATCTTGTTGTCGGATCAAAGGCCAGGATATTGTATCAAGATGCACAGGGAAGGGTAAAGATCGCCCTCAAGTTCAATGATATGGTCAGAAAAGGGACCGTAGGCCCAATAATGATCGGTAGGGACCATCACGACCCAGGTGGAACCGATTCTCCCTACAGAGAGACATCCAATGTGAAGGATGGTTCCAACATTACAGCTGATATGGCGACCCAATGTTTCGCCGGTAATGTTGCCCGTGGGATGACCATGGTCGTTATAAGTAACGGCGGTGGAGTGGGAATAGGAAAGGTAAAGAACTCCGGATATGGTCTTGTCCTTGACGGGTCAGAAAGAGTGGATGACGTAATAAGATCTTCACTGGAATGGGATGTGATGGTCGGCGTATCAAGACGCTCCTGGGCCAGGAACGAAAACTCCATCAAGGTCGTAAAGGATTGGAACAAGAATAACATTGATAGGGGACGGATCACCGAACCCTATCTATTCGATGATGATCTTCTGGACAAGATACTTTGATGGGACGGTTCAATCATCTCTAACAAGTGTGAAATATGACCAAATATCACCACTTGATCCCATCTTGGATAGTATCTCCAATTTATCTTCGATGGCTTTCTCGTACAGTTCGTAAAGGTCATTGAAAACGTAAAGATAGTCCTCGGGAAGTCCGTTTTCAACCAATCTGGAAATATAGGACCTCCTGGAAGCGAGGAACATGTCCAGGTCCTTTACGGCTTCTTTTGATCTACCAGGTATCGAGGATCTTAAAACTGCCATATGATAGAAGGTCCTGTGATACTGCGGTCCTTCGGAGATCGCTGTTCTATATTCCTTCAATGCTTCATTGAACCTACCTCTTGAAGCAAGTAATCTGCCTTTTTCACAGTGCGCTGTTATGTATTCATCCTGTGGGTTTGTGATAGTGGCCTTGCTTTCATCACCTTCAATTCTGAAAAGCGGATTCCCATTTTCCCTGGTGTCACCGAATCCATGTATGGGATTGTTTGATATTGCGTTATCTATGGAATATAACTTGTAACTTGAAGGTATTTTATTTCCTTCTTGCAATATTTTCGAATTTTGTTTTTCATGTATCATGTAAGAGGAGATAAATGTACCATCCATTGACCTCTTCAATAATGAAAAGGAAATGGAATAGACAAGGAACATAATATCAAGGAACCAGAGGAATTTCATGATATCCGAACCAAATGTCCTTTCTCCGAGTAGAACGAGAAGGAATGTGAATGATACGTTCAAGATGATCATGATATTTACCATTGAGGCCCTTGAGCTTATGGGTGCTCTACTGTTTACCCTGATGACAAATATGAATATTCCGATCAATCCTATGCTGGCCATCATGAATGATGGAAGGAATGACAATGACAGGAAAAACCGCTCACCCCGAAAACTGTATAATATTCCTATCGTCGAGATAATTATGAATATTGATAAAAGGACCATATCCGACCTTGGTGTAACTTTGAGAACCTTTCGGTTAAGGAATACGGAGACACATCCTATCAAAATGAAAATACCTGGAATTATTATATCAACAGGGGATCTGAACTCAACCAACAGATATGATATTGGAACCAGTACCAGCATTGGTGTGATGGACCTGAACAATGATCGGTAGGTCGAATCATCTTTCAATGATCTTCTGTTGAACACCATTTTTACCAGAAGGAATATACCGGAAACGGACATGAAAAGCATACCCCAGTATTTTCCAGATATGTCTACCCCCTTCATTGCGAATATCTGTTCTGGACCAGAATATGATAACATGAATGTTACGATGATCAGAGCGAAGATCATCAAAATAGGGGTATCTCCCGTCAACAGATAGGACCTTCCATCCATTCTCTTGCATTGGTTACAAAGGACACCATTATCATCAGTACCATCGCCGCATCTGAAACATTCATTCGATGATCCAATCTCCTTTTTCAATGGATCACCTCTGTCCTGTTTCCCCAACTCATCCTAACTCCTCTCTTCGTGATATACATCATATACAGATATGCTGTTAGGAATCCGTTCACAAGATCGTATATCATCTTCAGAGGAAGGTAATGGATCAATATCCGACCTTCCTTGTACTGTATTAGAACGACCAATCTTGATAATGAATATATGACAAATACGATGATAGTTCTGATCGAAATGAACTGGATGAATTGGTTGTTCTCATACCCTGCCGCAAGATATGATATCAATAGAACGGATGTGAACAGGAATAGTATTGCCGAGAATGTAGTCCATACCCATGTGAAATACGTATAAACTCCCCATGGATTCCTCTTCAAATGCCACCTGTTCTCCCTCCATGCCTGAAATTGCCCAAATATCCATCTCTTCCTCTGTTTTTTCCATTCAGACCATGTTTCAGGTGCATTTGTGTATGAGATCGCATTTGTTGTCGCTCTGGTCGTGTATCCCGTTGGCAAGATCGACATTGTAAGATCACAATCTTCAACGATGGTCCTGTTCAGTGGAGGGAGGGCTTTTGCAAGATCTGTTCTCATACCGAATATTGGACCGGGTGCTATGAGCACGCTTCCATCCTCACTCTGGTTTATTCTTATGAGATGCTGTGTGATTATGTATTCAAGCTGCTGTAATCTGGTAAGATAACAGCTATTTGCATTCTTTATGAAAACATATCCACCAACGATCCCTGCATCAGGGTATGTTCTGAACGTCTCAACGATGGAGGTAACTGCATTCGGGTGGATACTGCTATCGCCATCTGTCATCAGGGTAATTGTACCTTTTGACCTCTCGATGCCATATTTCAAAGCAGATGCCTTTCCCCCATTTGGTTTATGGAAAACCCTAATCTCCCGGTCGTTCTCTGCCATTTTCATGATCCTTCCAATGGACCAAGTATCGTCCAATGAACCATCGTCCACGACTATTATCTCGATCTTTCCCTTGTAATCCTGACGGAAACAGTTGGTTATGGTGGAAGACACATGCAAAGCCTCGTTGTAGCATGGTACTATTATGGAAACTTTGGGATATTTCTCGCTTTCGAAAGGAGATCCTTCTACCACTTTTTTAATAATGTCCTTATTGTGTTTGGACCTAGTTGACCTTCTCTGCTTTCCAACTATCAACGATGAACTGAATGTGAAAAATACGAAAGGCAGTAAACTTGCTAACAAAAATAGAATATAATATCCATTCAATAGAATATATATCAACCATGCCATCTCACTTTGAGGTTCTGATTCATTTCCCATCTCAAGAGATACATCCGTTATGGAGAATCCCCAATGTGCTGGAATGATGAAAGCAGGTGATATGCATATGACAGCAAGCATCAGGGATATCGATCTCTTCCACTGCATCATATGTCCTCCTCATCGAAAAACAATATTTCCTCATCTTCTATGACATCTTCTTCGAACTCCTCGATATCATCCCATTCCTCTACCTCTTCGAAAATTTCAACATCATCTTGTAACTCTTCCAATGATATCTCATAATCATCGATATCATTGATCTCGAAAACCGGATCATTGATATCAGGACCAACGGATCTTACATCGATCCTCTGCACTACAGCCGGACCGATCTTTCTGGTGGATGGAGGCGGTGAAAAGGACCTTTTTGTGGATGTTTTCGCCAGCCAATCCGGTATCACGGTGTGAGATATTGCATCTACATTATCGATATCTTCTGATCCCTCATCAGTTTCTATGATGAATTCCCTGTTCCTTCTTATCAATGTCCTCTTAAGTATGAATCCGAAGTACAAAAGAATGGAGATAAGGAATATGGATATAAGAGCGACCATGGTAATTCCTGTGAGTCCAGACCTTCTCGTTACAAGAATATCCTCCTCCACCGGTTGAGGTTCAGGGTATACAGGTATTGTAATGTTGATTACTGGAAGAACATGGTCCTTGAATGACATTGTGACCAACCAATTTCTGATAGGAACATCTAACATCAGCTCGTTATGATCCAGTATCATTGTGAATTCCATCTTTGATATTGATCCTATATCGTCCTTTACTATCAGCTCGACAAGATATCTTCCTTCTTCCAATGTGATTTTCAGGTCTCTATCCCTGGATACGTTCTTTTCATCGATCTTCCACAGGTATTCAGTTATCTCACCATCAGGATCATATGTCCCATTGGAACTTATGATCAAGATATCCCCTTCCACGAACTTCAGGTCATGATCGATTTTTATTATTGGTTCGTAGTTCTCGATTAAGAAGTCAGCGGATAATTCACCTATATTTCCTGCTTTATCCACTGCTCTTATTTTAATCAGGGGAACCTTCCCGATCGGCCTATTGAAAATGATGGAATTTGTAATTGAATATAGAACTGTCACCTCTTCTTCTGAACCATATCTTATGAACACTTCATATCTGTCAAGGCCGTCCAGTATGTTATCGCTCACTTCGTTCCAGAGCAGTTTATATGTCCTGTTCCTTTCATCTATCAGGGACGATGAGAATTGAAAGGGTGGTACTGGAGGGAAAAGATCTACAAGTACCGGGTCAGATATATTTGATACAACCCGATTACCGCTTCCGGTAACCGCTGTTATACGAGCGACATATGAATTACCATCCGAGATCCTCGAATCTAAAGTGAAGTGCTCTGTGTTGACATTGAAGGGTCCCAGGACAGATCCTGCTGGATCCCCCATTGGACCGTATTGTATTACCACTTCGAAATGGTCTATCCCGGAGATCGGATCATTTAGAACATTCCATGTCCAATCGATCCTTGTAGTCGTTATGTGATCATTATCAATGAAAGGGCCTTCTATGATCGGAACGGCAGTATCGACCATGAACCTTGCTGATACGGATAAACTACTGAATCCCAGTTTATCGATTGCCGTTATCTTGATCTCGTGGCTTCCATCCCCTACGTCGGTCAACAGAAAGTTCGTTGAATATTGGTACATTATCTCGTTATCATCAACCGTTACCTCGAAATGATCGATCTCAACTATGGATGTAGGTTCTGTCAATTCAATGGCTATTGTGCTTTCTCTGAACCAGGTATCGTTCTCTATGTTTATTCCTGGCTGACCTATCGATGGTATATCGTTGACGAACTGCAAATGATCCACAGTCCCATTTCCCATATCCGTGAATCTTACAAAATAGGAGAACTCGTTCGTATATACTGCCATTTTGATGAACAGGGAATTGAATCCTTTTTTAAGTATGATCGGTGTGATGTTCTGATCGGGAGCAACCGACCTTGCGACCGAAGATGATATCACCTGATCACCATTGAACCATACTTTCACACCATCCGATGTGCCGATCCTCAACATTACCGTTCTCTCGATCTCTGATATCACGTAAATATGTGAGTATACCACAGTGTAGGTCTTTCTTCCAAGCGGGAACCTGAAATCAAGAAGGTCCCTATCCATGGTGAAATCGGACCATTCCCTTCCCGATACAACATCACCCAAACGAGGAAGTGTTGATCCCTCTTCATCAATGAAGTCCCTGTCTATCAGATCTTCATCCCCTCCAACGGTGAAAGGTCCAAGATAACTGCAAGTGCCTATACAGTGTGGCATCCAGTGCAATGAGACCAGGTCTATCGTGATATTTCCTCGATCTTCAAATCTTGGTACGATCAAAATATATGATATGACACCCAACCATCTGATGTTGTCATCAAGGTGTATGGAATGGATATTCCAATGCCCATCTCCTTTTATCGTTCTTTCCACCTTTCTCATGGGATCCATGACAGCAGCCATTTGACCCCAGTATATATCGAACGTGCAGTTCTCCCCTTCCTCTATTAGAGCGCTTATCTCAATGACATTTATCCCATCGGCAGAGAAGTTCAATCTTGGTGATAGGAATTTTGGTTCCTTTTCCATGGAAACCGACCATACACCACCGTTGGGATAGAAAAATCCAGCATCGAACAGATTCCACCCCTCCCTGTCCTGATCCCGTTCAAACTCCCACCTTCTTGATGTAGATGGTGTGTCCTGTTCCTTTATCGGACATCTTGCTTTGGTCTTGAACGGACCTTCCAGAAGTGCCTGTCCATATGAGGGATACTGTCTCAGGAACTTGTAAGCGAAACAGCAAACCCCCCATGCACCAATACCCTGTGCTGTACTTACCTGATCTATCATTTTCTGTATTCCTGTAGCTTCATCAGGTACCGAACCATGTGCTGTGTTGCCCGGTATGTAAACGTATGTCCCACCTACTACGGGACAAAGTATACCGTTCACATCAGTTGAAAGAGAACTATTGTAAGAACCGACACTGGTAGTATAGATCATTGGTGTGACATAATCTATGATCCCATCATATGCCCATAGTTCCGGCTCCTGGAACACACTCGTCATTCTTCCCCAACTCGAGGAGAATATGTCAGCCCCAAGCCAGAACCATGGTTTGACCTTCATGACAGAATCGTATATCAATTCTACAGTCTCGGTTATCTGTTTCCTACGCCACCGATTGAAATCGACCCCATCTTCCTCCATGAACTTTGCAATGGAATAATCATCGTATGAGTAACTGCTGCCACCGTACCTGATGGTGTCCAATTTTATACCATCGATAGGATAGTTAACAACAACCTCCATCAGAACATCCTTCACCATCTTCCTGGCTTCTGGTATGGCAGGATTGATCCAGGCCCATGAATAAGAACCAGATGAGG
>JAUVCN010000018.1 GCA_030595715.1 Thermoplasmatales archaeon
ATACACTCCGGAAAATTAGATGGAGAATTTCAGATCTCTCTTGCAGATGAGTTAAATATCTCTGCATATTTCTGTGACCTGTTGACATCCAAGAAGATATCCGTTCAATCATACGGATGCACCATGAACAGCGGTGAGGCAAGACGGGCTGCGATGATCCTTTCTGACAAGGGATATGAGATCATACCATTGGAAGATGGCAAGGTCCCGGACAGGGTCGAAGCTGTGATCCTGTTCACCTGTGATGTGATCTCTTCCACAGAGCGGAGGATGTGGAAGCGTATGGCCGAGATCGAAGAGAGCGGAAAGGAGCTTTATGTTGCGGGATGCCTTGCATCGATCGAAGGAGATAGGATCATTGAAAGGCACCCGGACGCTATTCTTCTGGACACTATGGGTTTGAACCGACTGGAGGATTCCATTTCAGAGTTGTTCGATGACCTTGATGTTAAAGAAGGCCTTGAAGGAACGGATGAGATCAGGCGATTGGACCATATCGTCCCGATCGCATCGGGATGTGCAGGGTCATGTTTGTACTGTATCACGAGGAATGCAAGGGGGTCCCATGTTTCCAATACACCGGACCGGATCATGGATATTTTCAAGGATGGTATCGGAAACGGAAGACGTGAATATCTGATCACCTCGCAAGACACCGGTGCTTACGGGATGGACCTTGACCCCAGGCTGGACCTCGGGGACCTTCTGAGAAAGATGACCTCCTCTGTACCAGATGATATCAGGATCCGAGTAGGTATGATGAATCCGAACCATCTCATATCCCATATGGACAGCATACTTGATGGATTCGATGACAGAAGGGTATTCAAATTCTTCCACTTGCCAATTCAATCCGGGTCGGACCGGATACTGGAACTGATGGGAAGAAGATACACATTGGGAGGGGTTCTCGAGGCGATCAGGTCCCTCAGGGAAAGATATCCAAATGCAACCATCTCAACCGATGTGATCACCGGTTTTCCGACAGAGACCGATGAGGATCATCTTTGTTCCCTTGAAATGTTGAAGGAGGTCGATCCTGACATCCTCAATATTACCAGGTTCTCGAGAAGGGAGGGGACGCCAGCAAATTCAATGGATGGTCAGATAGCGGGCGGGATCTCAAAGGATAGATCAAGGGAGTTCACAAGGGTCCACCGGGAGATCGTTCGGGAGAAGCTCGAGAGACGGTCAACGGTACATCGGTCCTGTCTCGTCACCGAATCAGGGAAAGGGGGGACCATGATGGCGAGGGATGGGAATTACACACCGATAGTCATCCGGGGAGGAATGGACCTTCTTGGAAGCTTCGTTGATATCGAGACCTACAGAACGGGTCCGACCTATCTTTATGGTCGGATCGTCAACTGAATGCACTACCATCGGTAATCTTTAAAATCCAGGCAATCGTTCTCCACTGCCCCAACGGAGGCATTCACCATGGCAGAGAACAAAGGATCGATCGATGCGGCCAATGAAGAACTCTCGAAAGCAGGTGTGACATGGGTATACTGTCAGTTCACCGACCTCGATGGAAAGATCAGGTCGTTCACCGTCCCGGCATCCGATTTCCTGAGCGGTAAGCTCTGGAAGGATGGTATGACATTTGACGGGTCATCCGTAGGATTTGCCAAGACGGAGAGGTCGGACCTCAGGGCAATACCGGATCCAGATACACTATTGATACTTCCCTATGGGGAGGGCGTCCAGAAGGTTGCCAGGGTGATCACGGATACATATACCTCGGATGGTCTATCTCCATATCCGGTGGACCCAAGGAACGCGGCCAAGAGGACAAAGCAGAGGATCATCGACATGGGGTATATGAAGGCCCATCTTCAGCCGGAACTTGAATTCTATCTTCTGAAAGAGGGTTTCAACCCTGCTGTTGTCCATGACCACGGAGATCCCGTATACAAGATCCATCCGAAAGAGGGTTATTTTGCATCGGTTCCCTGGGATAATTCCGATTCCTTCAGGAACGAGTTCACGAGCAACCTGCTGAAGGCGGGGATCCCCATCAAGTTCCATCATCATGAGGGAGGTTCCCAACAGGTGGAGGTGGAGTTCAAGCACATCGATGATATCGTAAAATGTGGTGATGTTTCGATGTTATACAAGCTGCTTTCCAGACTGACCGCCAAACAGTATGGATATTCAGTATCCTATATTCCAAAGATCTCACAGTTCGATTCGGGGAATGGGATGCATGTCCACATGTGGATCGAAGGAAAGAACGGATCGGCCTTCAGCGATCCGGAGGATGAGATGGGTCTCTCTCAGACAGCAAGATACTTCATCGGAGGGATCCTGGACCATGCACTGGGAACTTGCCTTTTCACGAACCCTTCCATCAACTCCTACAAGAGATTGATACCGGATTTCGAGGCTCCTGTATTCGCAACCTGGGGCCACAGCAACAGGACCGCCATGGTCCGGATCCCCGGGTCCCCTGGAGCCAGGAGAGTTGGTGATATCGAGGTACGCCATAGTGATACCTCATCCAATCCTTACCTTGCATTCACGGTCCTTCTCGAAGCGGGTCTCGATGGTGTGAAGAGAAAGATCGAACCCCCCGCACCGATCTCGGAGGACCCCAACAAGATGACCGATGCCAGGCGTGCAGACCTCGGAATAGAGATGCTGCCCACCTCTTTACATGAGGCTCTGGAAGCTGCCAAATCCGATGATGTCATCAAGAGAGCTGTTGGCAAGGAGATCTTCGATTCATTCGTGGAAATAAAGGAAAAAGAGGTAATGGCATTCAGACAGCATGTTACCGACTGGGAGATCGAACAATATCTGCCACTTTGACCCGGCATACCCAGTGATTAAATCCAATGAGGTATTATCTATACCATGGCCGGAAAGAGGATCTCTTCCGTGGGTGATATGGTGTGCGATATCCTCTGTTCACCAATATCCCATCTTGGAGATTCCGACCTCCAGATCGAACTGGAGGGAATGACCCTCTCACCGGGAGGGAATACACTGAACTTCTCGCTTGCAGCAGCAGCTTTCGGGACAAAGGTATCTTTTTACGGAGCCATGGGGGATGATGCTTTTGGGTCCTTTCTTCGAAGATGGATGGAAAGGATAGGTGTAAAGGACCATTCCATCAGGATGATGGGGTCCCAGACCTCCACAACGATATCGATCCCCAACATGGCAGGCGAGAGGAGACTGCTGACGCATCCCGGAGCCAATGAGAAATTCTTCATTGGGCCAGAAAAGGTGGACCTTGACTGGTCGGGACATGTTCACTCCGGTGGTTTCTGGTTCACCAAGAAGATGGCAAAAGGAGGAACGAAGGATCTTTTCAGAGTATGCAGGGAGAGATGCATACAGACATCTCTTGATCCGGCCTCTCCTCCGTTCGGGTTCGGCGGAGCGATGGCGGAGCACTTCAAAGAGGTTCTACCCTATGTCGACATACTTTTCGTCAATACCGATGAATTGACCAATATAACAAAGTCCAGGGATATTTCAAAGGGAGCTTCCAAACTGATAGAAAAGGGTGTTCATACGGTGGTCGTCCACAGAGGAGAAAGAGGGACATCCATTATCTGTGATGAAGGAAGGCACAACTTTTCCGCTTATCGCGTACTGGTCCCGAGGAATCCAACAGGATGCGGAGATGTGTTCAACGGATGCTTTATAGGAGCGATGATGGAGGGAAAGCCGTTGGAAGAAGCAGCGGAACTTGGAATGGCTGCAGCCTCACTGCACCTTTCATCCAGTGAACCTCTCTATCCGGAGCGAGAAAGGATCATGGAAAGGATCAGAAGAGGTAAATGATCGTTCCCGAAGATCCCATATCTGGTCAATTCCCTGAAGGTGAACATACATATGACATATTATCTGCTAAAATGATAAATATACCCGATAATGATAGGTAGACGTTCAAATGGATGTAAAGGACCTGGAATTACTCACCATTCTGAACTCGCATGGGAGAGCGGATGCTTCATTCATTTCATCCAAGATCGGCATCTCTCCCGGAAATGTCGATCGAAGGATCAAGCTTCTCACAAGATCGAGTATCATCAGCTCTTTCTCTGCTTTCTTCGACAGGAGAATGTTCGGTTACGACACAACGTATATCAAGCTTCATTATCGGATGAGGGACATAGACAAGGTGATAGAGAGCGTTGCATCCATGCCTCAGATTGCGCAGATATATCCCAATATGGATGATTTCATGATAGTAGAGGTGGTTCACTGGGATAAGGAGACATTGAGGTCTGCCATCAGAGCGATGGAACGAGCGTCAAGACCGATGACGGTTTCAGCACATTTCATCCCCAGGTTACCTGATGAGATCCCCGAGACCCCGAAGGGGGTGAACCTCGAACTTCTCATGTACCTCGTAAAGGATGGAAGAGCTCCGATCGATCTACTTGCATCGATGACAGGCCTGGAAGATAATGAGGTGGAAGAGAAGATATCCCGGATGCAGATGGACCGTACATTCGAGGTTCGTCCCGTGATCAACGAGCAGGAAGTACAACCATTTCCAACATTTTCAACGATCATCTCCATAAAGAATAAAAATTCCTTTTCCGAATGTTTCAGCGAGATCCAGAGAATCGGGAAGGAAAACTGGTCCTGCAAACCGATGGAAAGACCCACAGGAGTTTGGTTGAAGTCATTTGGAAGGGACCTGCATTCCATGGATATGATGATAGAGAGGTTCAGAAGAGAGGAGTATGTCGAAAATGTTCTCGTTGTGATCCCCGACGAGATGGTGACAAAGAGATCTGTGGACCTGAACATCATCAAGGACGCAATGTCCTAGGTCCTCATTCAAGAGGCCACGAGAACAATCTTCCTGGATCCGTTATATTGACGTTAACATATCTCCCCTTTCTGTTCAGGGAGACATAACCCTCTTTTTCAAGGGACCTGAGGACCCTGCTCAGATGCGCTCTCTTCCTGGCCAGGTAGGACCTTTTTGATTCCGTGTCTTTCCTTTCATCAAAGAAATCCGGCACATCCTCCAGTGGCTGGATCAGTGCTGTTTCATGTCTTACACTGCCACCATGGGATGCAAGGATGCGGAGGAGTTTTTGCCCCTGTCCTGTCGGCCCTATGATCCTTACGCTCGGTATCTCCATCACCGAGGAAACGCCATGTGAAAGGACCTCTTTGTCGCTGGGGATCGAATAGCTCACCGGTCTCACATAGTATGGATGCGAGCCAGTCATATAGCATGCCAGCAAGGCGGCGGAGGTAACGATCCTGTTCCCGGTCGAAAGGTTCACATATACACTGTGTCCTTCATTCTTCAACCCTTCAAGCATCTGGACTATCTTCCTGGTTGACTCGAAGAAATCGAATATATCCAGTTCGATCTCTTCGATATCGATGGTCGCTGACACCTTTTCCTTGATCCTCGCTCCATTTACCCTGGCCCTCATTTCGATATCGGAATCCTGATCCGTGCCATAAAGGAGAATTGCCCTGTTGGTCGGGAACTCCTTCAGTCCTCCGAGGACCCGGTCGATTTCCAATCCCATGGGGATGACATGGACCTTGGTTCCTTTCTCCTGCATGATGATACTAATATCGCGTATCATTAATTGATTTTTCGTATCAATGTGAATCATATCTGTCTTTACCTTCATTGAACCAATGCTACCTGCGATATTTTAAATCTGAAAATACCGATGACGCCTTTTGCCGTAAAGGATGGGGACGGCAAGTGGAAAAGGTCCATCCCGGATGAGAAACGGGAATGAGTTATCATGGCGCAAGCAGCGACCCTGCATGAAGAAGGGGATCAAACATACATGGGGATGAAGGGGGATATCATCCAGGCAATGGATAGGAGGATGAACCTCTTCGCACTCCTCGCCGCAAAGGGTCAGATGGCAAGGAGCTTCATTGGCTGGACCTTCACCGAGGCAAGGAAGAAGAGAAAGAAACCCATTTTTCTGGCCCCATTCTCCGATATATCCTGGATACATTCATCGATCGTTGAGGCCAGGGGGAATGACAAGGGAAGAGAGGGGATAGTATCCATTGGCAAAGGGGTCCTCAACTGCATGGGAGACGCATCCTATGTGGATACGTCCGATGTTCTTAACCACTGTTTCAAGAAGGCCACGATCGAGGGTTGTCCATATCAGTCAGGATTCGATCTGGAAACATACCGCGAAGCGAAAAGGAGTGGTGGCAATATATTGGTGGATTCCCATGAGGAGATGAAGGAGAAGGGGATGTGCCCTGCAAGGATGGCCCTTGACCTCGCGGCCGAAGCTGAGGCCGTCGTTGCGGATTATTCATTCCTTATCACCGAGGACTGGAGGTCTGTCCTGAAATTCCTCGAGAGGGACGGTCAGGATTGTGTCCTTGTTGTCCATGATCCCGCATCCTTTATCAGGTTCCTCAGGAAGAAGTTCACCTATTCCCTTGATGAACAGGACCTTGATATCGACAACTGGGATATATCGAACCTTTCCGAGGAAGAGAGAGATGGTCTGACCACCCTGCTTGAGATCCTATCGGACCTATCACACAGGACGGATCCCAAGAAACAGATCGAAAGAAGACTTCTCATCGAGGGATTCCGTGAAAGGGCAGAGAAGAAAAGGGGTAGTACAAGCCTGGTCAATGTGATAGGAGCCGTCAAGGGGATGCTGACCGAAGGTTCGTTCGGTACCATATCAGAAAGAAAAAGGGCCAAGGAATTGTACATGATGATCAAGTACTGGCTTGGACATTATACTGCCGTTTCCCGTGTCAGGCGAGAATCAGAGACAGGAGATTCCATCGAGCTCTCTCTGATCGACCTCTCGATATTCACCTCTGATCTTCTTTCCTCGTTCTCTTCCGTAATGCTGATCGGTGACACTCTCTATCCTCATACGATATATTCCTACATACTGGGAGTAAGGTCGGAAAAGATAATGAACCGATCATATATCGACAAGAGCACCATCAAAGGGACCTCCATTCTCACAATGGGCAATGTGGACATATCGTTCAAACATCGATCGGAGTCCTCATATCTCAGGATCGTTGAGAACCTTTCAAGGATCTCCGAGACCACACCCGGACTGAAGATGGTCATACTTCCCTCCTATTTTCTTCTGGAACAGGTCATGTCAGCAATGGCGGAGACGGGTTTCAAATATCCGGTTGTGGAAGAGGTCCGTGGAATGAGCCGTGAAGAAAAGAATGGATTACTGGATGAGATAAAGGTAGGTGGGGACCTGATGGCCCTGATCGTTCAGGGAGGTCATCTTGCGAGGTCCATGGAGATCGGAACGATCTCACCCGACACGGTGGTGATAGTTGGTCTTCACCTCACTCCCCCGGACCCGACCACAAGTCAGATGAAGGTCCATCTCCAGAAGAAGTACGGTCCGAACGTGGGTCACATCATATCCGTTCTGATGCCGGCGATAACAAAGGTGATGAATGTCGTGAACGGCATGGTATCATCTGAGATGGAAAGGAACAACATGGTCCTGCTCATGGACCGGAGATACCATGACAGGAGGATACTGGAATGTCTTCCGAGGTTCTATGATATCAAATTACTGGAGGGGCCCGGCGATTTCGATGGGGGCAGGTTCCTTGAAGGAGAGGATATACCATGAGATTTTGCGTACTGGGTTCCTCCTCTTCCGGCAACTCGACCCTGATCACCGAAGAGGGTACATCTATTCTGATCGATGCAGGTCTTCCGGTCAAATACACCATTTCGAACATCGAGAGTATAACCGGAAAGGAAGAACTGAATGCCATCTTCGTAAGCCATGAGCATATCGATCACACGAGGAATCTTTTTGCACTTGCCAGGAATCTCTCATGTCCGGTATATACCTCATCTCCAGTTTCCTGGTTCCTTGGACGGAGGGATGATATTGATATGAGGGAGATCAAGGACGGATGGCCTGTAGAGATAGGATCACTGAAAGTGACCCCGTTCATAGTTTCGCATGATGCCATCGATCCATTTGGGTTCATCATAGATGGGATCAGTTCCTCCATGGGTTTGATGACGGATATCGGATGTTTCGATGACCATATCTGTGATCTTCTCAGAAACCGTGATGGACTGGTCGTGGAATCCAATTATGACCTTGATATGCTTGTAAATGGCAGATATCCCAGTTACCTGAAGAAGAGGATCCAGGATGGGAAAGGACACCTTTCCAATCAGCAGTGCAGGGACCTTCTCGGTGAAGTTATCGGACCAAGGACAAAGGAGGTAGTTCTTGTCCATCTTTCAGAAGAGAACAACGATCCATTACTTGCCATTGAAAGCTCCATGGAGGTAGTGGGGACCTCCGGCGAAGGTCCAAATCTTCATATATCATATCCCAGGCATCCGACATCGATCATCGATCTTGGAAACGGAACGGGAAAGGCATAGGATGAATTCAAAGATCCGATCAGAAGTTCAATACATCCGTTCTCTGTTAAATGAACTGCAAATATCCGCATTATCGATCGTTCAGAGAAGGATCCTGCTTCAAACGATATTTCATTTTACGATTCGATTCTGTACTAATGAGTTTATATAATTACATAATTGAATGTTATGAATACAGGTGAACCCTGGAGGTAGATACGATGGACAGGTGGGAATCAAGTGGCAGAAGCAGATACATTGATCCGGATGATAAAGGGAACGGACCCACCAGGCCGAAAAGGGAGAGTGAGCCACCAGGAAGAAGGTCTAAAGGATCCCACAGGACAGGATCACGATCCCATGGAAGAGGATCCGGTGCTCCAGGGCGAGATCATCTAACCCAGGGAAGAAGAGTCCCTCCTCCGAGATCGAGGCGCGATAAGGTAGAGGATGTTCGGGATATTCCCTCAGAGGGAACCGCCGGGCTCAATGGATGGGTCGATAGCAACCGGGGTATGCTCTTCGGGGTCGTTGTGGTTGCAACGGCATCCCTTCTGATCCTGGCCGGTCTCATGATATGGGCCAATGACGGTGAAAAGGCAACTGGTCATACAGATTTTGTAACGACCTTTTTCGACGGTTCATCGGAAGTTCTTGTTAACTCCAGCTATTTGGGTAATGATGTGTTCATAAGGATCCCTTGGAATGCAACCATCACCGATGCCAGGCTGAAGATGTCCGGTGCCCTTCCTCCGGGAAGGATGAACTTTGAAACCGGGAAGAACCCCATTGATCTGGATGTCGGAGATGTGGACGGGGACCTGTTGGATGACGTTGTAGTTGTTAATTACGAGGATTCAACATTGATGGTAATGAAGAACAATGGTGACAAGACATTCACAAAGAGCAGGACCTTTGAGGTGGGCCAGGCACCAATAAGGATAGAACTTGTACATCTGAACAAGGACGATCATATTGATGCACTGGTCCTTTCCGAGGATTCAAGGGATCTCCGGGTCATGATAAACGATCATATAGGTGGATTCATGAAAAGGGGTGAACCGTTCGGTCTTCCGACGCTTCCATCTGACCTTCAGATCATTGATATCGAGGGTGATGGGGACATGGACGTCATTATTTCGACCATCAACGATCATAACATTTCACTGTATGTCAATGATGGGAATGGGGATCTGGTCATGGAGAAGAAGATACTCACCGACGGAAACCCTACCAGGATGGCCATAGCGGATATGGACAATGATGGTCTGGACGATATCGTTGTATCCAACAGGAGAGACCTTGATGAGACCATATATTCACTCGAAAAGGAGAGGGAGGTCAGATGGTTCAATTCAGTTTCCTTCCTTCACAATAATGGTGACCTTTCATTTTCGAAGATGGTTGATGATGTGAGGACCCAGAAGGGGATCTCATCTATCGCCCTCGGGGACCTCAATGGAGACGGATACAGAGATGTGGCAATGTCGAATCTGGGATATCACAATATGACCCTCATTCTCTCCAATGGAACTGGGGATTATCAAAGAGGCTCCTCATTCGAACTGGATGTTATCGATTACGAGTCCATGGACCCCATAGAGGTGATGATAGAGGACCTGGATATGGATGGAGACCTTGATGTATGGGCCCTTACCAGATCGGCAGATTCCATTCTGTTCTATCCCAATGACGGAACCGGATCCCTTCAACCATTTATCCAATCCTTCATCGGTGTGAACCCCACATCCTTTGACATGATGGATTTCGATGGGGATGGTGACCTCGATATCATCACATCCGATTGGAAAGCATGGGAGAAGAAGTTCCACGGTAATGGGACGATATCGGTACTGGAGAATATGAGGGACGGTGTTTTCAGGACCTATCGACAATACCCTACTGGCAATAGTCCAAGAGGTGTTTTTGCGAGAGACATCGACCTTGACGGTGACATCGATATATCATCTGCAAATTACTTCGGTTCCACCGTTTCCGTGCTGGCAAATAACGGAAATGGCAGGTTCAAGCTGGATCATGAGTATCCCATCGGCCTTGAACCGTATGCTGTCGTTCTGGAGGATTTCGATTCTGATGGATATGTTGACGGTGCCTCTGCTGACGAGGCAAATTTCAGGATCGTTCTACTCCGTTCCGATAAGGATGGAGGATTCACCACCGAGAGGTTCCTCTATGATATCGGTGCCTATCCATTCTCGCTCAGGACGACCGACATCGATGGAGATGGTGATATTGACATGTACACATCCAACTATTTCCAGAACTCGACCACTCTGCTCATGAACGATGGTTCCGGGGACTTCGAGACCATGTTCCGAGAGACGATCACGGTCTACCTTGGCGACAACATGCCCTATGATAGTCTGATAGAGGACATCAACGGAGATGGGATGAAGGACCTCATCACAGTTAACAGGGGAAATTCCCTCGACCCATCCGACACCATCAGTGTAATGATCAACGATGGTACATACTCATTCACCGATATGGTAGAATACAAGGTAGGAACGGAACCCGCATCAGCGATCTTTCTGGACCTCGACAATGACGGTGATCTGGATATAGGGACAGCTAATGTTGGTGACGATACTTTCACCACGCTTATAAATGATGGTTCTGGTGCATTCAGCCTCGGAGGGACATATCCAACAGGTGACAGACCTCAGTATATCAATACCATGGATATCGATTCCGATGGTTGGCTCGATATCATCGTTAGCTCTTCCGATTCCAATACACTGACATTCTTCCGAAATGACAATAGAGGCGGATTCACCCTGTTCAGCGATCTGAACATCGGGGCCTATCCCTATGCTATAGACATAGCGGATTTCAACTCCGATGGACGGGATGATCTCGTCCTGACATCGGTCAATACAAATTCCGTCATTGTGACCGGATGCTATTATTATCCCACAGGGGTAAGTATTAATGTGGGGGTCGATGCGGATACAGACTACTTCCATGCTGGACCCATGACCTCCTCCATCAGTGTCAAGGTCGATATAACCGATGAGTTGAACAGCTACATCAGGCAAAATGCGGTGGAAGGTGAAGAACTCAAGGTCCCACTGAGGGTGGTATGCAAGGAAGAAGGGGTTGTTTCCCTATCCAATCTACTGATAGTTTACTCTCAACCATGAAGTATCAAGCGAGTTTGAAATTCTCTTTGCAGAATGGGCACTGCCCCTTCTCAACCGCTTTTTCTGTCAGGTTCCTTTCGCAGCTAGGGCACATGTAGAGGGTCACTTCCTTATCCCCGGCAGCGAACATCTCCCCGCAATGAGGACATACGGATGATCCAAGTTCCTCTTCCGAGATCATCCCTCCACAATTCGGACAGTGATATTCCACCTCCTCTTCCTTTGAGGCCTGCTTGAATATTTTCCTTTCCGATTCCAGTTCCTCTCTGGCCGACTTCAGGTTGGATTGTGCCTTCTTGATCGCTTCCTGCTTTGCCTTTAAGGTCTTGTATTCCTTTTCCAGGTCTGCCATCCTCGAATCGAGATCTGCCCTCTGATCCGTGATCTCCTGCTGTTCGGTCTCCAGATCCTCTGCATCCTTCTTTATCACCTGTTGCTGGGATGCAAGTTCTTCTTGATACTTTGTGAGTGTCTCACCATATTCTGTCCATTTCCTGGATGCTTCTTGTATCTTTGCATCCTTCATATCGAGTTCTTCTTCTTTGAGCTTCAGAGCATTCTCCCTTTCCTCTATCTCGGACATATCAGGTCCTTGCGGAGCTTCCTTGAGCTTCTGGTTCTCTTTCTGAAGCTTCATAACGGCCCCCTGGAGGTTCTCCAGCTGCTGTTTGGTATTCTCCAGTTCTTCGTTGGAGGCAGTTATCTCATTACTTTCCAGAGCTCCCTCCTTTTCAATGAGTTCAGCTTTCTTCGTTTCGAACTCTTCTCTCTGTTTTCCGAGGTCCTCATGTTCAGAAAGCAGGTCGGAATGGTATTTTTTAAGTGTCTCTCCATATTCATTCCATTTATTGGAAGCTTCATCGATCTCGTTTTCTTTCTGCTCGAGATCCTCTTTCTTTTGCTCCAGGTCGGCAAACTCCTTCTCCGATCCTAGCTGTTCCTTTACCTGCTTGTTCTCCTGTTGGATCCTAACAATGATCGTCTGGAGCTTATCCACCTGTTCCTGTAGCTCCACGGATCGTTTCTCATCGATCCCTGTCTCTTCCTTGCAGCTTTTTTCGATCTCTTCCTCCCTTCTCTGAATGTCGCTTTCCCGGGAGTTGAGCTCCTCCATTTTCTGCTCTTTCTCGTCCAGATCGAGCTCACGCTTCTCAAGCTTTCCTTTCTTCTGTTCGAGCAGTGTGCTCAGGTCCTCGAGATTTTCCCTGTAATCCTTCAGAGCCTGTTCCTTTTTTTCTATCTCATCAGCGGTAAGGTGTTCTTTTTCCTGTTCAGATGCCTCTTGCATCTCATCACTTTTCCTTTGAAGAGCTTCTTGCTGTTTGGTGAGGTCTGCCTGATAGTCCTTCAATGTCTCTCCATATTCCGTCCATTTCTTGGATGCCTCTTGTATCTCTGCATCCTTCATATCAAGTTCTTCTTCTTTGAGCTTCAGACCATTTTCCCTTTCCTCTATCTCGGACGTATCAGGCACCGGTGGAGCTTCTTTCAGCTTCTGGTTCTCTTCTTGCAGCTTCATGACGGCTCCCTGCATGTTCTCCAGCTGCTGTTTGGTCTTTTCCAGTTCTTCATTAGAGGCGGGTTCTTCCGGTTTCTGTTCCAGTTCATCCTTTTCCTTTTGAAGAGCTTCCTGCTGTGTGGTGAGGTCTGTTTGATAGTTCTTCAATGTCTCTCCATATTCCGTCCATTTCTTGGCAGCCTTTTCCACTTCGTTCTCCCTCTTTGCGACCTCCTCCTCCCTGGAACCGACTTCCTTCAATTTATCTCTGAGGATCTTCTTCATTGCCTCTAGACCGTCCTTATTACCATTGCTCCCATTTTCCTCCGTCAATTGGCTCCCTCCATCTGATGATCGAGATATCATTTCACAAGTTTATTGATCTTTTCTTCTTCCTTTTTCAGGATCTTATGTTGATCCTGGATCCTTCTCTCCAGCTCATCCTCGGATGGACCGCCAGGTGTGGCTATGATCTGCTGACGTTTTACCTTCTCCCGTGTGTCCTTCAGAGTGGCTGTTATCTTTTCCCATTTTTCGGTCATATCTTTCTCCCTCCTATCGAGGGATCCACTCTTTTCATTAAGGGTATTCTCCCAGTTCTCAAGGAATTTCTTTTTGTCATCGTTCTGTTCTCTTTTTCCATCAAGCTCGATGTTGGTGGCTTCCAGAAGGCTTTCCAGTTCTTCGGTCCTCTTGGAATATGTTTCCCATTCCTTATGGGCCTTTTCAAGGCTGAATGTCTTTTCGGAGATGGACCTTTCCTGGCTATCAAGTTCTTTCTTTTTCTTATCAACGGAAATATTCTGCTTTTTGAGTTTGATACCGAGCTTCTTCAATCTGTCGTCGAAATCGGAAGATCTCGATTCTCTATGTTCGATCTGTTTCTCTCTTTCATTCATCTCTTTCGTTCTCTTTGTCAATTCATCTTCCTTGAACTTCTGCTCCTGTTCATTTGTGGCAAGCTGTGTTTTCCACTCATCAAGGTTGGATCTTTTCTCCTGGACCTCTTTCAATTTTTCCCTAAGCTTACCTTTACCTTCTTCGAGTTTGGCCGATCCCCTATCAAGTTCCTTTTCCTTCTCCGAGATCTCTGATATCTTTCCATTCAATTCATTATGTTTTTCATCCAATCCATTTTCTCTTGATCTAAGGATATCTTCCGCTGATATGATCTTTTCTTCTCTCTCATGGAACTGCTTTTCCAGTTCCTCTATCTCTTTTTCCTTCTCGGTCATCTTCCTTTTCCTTTCATCAGCTTCAAGGGAGGATCTCTCCAGGCTGGAGGACCGATCTTCGATAAGCTTTTCTTTTGATCTTATCTTGCCTGCCTTCTGGTCCAGATCCTTTTGTGATTTTTCGACCTTGATCTTTTCCATATTGATGCCGTCGATCCTGCGAATAACTTCATCTTCTCTGTCTTTCAGTTCATTCTTATTCTGAACAACGACATCGGCCAATTCTTCTATCTGCTTGAGGTTGCCTCTTAGAATGGAGAGGTCCTTTTCCGTCTGGTTCAATGATATCTGTCTCTCATCCATTTCCAATTCCCAGGATGAAAGGCCCACTTTTATCTTTTCCAATTCCTTTTTATTCTCTTTATTATTTTCAAGCTCTTCACTCTCTTTGGCCATGGATATGGCCTTTTCTTCGAGCTCTTCCCTGTACTCATCCAGTTCCTTTCTGAACTGCCCTTTCTCTTCGGCCTTCTTATCCAATTCACGGAGAACCGAATCCAATTTCTTCGATCCGAGTTCCAATTCCTCTTTGAGACGAATGATCTTCTCTCCCTTTTCATTCAGCTGTGTATTCAATTCTTCTTCCTTGTCCTCTTCACCTGACATGACCTCGTTCAACTTCTCGGATAGGTCCTGGTTCTCGTTGGATAGGTTCGAGATGATATTGGCCTGAGACACCATTCTATCGCTGAGCTGCTTGATCTGTTCTTGAAGCTCCTTTGAAGTATTCAGGCCTTCGATCCCAACACGATGGGATCGCAGGTCCTTGTTATCTTTTTGAAGTTTGATCATTTCCTTCTTCAGGTTCTGGTTCTCCTTTTCAATGATCATGTAATTTTCTGGATTGATGTCCATTTCCTCTAACGATTGCTGTTTTTTCATAATGGACGATAGTTGATCGGTTATGGACCTGTATAGCTGAGTTTCTTCATTGGTGGTTTCCTTTCCATCCTTTTCTTTTTCTTTGAGATCATTGGAGATCATGTCAAGAAGCGCCAATGTATCCCCATCGTCCTTGTGGGTATGGGTCTTTCTAACATCTCCTTCGACAATGTCTGAATTTGGAAGAACAGTGAAGATCCCCTGGCAGGTCCTGCAACTGTATAGTTTAGGCGAAGGTGCAACTTCCGCTCTCAGTTTGCTTTGACAGAAAGGGCAGGTGAATATTTTCTTGATAACCCCGGTTCCATTCAAATGAATCACCACTCATGCGTACCGGGAAGACCCAGGACCATGGGACCTATATGACAGACCATTTTAATACGTTTTGTTCATTTTTTATTTGGAAGCGAATTTCAAAATTCCATATGTTATAGTTAATGACATAAAGTTTTTAAAGACAACAAGGTTTGACACTCCATGAAAGAACAGGGTAACCGTTCGTTCAGTGCTGGACTGGACCGGACTCTTGTATTCGGTATCTTGACAGCATCCCTATTTTTGTTCCTGGTCATGGAAGGGATGAATGTTGATTCTGAGGTTACCCGTTCCAATGTGGACTATATCGGGTACATCGATGGCGAGGGAGACTCGGATGATATACTTCTGGCCGGTCATCGATGGTACACATGCAATTTTACCTTCGTAGATTGGATAGAGAGTGTTGATCGGGCAATGGTGAAGATGGGATACGGGACCACGGTCCAAGAGCTGTTCGAATTTACTCCCTCCACCGAGGAGCTTACCAATCTGGACACGTCTGGATTGGTTGATGTCAAGGACCCTCTGATCGTCCTCCAACGTGGTGTGAACCTTACTTTGACATTCAAGATCTGGGTCCATCTCAATTGGTCCCATGATCCCATTGTGGAGCTCACACCGGAGATCTGGTCCAATGGGACAGGTCTGGAATTGGATTCAGCGAATCTCCTCAGGTTCGAGATACATGGAAAACTTGAACCATTGACAGACAGGATAATGGTCATCGATTCATTGGGAAGACAGGTAGGGACAGGTGAGGCTGTCCTTTCGGGTTCAGTGGTTTCGGTTACAGGTATATCATTCCAGTATGATGACATCTCGGACCGTTTTTCAGGGCTTCAGCCAGTTCCATCCGAGATCTCTCCGATCGTTGGGTATGGCGACATTCGATTCAATACGACGTTCAAAGGTTCAGGTTATCTTGCCGAAGTGATCATCTCCGAACTTGAAACGGGAACGATCGATCTGACCATTGATATCCCGGAGATAAGGGATGAATGGTTATACAGTCTTGAAACATGGACATTCTCCATCGACATCGATGGACTGGGTCCCAAGATCGACATGATCAAACCTGCAAAGAACCAGCAACTGGGTGATGTGGAATTCGAATGGAACGTTACCGTAACGGACAGACCCGTACAATCAGGGGTTCTCGTTAATGGATCGACCGCTCAATACAGGGTCTGGACCAGGGCAGGAAACTGGACCGATTGGAATGATGTTGTTGAAAAGGAAAATGCAAGATCGGTATTCTTCACCGGCAACGCTATAGGTGAACCGGGAAAGGACTCAACAATGGTCCAGTTCAGGGTGAAGGACGAACTGGGGAATCTGAACATCTCGATCGAATTTCCGGTACACATCAATGTCGCACCTGTCATCCATATCTCTGCCGAAAACATTGATATGGAGCTCATGGACAATCAATCCCTGAACCTTGATGGTTCCGAATTTGCCTCTGATGAAGATGGTGATAATCTACAATATGAGTGGTATCTCGATGATTCGGATGCGCTTTCAACATTGAAGGATTTCCGTAAACCCCTGTTCGATGTGGAACCTGGCCTTCATACTGTCAGAATAGTCGTTTTCGATGGGTTCGTCAAGGTCGAGGCTTCATTCGAAATTAACGTTACCATGGCACCCGTAGAGATTGATGAAAGGAGCATTATCGAGAAGTTCATGGATGATGAGAACTTCTATCTGATCGTGATCCCGGTGGCAGTCCTGCTTGTTTTCATCCCCATGGTGATAATCATCATTTTGATATCCAAGAAGTCAAGGGATAGGAGAAGGGATGATTTCATCATCGATGAGGATCGGTCAATGGATCGGAGTCAGGCCGAGGATACAGCGAGAAGGATCCTTCAGAACATGACGGAAGCTCAGGAAGCCGAGTTAGAAATGGGTGCGGAAGCAGTGATAGAAACCGAAGGTTTCGATTTCGACTATGATCTCTACGAGGTCATAGGTCTTGATCAGACGGCCACAGAGGTCGAGATCAAGAAGAAATACAGAAAATTGGCGGCTTTCTATCATCCGGACACTGTCGCCCTGAATGGGCAGATCTCGAAAGAAGATGCAAGGGAACATATGGTCAAGATCAACAAGGTGAAAGAGGTCCTTCTGGATCTCGAGGTCAGGGAGAGATATGACGAGTATGTCTCCGATTCGGATTTCGATATGGACATCGGTGACCTCCATGATGAAGAAGATGATGATCTCGAAAATGAATGGGATTAAATGGTAAACAAGTGGTAATTACCCATTCTCCTATTATATAGTACATCTTCAGCTCATCTCGATGAGAGATGATATTATGCAGAAACTTTCATCCAGAGGATCAGGTAAGAAAGCCGATCTCAAGGCAGTATCCGAAGCAATAGGTACGGTCCTTCTGCTTGGAATCTCTATCACATTGACTGGCGGTATCGCTCTCTGGACCTCTCAGATCGAGGAGGGTGATGAAGCCCTTATCGTCGATCTGTGGGCCTATATAAGAGGAGATGATCTTGTCCTGATCCATCGGGGTGGGGATCGTCTTGAAGGTGTTACCACCTTGATAACTCTCCTTGACAGCTCGAACGTTCAGATATCCTCCGACGATTATGAAACCCTGTCCGCAGACACTGATGGGTCATGGACCACCGGAGAAGAGCTTACCATGGATGTATCCGGTATCCCTGATGAATTCCAGATCCTTGTAACAGCGGTAAAGAACACCGGTGTCACAACGGTCATCTTGAAGAATTCATTGGTAAGGTCCTCTTCCATTTCAGCGTTTGCCGATCTAGCTATCACACGTGTGACAATAATGAATTCAGATTCGGTCCCGGTAACGAGGATCAATGATGACGGGACATACATCTTCTTTGTGGAGATCATGAACTTCGGAAGCGACATGTCAAGCCCACATTTCTCTGTAAGCGGTGATAATACACTGAACAATCTCCGTCTGTTCGACGAAACGGATGAACTTGAATTCAGTGGTATCGTTGCTGTCCATTATACAAATGGAGGAACGACCACATTGTATCCCGGTAATGGTGGATTCGGAAGACTCCTCAATGGGGATACCATTGAAGTATATTTCACCTGGGGAAGGACAACAATGGACCCAAGGACCCTGGGATTGCATACACTGAATGTAAAGATCATTCCGTTCCTGGAGGGTGAAAGGGATTACAGCAATAATTATGTCAAGAGGGAATACAAGGTTGACAAATTATTGAAACCGATACCATTCTTCGGACCCGATCCGGGAATATACAGTGTGACATTCAGCGATGATGCTCCGAACAGCGGAGATGTGGTGATCGTTACCGTGATCGTTCAAAATTCAGGTGATCAACCAATTCGTGCAGAGGACGGGGTTTCGCTGGTTGTGTCTCTATGGAAACCGGAGATCCATCAGAGTGTCAGTACAGTTTCTTACGACTGGAGGGGCGACTTTGCAGGTCATGAAGGCGATTGGAGGGGCACAGTGGACCATATCCCTCTGTTCTATGATGATGAGTTCCCAACCTGTGTGGTTCCGAACATTGCGCTTCTTACCGGTGCGTATTTCTTCTTCTATTTCGAACTCGAAGCGAGAGTGGATGTTCCAGGTGGAATGCAATGGATCTATGCTGCTATCGATGTGTATGATGAACCTGATCATCAGGAAGGGATACCGATCATCAACGGAGATTCTACGAACGATAACTTCGCTCTCAGTTCTATACAGGTCCTGCCACGGATCCTTCTGGTGGATGATGATGATGTAGCAACCGGATCTGATGATGATATGACATCATCGGTTCTGGAATCATTGGTTGGATCTGGTATAAAGATAGACACTCTATTTCAGACAGATCGGATCATGGACAACGGAGTTGAAAGGGATGGACCTGCTTTTTCCTATGAACAGGATGGAATATCTACAGCTTCCATGGAGGATTTCGATGTCGTGATCTGGGTAACAGGGTATGTAGCGGACCCATTGACAAATAATATCTCCGATCCTGGTGGAGGGAATATTCAGGAAATGATGAAATTCATGGATGACAACGGCTATTTGATGATCGTTGGATCGAGACCATTCGGAGGACTGGCATCGCATTTCGGTTCCGGAAACACCTTTCCGGTACCAGCTTTGCCTCCGGCCGAGGAACCATATGCGGAGAATGCTTCCGTATTTCTATATAATTATCTGGGTATCAAGAAGGTCGATACCGGTATCGATATGCCAGGCGGAGAGGGAGCCCACTTTGTTGGATCGGATACTGACGAAGGAGGATTGACCCCAGGTGCCAATTATTCGATCACTCTTCGTGAGGGTCCGGATAACGATCCGGAAATGGACCTATTTACGATCCGCAGCGAGTTCGATCCCGTATCCTTTGGATTCGAAACACCGGTAGGTGTGCTATCGACGGAGGCGGATCTGCTTACCCTCCCTCCAAGGTACAGTGTTGTCAGATCGAACTCCACTCCCGATGCAAACCAATCAAATTCGCAGTATAGATCCGTTTCTATCTCATTCGATATCAAGGATATCCGGTATCTGAACGAGAAGATCGATCTGATAGCCACCGTATTGAAATGGTTCGACTGGCAGATCAATGTGGGAAGGGACCTGGCGATCACGAAGATGGAGATGTCCATCATTACAGAGGTCATCGACGGTGGAACGACGGTCTGGGAACCGATACCTGTGACCAATGATAATCTTCCAAAATATCTTGATACCATCCTTATCGAAGCTACAGTTCGTAACAATGGACCTTCTGTGGATGGATCCTCCGTGATATTCTATGTAAAGGGACCGGATGGGGTCGAACTTCCGATAACACCTGGAATACCGGATCCAAGGACCGAAGAGAGGGAGATCTACGGGAATCCATATGATGTCCCCTCGATCCCCGGAGCGGGCGGTGAAGAGGAGATCTTCAAGCTATGGCTTGCTGTGGGAGTGGGAAGTTACGAGTTCAGGGTGGTAGTTGATCCGTATCAATTGGTTTCGGAGATATCAGAAGAGAACAACGATATCTCATATTCCACCTCCACGATCACTTCGTTCGTTACCCAGAACAATGTTCTGATAGTCGATGATGATTCATCTGATGATAATTTTGACTGGGGTGGTGAAACCCAGGGAATGAAGGGAACAAGGGTGATCGATTATTCATCGAGAGGCGGAGAACCCAGTGAGCTGATAAATACATCCCTCACCATGATGGATATCGATCACGAGGTCCATATTGTAAGGAACTCGTTCAATGCAAGTGAAGGTTGGACATATGATAGCGGACTTTCGATCATCGATCTAAAGAGATACAATTCGATCATATGGATCACCGGGGATACAGGGGACAGGGCCGGTCCGGTGAAAAGAGAGACATTGACCGATAATGATATCAGGTCCATCTCATACTATCTGGATGGGAATTATCCGGAAGCTGACTATCTTCCTGTAACACACAATGAGAACATGATGTTCATAGGTCAGGGTTTGATCCCTGAACTGACCACTTACGGTGATGAGATGGTCACTGCCTCGATGAGCGTCGATGAATTCATCATGGAATATCTCGGGATCGCAACTTCCGATCCGCTTGAAGGAACTGCCAGATTGGCCTATGGTCCCCCATATGGTGAATTCCTTGAGGATATCTTCGTCGGCATCCAGTACTTGACAGATGATTTCGATATGAGGTTCGATCATTCTTCGATCACTGCAGATCCCGGGATAGATGCTGATATGCAAACGTTCACACCGGGTCTGTACACCATAGACGATTCCACACGCACCATTCGTATGATATCCGGTCAATACTCGTATCATGACGAGGTTGTTAGCAATCACTTCAGAACGCTTACTCATTCATGGCAGATAGGAGCATCGGATCATGATCTGCTCGAGACCACATTAAATGAGATCATGTTCCTTTGCATGCACTGGTTCGAGACACCGTCAGAGAAACCGGAACTTGTGGGGCGGAATACCAAGATATTCTTTGAGAACGATCATCCGGTCATCGGAAATTCCTATCTGGTAGTGGTAGAGATAATAAACCTGGGTGGGGCCCCAGGTGGTGGAACCGTTCGTTTCAGGGACGGAGGGACACTGGTCAACTCCATTAACGTCTATCTCGATCCCGACCAGTCAACGATACTTGAGACCATATGGACCCCGCTCTATGCCGGAACACGGGAGTTCACCGTCTCGATCGACCATTTCAATGATTATGATGAGATCTTTGACACGATGAACAATGTACCCAGGCAGAGAAGGACGATCTATTTTTTCTGGGATAACCTGGAGTCAGGGACCGACAACTGGGACCATGATGCGACCATTATGCTATTGAATGGTGAATCACCGGTCGATTTCATGGATCCTCTGATACCCGATGTGGACACAAATGTGATCTCCGAATGGGACGATACTCTGAGCGTTGGTATGGAAACCACCGATAACGAGAGCCATAGCGCGCCATATTCTTTCTATTTGAAAGAGGCACAGGGTGTGACAAGATCCAACGCCAATGTCCTGTTATCCATTGTCATAGATGACTCGGCCTCCATGACCGGTCGATATGCTAGCGATGGAGTTACCAATTGGTTGGAATCTGCAAAAGATGCAGCCAAGATCCTCCTTGACCAGTTGAGCAACGATTCGGTCGTCATCTCCATATGGGATTTTGCCGGAAATCTTGAAAGAAGGTTTTCCGGTCCTGATGATGATATCTCATACTCGAGCAGTAGTGTTGCAACCAGCATCAAGAGATTACCTGTTCGATTGGGAGATGATCATGGAGGAATAGATGGTAGACAGCTGATAAGGAACGAGATTGATTCCATGTCGAATCCATCCGGCACAACGATACTATGGGATGCCATAGGTGGAGCATACGAGGATATCTCATACTATTCCTCCTACTATCCGGACCTCAATCCGACCGTCATAGTCCTTTCCGATGGAACGGATGTTCAGGCATCGGACAGGGGTACTCTTGGATATCAGAAACTGGAAGCAGGTTCCGATGCCTGGGCTCCCTGGGATGATATGGCCGACGGAACTCAAAGTTACGATAATGGACATTTCGGAAAGTATACGCTGGATTGGTCCGACCCTGCAGGAACTACCGAATGGGTATGGGCCCTTCAACACGGTGGAGCAATAGATAGAACAAGGATCGGGCTTCTCTATTCGGATATCCCGATATACACGATCGGCCTTGGAGTGGAAGGCCATGATCCGCCATATGAACCGGTAAGGACAACCAGGCCTGCAGAGTATACACTGGATACCACATATGCGGTCTGCACGGGAAGCGGATGCCAGGAATCAGGAACCCTGGAATACAATCTCTGGAGAATAGCAAATACATCGAAAGCGCAGTATTTCCACGCTCCATCAGCAGACGATCTGGCCGATGTGTTCAAGACACTGGGTCAATTGATCGCCGATCAAGGTTCAATGACCCGTTCTTCCCTCGAAATGACGAGGGCCGACGCTGATCCGGAGGAGGATAATTCCAACAAGACCGCAGTGACAAGAACGGTTTCCATATTGGGCTCTTCACAGGCCATGGTCTCACTATGGCATAAGTTTGACTTCGTAGGTGGATCGAACGGAGCTTACATGGAGGTCGGTTATCGGGACCCGGATGTCGATTCGAACGGGAACGGCATCGGGAACGATGATTGGGACTGGAAGTATATCATTCCATCCAAGGGCCATTACAATGATAATCTCTACCTTTCCGTGGAACGGAAGGATTCATTCGACAATGATATTGTCTGGGGATGGAGTGGAACATCCGGTAATGGCAGGTTCACCTGGGACTACGTGGAAGTTGACCTTCTGGACCATGTTCCGGAAGATTATCGCGGAATGGTCAAGGTCAGGTTCTGCTACGTTCAATATGGGGGAGGGACAGGGAATGGTTGGTGGATTGATGATGTCCGGATCTCGGTTTCCAGGACGGAGTCCACTGCTGTTGGTGTCTTCAATCCTGATATGTGGACATATCTCACGGGATCGGAATTTTCAGGAAATACCCATAGCGGGGCCCATTCCTGGTTTGCTGGTGATATGAAGAACAAGGATGGGGATCTTCTGGATGGAGTTGATAATTCGCTCTATACCAGGAGCATTGATCTTACAAATGCAAAGAGCGCGACGCTTTCAGCTTACTTCAAATTCAACATCGACAAGGAAGCGGGCATGCCACCCGACTGTTTGAGGGTAGAGGTTTCCACTGATGGCGGTTTGACATGGATATCGCTGAACATGGGTGTAAGAGCAGCGTGGGGTGTAAGTGGTTCCGAACCGGATGATGGTGATGGTTTCGAGGATAAGAGATCATACACCGGTATCGATGAGGGGGGTGGATGGGTGAATGCCAACACGATGACCAGGCTGACGACCGATCTTAGCGGATTCCTGGGAAATACAATTAGGATCAGATTCAGGATCGTAACCGATGTCGAAACGGACCATTTCGAGAGCGACTCCGAACCCAAAGGCGTCTATATCGATGATATCGTGGTCTACGGACAATCATTGGAATCAACAAGAAGCTCGAACGATGATATCATTCCATTTATGATGGAAGGACCTTCGAATGAGATGAAAGATGTTCCAGTCTTCGAAGGATCGTCAGGATATGTAGGAAGCTCAAAGGAGGATATCTCTCCATCAGGAGCGGAAGGGTCCTTCGATGAGTTGAATGGGATACATCATGACATGACCAACGAGACCATGGCCGGAGGAACATCCATTTCGTTGGTGGTCCTCTTTGCACTCATATTAACGATGATATCCATCAAAAATCTGATAAGGAAACGTAAGGGGAAAGGAACTGAACGTATGCAGGAGGTGGTCGAATGAGAAAGGATCTTAGTGGACCCAAGAGGTTGAAAGGAAGAAGGAATAGTGGTGTATCCGAAGCAATTGGCACAGTCTTGATGCTTGGGATATCGATATCACTTGCCGGTTTTGTAGCCTTGTGGGCCAACAGCATCGAAGAGGGAGAAGAGGGCATTTATTCTGATATATGGGCTACAGTTCAGGGAACCGACCTCATACTGACCCATCGCGGAGGGGATATCCTTGATGGGTCCAATACGATGATAATCATAACGGATGGGACCCATGGAGAGGTCCATCGTGATTCCTACTATACGTTATCAGGTACTAATGATAAGAGCTGGTCGGCGAGTGAAGGTCTTTCCATTGATCTATCCGGTGTGGATGATTCATTCGATCTGGTGATCACTTCGATACTCAACAGTGGAAAACCCGTGGTGATCCTGAAGAACTCAATGGCGAAGACGGCCATTGCCTCGGGACTACCGGACCTTGCGGTCACACAGGTGACCTTTCTGAGATCTGATGGTGTATCGATCACCAAGCTGAACGATTACGGTACCTACAGGATCCGTGTTGAGGTGACGAATTTCGGTTCTGATATGACATCTGTCTATTTCTCTGATGAGGGTAACCATCTCGTGGAGAATCTGAGATTGTACGATCGAATGGATGATCTATTATTCACAGCACTTACGATAGAACATTATGATCTGGACCTCGATTACGGTGGAACAGATGGCCACTATGTTCCGGATGGACACGCAAATTTCGGGATAATGGAGACAGGTGACAGAATGGAATTTGAATTCAACTGGACCGCCACATCGGTTCTTCCAAGGACCCTGGGTCTCCATTCTCTCAATGTGAAGATAGTGCCGCATTATCAAGGTGAGATCGATTACAGGAACAATTACGTGGAAAGGGCATTTACCGTTGACAAGCTTATCACACCGGTTCCGATATTCGGTCCCGATCCAGGGCTGTACGATATATCGTTCAGCAATGAAGCTCCAAATTCCGGAGAGGAAGTTACGGTTACCGTGATCATTCAGAACTCCGGGGACCAATCGATCCTTCCAGAGCATGGGGTCCATCTTATCGTATCCACCTGGCAGCCCAAGGTGAATGTATCAATAAGTACCGTATCATATGATTGGAGGGTCGATTCGATGGCGAATTATGGGAAATGGAAGAGTGAGGTACCTTCGGAATCCCTCAATTATGATATCGAATTCCCGACCTGTATCGTACCCAATATCACCCTTCTTCCTGGTGCTTATTTCTTTTACTATTTCACACTGGAGGCAAGGGTCGATGTTCCTGGTGGTGAACAATGGGTATATGCTGCCATAGATGTATACGAGAATGCCGGACATCTTGAAGGGATAGCGATCGAGAACGGTGATGACAATGGTGATAATTTCGCCCTTGGTAACATTCAGGTCCTTCCCAGGATCATGATCGTGGATGATGATAGCTCGTCCTCCGGGTCTTCCGGTGATATGACCTCATCCGTGATCGAGGCCCTGGTAGGGTCCGGTGTGACCGTTGACACTATATTCGTACCACAGACAGTGGAAGATGATGGGCTTGATAGGGATGCACCTGCGTTCTCATACGTGCAATTCGACAACCCTGCCCCCGCGCTGGAAGATTATGATATTGTGATATGGGTTACGGGTTACGATGAAGATCCGTTGACGAACAATCCGAATGCGAGCGAATATCGGGGAAATATCCAAGAGATCATGGAATATCTGGATGCACGGAAATATTTCCTCCTTATCGGAGAATCTCCTCTGGAAGGACTCTCCATCAATTTCAACGGAGGAGACCCACTTTCAGATTCTGGCATTGGATCACTTTCCGAATATCAGGCTGCCAGCGATTTCGTGTACAAATACCTGGGGATATCGAGATTGGTGAACGATCAGGATATCAACTCCACGGATACCACACTTTACGGTATCGATAATGGTGCTGGAGGTCTGACGCCGAAGGAACCGGATGATTCGTTATTCGAGATCATCCTTGACGATCAGATAGCAGGCAACGGATTGAGCCAGTTTTATCTCCCCAGGGATATTTTCATTCCAGGAGGGGTGGGATTCGAGCCGGCCCAGGGAGTTCTGACATATTTCTCCGAATTCCCCCTGGATGGGACGGATTACGTCAATACCATCAGGAGCTATTCCGCACCTTTGGGGAATTATAGCCTACAATACAAATGCGCTCTGATCGGATTCGATGTGAAGCAGATCACGTATCTTAATGAGAAGATCGACCTGATCGCCGGTTTCCTCCGATGGTATGATTGGCAGATCAATGTGGGAAGGGACCTTGCAATAACCAAGATGGAACTTTCGATCATGAAAGAAGTTGAGCAGTCACCAGGTGTTTTCACATGGATATCGGACCCGATCGATGATGATAATCTACCGAAATATCTGGACACCATACTTATCGAAGCAACTGTCAGGAACAATGGACATGCACCCGAGTCCACATCGGTAATGTTCTATGTTACAGGACCGAACGGTATAGAGCTTCCCGTGGCGACCGGGATCCCTGACCCGACGAACAACGGAACCACCGAACCTTACTCCAATCCAAAGGATATCAGTGGTCTGGCAGGAAATGGTGGGGAGGAGTATGTTTACAAGTATTGGCTTGCAGTTGGTGTTGGGACCTACGCCTTCAGGGTGGTGGTCGACCCCTATCATCTGATGTCGGAGATATCAGAGGACAACAACGATATCACATACTCCACATCGACGATAACATCATTCGTGACCCAGAATAATATCCTGGTGGTGGATGATGATTTCTCATCAGATAATTTCGTTGTAGGTCCACCGACCAATACCGTGAAAGCAGGTAAGACATATACCTATTCGAACGGAGAACCTTCCGAGATCATATCGGATGTTCTCGATGACCTGGAATATGATTACGAGGTCCATACCGTTCTTAACAGCTACGATGGTGTGGACTGGACCTATGATAGCGGCCTTTCGATCCTCGATCTCAAGAGGTACAATTCCATTCTATGGGTGACCGGTAGTTCCGGCCAGCGGGACCTGAACAGACCGGAAGCATTGACGGTTTCCGATATGTATGGGATAACAAAGTATCTGGATGGTGTGTACGACGAGGCGGAATACCTTGATGTCGATCATCACGAGAATCTCATGTTCATCGGTGAGGGTTTCTATGATGAACTGATATATTTCAATTCAACCGTCTTCGATGTGGAAGGCTCAAGGGACCTTGCCGATTTCGTCACTGATTATCTCGGCCTCGACCCTGCGGGAGCGACATCTGCAGGCACCGGTGATAATCTGTTCGGATTGAGAGAGGGAGATATAATATCGGATGTGTTCATGGGGGTCGATTACTGGCCTGTTCATTTCAATGCCAATTTCGAATACACCGGTCTCCCGCTTCCTGCACAACTTGAAAGTGAAGGAAGAGAGCTTATTCCCGGACTCTACTTTGTTGTCGATGATGATGAATACTATCCCGTGACCACTCAGTTCCATATGATGAATGGGTCCACGGACAATTATTTCCACACCATCGTCCACTCATTTGACATGACGACCATGAAAAGGTCATCCGTCGAGACAGCCCTTTACGAGACGCTCTACCTATCGATGCATTGGTTCGGGACCCCCGAAGACCAGTCGGAGATCCTATCGAGGAACTGCTTGATGTCATTCGATAATGACAATCCGGTTCTGGGAAACTCCTATTTGATAGAGCTGGAGATAGCCAACCTGGGTGGGGTAGCGGGTGGTGGAACCGTGAGGTTCACGGATGGGAATACCCTTGTGAAATCCGAGAATATATATCTGGACCCCGATACTACGACCACATTGGAGGCGATCTGGACCCCTCTCTATGCCGGAGACAGGACCCTCGTTGCATGGATCGATAGATATGATGATTATGATGAGGTCTTCGATATAATCAACAACGCTCCTTTCAAGGAGAAGGAGATCTTCTTCTTCTGGGATGATATGGAGAACGGATCAGAGAACTGGGGACATGAATCAACAGAGATAATGATAAACGGTGAGGGAAAACTTGATTATATGGATGAACCGACATATGTCAATATTGAAAATGAATGGTTGACAATGGATGGTTTCTATCTCAATCATGATATTGAGAATCCACATATCCAGGCGCAGTACAAGAGTTCTCCCAACTCATATTTCATGCATGAAAGTTCGGGCAGCATTAAAAAAGCCGTTGACGTGGCCCTGGTCATCGATTCATCCGGGTCGATGGGTGAGGACTATGACGACAACGATCCCGACAATGTAAGGAAGAGTGCAGCGAGGAATTTCATCGACAACATGTATGATGAGGACCAGGTTGCTGTGTTCGATTTCGACAGCAGTGTCAACATGGTCATGGGTCTGACCAGCGAGAAGACCGATGCCAAATCATCCATCGGTGAGATAGATTCTTCAGGTTCAACAGCACTTTATGACGCCGGTATCGATGCACTTCGATATATGGGGGCCAATGCCAGAAGCGAGAACCAGGTCGTCAGGGCCGTTGTGATCCTGACCGATGGCGAGGATACGGCAAGTACGAACAGATTGTCAGATTTCTGGGCTGTCAGGGACCAATACGACGATTCTCCGTCAACAGAGGAGAAGATATTCGTTTTCACCATCAGACTGGTAGATGGGGATGAAAACGTACTGCGGTCGATGTGCACTCAACCGTGGGATGAGGGCCCATATTATTTCTATGCCAACGACGCAGAAGATCTGAACAAGATCTACGAGACCATCAGGAGTATCATTCAGGACCTCTCTCAAGCAGCGACCAGAGGTTTGGAGGATGAGACCAGGGCTGCCAGAGGTGTTACCATCTTCGATGAGAGTTTTGATGGATTTACATCGATAGCGGATCTGAACGTCGCCGGATGGGCAACGACCGGTGACCCGGATCCTTCCAAGACGGCCTTCAATTCAACACCCATATCCATAGAACTCGAATACAGGGATGATCTGGAGACCCCGGTCATTGACCTATCACTCTACCAGGAAGCCTATCTGGAATTCAACTGGCGGTCTGCAGCAGATGATACTGCGGGAGCCAATGGAATACCCGAGCGTGGAGATAGGTTATGGGTGGATATATACACCAGTACGGCAGGAGGCACGTGGGTTCCAGATTATTATCTGGTCAACAATAATTGTTTCTCCACACCGTGGACAAGGGAGAGGATCCAGCTTCCGGATGAGGCCATATGGAATGGTTTCCAGATCCGGTTCAGGGCAAGTACCAGCTCGAGCGATCCTATATTTGATGCATATTATCTGGATGATGTGAAAGTGATCGAAGGTGATTTCGGATCAGGATCCCTGGGAGTTCAGAACTACAATAGATGGGACGATGGTGTTTCTGAGGCCAGGGACAAGTACATCGAAACCAAGACGATAGACCTTAGATATGTCGATGAAGCAGAACTTTCATTCGAACATAAATACAATATGAAGATAGGAAGCAATGGCGGTGTGATCATGATCGGAACCTCTGATTTTGTGGGAGGGCCCTTTACTTACAAATATTCACAGCCTGACCAACCATACACAGGTAATATCCTGATATCCGCATGGGAAACAACCCTTGATGATCACGGGACACCGATGAAATGGTGTTTCAACGGGATATCATCCTCCGGAACCATGGATTGGGACAAGATCACTGTCGATCTGACTGAATTCTCCGGAAAATATGTAAGGGTCAAATTCCAGTATCTCTTCAATCAGGGAGGCACGGGATACGGGTGGATCATCGACGACGTTCATGTTACCATAACATCGGACAGGGTGGACTCATCGAAGTATCTGACAGATGATGCCTGGAAATTGATAAAGGCATCAACACCCGGGATCGAGTCACACAGCGGTTCCCATTCATGGTATGCCGGGGATCCGGCATATTCAGGTGGTGACCTGAAGGACGGAGTTGATAACTCCCTCTACACCAGGAACATCGATCTTACAAATGCGAGGAGCGCAACTCTCTCGGCCTATTTCAGGTTCAATCTCGATCAGACACCTGGAAGACCTCCCGACGGGTTCAGGGTGGAGGTATCATCGGATGGCGGCAATACATGGATGGCCATCAATCTAGGTGTTAGGTCTTCATGGTCCGTATCCGGGGTCCTCAACGATGCATCGGATGGGATCATGGATGGGAAGTCATTCTCCGGGATAGATGCCGGGAACAACTGGGTCGAGGCCGGATCATTGACACGACTTATTACGAATCTGAACGGTTTCACGGGTAATGTGATCACGATCAGGTTCAGGGTTGTAACGGATACGGACCCGGATCATTTCGATGCCACCGAGGCAGCGACCTTCAGGGGATTCTACGTGGATGATGTCATCGTCTATGGTGAGTCTCTCGAGAGCTCCAGATCGGACATGGAAATGCCTCCGATGGTCGATATGGAGGGACCTTCCAACGAGGAGGTTTCCCCTTCATCAGCTGTTTTACGAACCGGAAAGGAGAGTATAGATACCTGGATGTTCCTTCCATTGACCATACTGGGAATCATCAGTCTCATGTGGGTCAGGAGGAATGCGGATTGAAGAACCTTGTCAGGGACCGGAAGGGAGACGCGGTGATGGTAACATCGGTACTGCTCCTTTCCCTCCTTCTTTCCGTCGGAGGAAAACTCCTCCTCGATCAGGGAGAGATACAGGGAAAGGAGGATGACATGCTCCATGTTGCCGACGTGGAGTCTTCGATGCTGAGGACCAGGTCCTCGATGCTGGTCCTTCAGGAGAACCAGGACCATTCCATGGTGATCATGAACCGTGTGACACTTGGAACCTATGGCAGTCCATATCTGGGTGTGGCCAGATCATCCGGGGAACTATCCTTTGATCCATCTTCCGATGAATACCATATGGGTATCTATCTGGAGGAAGGCGGAACAAGATCACTGCTCAATTCCATTAATGGACAGTTGAAGTTCGAATCGAACAATTTCTATTATCATGATCAGAACCTTTTCTTCCAATCCGGAGGTATAGTCCGGGATGAATATGGTTCATACGCGGTTGCCTGGTCGCCTTCTATCGATATCATCAAAGGGCCATCCACATGGGCGATCTACGGAAATATCTATGGCATGACCGGAAGTAAGTGGTCGATCACAGGGATCGAGTCCATTTCGATGATCATCAGAATGGCAGGGTCCTCTGATGTCTCACATGTTCTATCGGCCGGGCAGACCATTGTGCTCGTATATGACGGAGATACGAATTCAGCCTGGGAGGAATGGTGGAGATCAACAGCTCAACTGAACGGATTGACAGTTGGTACTGACATCGACCTCACATGGCCATCAGGTATATCGGGACCTTTGGAAGTTGAATTGATATCACTCGAGTCGATCAAACTGAATATTGGGGATATGGAGGTGAGTATATGAGAGTACTGAAGGATACATACGGCGTATCCAATGTAGTATCTTTGATAATGATAGCCGGTATCATCGTTTCCCTGATGGGGATGGTATTCGCAACATACCTTCCCGCCTGGGGAAAGGACAATGAGGCACAGACGTTGGAGGAAGTGATGGGCTCTTTCATGGACATGAAATCCGGTATGGACACACTAGCGGTCGGAGGTGATGCAGGGACATCATTAACGACCAAGATGCCTCTCGGATCCGAAGGGGGTCCGATGTTCGGATTTGGACGTATGACAGGTTCGATCTTCCTGGATAGAGAAGGTGGCCTGATGCAAGTGTCCGACGGAACCGGTGTAGTATACGGTCAAAGTAGAGGGCGTATCATATACTCGTCGAACAACATCAATGTGGAGGACCAGGAGATCACACTTGAAGGAGGTGCTCTTTTCAGGGAACAATCGGGAGCGTCGGTGATGAAGGGTCATCCGAATCTGCTGATCAACAACTACGAGAATACGGGTGAAGTGATCTTTTTCATACTGATGCCAACCATCGAAGGTGTTGATCAGAGCTATACAGGGACATCGACATACCTTGTATCGACAACTCTGGTATCAGAAGAGAAGACCGATTATTATATGGGACCCGGAACATCCACAATATTCAGGGTAACCTCGGAATATGCGGATATCTGGTATTCACATATCAGGACCATGGCTATCTCCGAAGGTCTGGTCGAAGGCGCGGCCAATGATTTCGTAGCATCGACCGGGGTCGATGGCGATGGCAACGATTATTTCGAGATCATCTTGTACAACATCGACAGGATAGAGGTCAGAACAGCGATCTATCAGATAAATATCAACTAGACAAGGTAGAGATCACCTTCTATCAGCGCTCCCTTTATGGTCTCTCCCTCGGGCTTTCTGCCCTCGAGCAGGAGGACCGTTGTTACGAATGTAGTTGGATGGAGTACCTGGATCTCCGTATCATCATGTGAAATGATGACGAGGTCCACTTCTATCTCGTTCTTTTTCATCTTTCTCATTTCCATGGCCACGGCATGGTCCAGAGCTTCATCCCTGGACGTCTTCAGGGATCTGACCATGATCCTCCTTGCTATCTTGATCACCTTCAATGTATCTTCTTCCCTGATGAGGTAGTCACCTACGACAAAACCCGGAAGACGGACGAGATATGTATGCCTGTAGATATCTCGACCTCCTTTCCTTCCGAACAGTGATGAGGACCATTTCGCCTCTCCTCCGTATGTATCATGTAGCTTCTGCGCCATCTGTTTCGTGAAAGAGTTCTCTCCCATGTAGAAATCGTATCCGCCCCGGACCTTTTCAAATCTTGAGATGAAAACATTAGGGTCCTTCAGATGGATCTTCTCTGTTGAGTCGTTTATATGATTGAGAAGTTTCTCGATCTCATCTTCTGAAAGCCCCTCCAATCCCCTGATCTGCAGGATCGCCTCGAAGTAGTTGCCCGATCGTTTCGAACAGAATGGACATTGGGCCAATGACAACCTTACCTCGGTGGAAAGATCGTTCTCGAGAAATACCCCTTTGTAGTTCGACCGGGCATGACCTGATATCCTGAACACATTGCCGGAGTAATTGTCAACGGAGAGTTCTATCTCTGGGAATCTGATATCCTCATGTTTGATCAACGATAAGAGGGCCACCTGACAGGCAGCATCGGAGACCTCTCCCGCACATTCATCCCATGATCTACCCTTCAGGATGCGGTTGCAGGTTGGGCAGACAGTTCCATGGACAACGGGTTGTGTCTTCACGGGGTGAACGGTATCCATCAGACATTGTTCACATATATTGTCTGCGAACTGTTCTCTTTTACCACATCTTAGACAGAGCATCGGTCCCTGACACTATGGGTGATACTAAAATTTTTTTATTGTGTAGAAAATTCAGATCATCCGGTCAGGTGTTATTAAGAGTGATCGGATCCGGATATTTGGGTTACGGGAAAGGATATGAATGCACTCATTCATGTCCGATATTCTGCTGAATGTCACTCATCATCTTCACGGACGAGGCCAATTTTCGTATGATCGGTCAACGTTGGACCGGAGAGCAAGGAGGAACTTTCAATAGTGGAAATGGTGAACATATAACAATCGGTGCATCGGGTGCCATCACAGAGTTCCTGGACCCTGCCGCACCAGAGCTTTTCGATAGAAACACCAGGTTTCCTCTGCTGGACCTTTTTCGAAAAAGGTTCTTCCAATCATATCCCTCCCTATGAATACCAGAATAATGTTGATGGTGTATAAATAATCGATCGAAGGTAATTTTTCGATCAAGTTCCTTCTTCCCATGATGTCAGATATTCTTTCTGTTCATCTGAGAGAGAATCCACTTCAAATCCCATTGTCGCCAGTTTCAATGAAGCTATCCTTTCATCAAGTGATCTCGGGAATTCCACAACGGCAGGCAAGAACTCCCGGGTTGCGATCAACTCCGCACCGGCTGCCTGGATGGCAAATGACATGTCCATGATCTCAACCGGGTGTCCCTGGCCGGATGCAAGATTGACCAGACGGCCTTCGCTCAACAGATAGACCCTTTTACCCTTAACACGATATGAGTGTACATGTTCCCTCGCCCTTTCTTTCTCGAAAGTATCGAGGTATGCAACATCGATCTCGTTGTCGAAGTGTCCTGAATTGGCAAGGATGCATCCATCCTTCAATTCATCGATGATATCCCTGCTTACAACTCCTCTACATCCTGTGGACGTGACAATGATATCGGCATCCTTTGCAAGGTCGAGAAGTTTCTGGACGGCAAAGCCATCATGTACGGCTTCCACCGCCTTTATCGGATCCACTTCCGCGATCGAGACCATTGCTCCCATACCTTTCATCCTCATGGCTATTCCACGCCCGCACCAGCCGTACCCGGCGACCACCACCTTCTTTCCGGCGATGGTGATGTTGGTTGCGTTCATGATGCCGTCCATGGTGGATTGACCTGTTCCGTACCTGTTATCGAAAAGATGCTTCATGGCACAATCGTTGACGTTCATCATGGGGAATTTCAATTCACCTTCTTCCGCCATTGCCTTCAGGCGAATTATGCCTGTGGTGGTCTCCTCGCACCCGCCTCTGACGTTGTCAAGGAGTTCCTTTCTTTCCGTGTGGACAAGTTTGACAAGATCACCTCCGTCATCGATCAGGACATGAGGTTCCATATCAAGGGCCCAGTTGAGTGCATGATAATACTCATCTCTGGATATTCCGTGCCTTGCCATGACCTCGAGGTTGGGATGTGAGAACTTGAGAGCATATGCCACCGGATCGTCCGTGGAAAGAGGATTGCAGGAAGTCAACCTCACCTTGGCACCCGCTTCTGCCAATGTCAGCGCCAGTACCCCGGTCTTTGCTTCCGTATGAAGTGCCATGGCTATTTTGATGTCCTTCAGTGAGTTGGAGGCCTTGATCTCGTTACCCAGGATCTTCAGAACAGGCATATGGACCCTTGCCCAGTTGATCCTGTCAATGCCGGATCTTTTTAGATCGGCAAGTTCATTCTCATCCAGTTCATCGAAATTGAGATAGTTCATGTTGTTCACAATCCTGCAGCAGACCTGAGTTCCTCTTTTCTATCGGTGTTCTCCCAGCTGAATTCCGGCCTGCCGAAATGTCCATAGGAAGCCGTTGCCTTGTAAATAGGCCTGAGCAGATCAAGGGTCTCGATGATCGCTTTCGGGCGGAGGTCGAAATGTTTCGAAACGATGCTCTCGATCCTCTCTTCTTCTATCTTGCAGGTTCCATGGGTGTCCACCATCAGTGAAACCGGTTCGGCCACGCCGATCGCATATGCGACCTGGACCTCAGCTCTGTCCGCCAACCCTGCAGCGACTATGTTCTTTGCAACGTATCTCGCCATGTACGAACCTGATCGGTCCACCTTGGAGGGATCCTTTCCGCTGAATGCTCCTCCTCCGTGTGAACCCACACCACCGTATGTATCGACAATGATCTTCCTGCCGGTAAGTCCGGTGTCGGCCTGTGGTC
>JAUVCN010000121.1 GCA_030595715.1 Thermoplasmatales archaeon
ATTTAACGTCAGGGCCATCTATTGGAATCAATTTCCTTTTAATGATCGATCCCGGAAAGACATTTGATCAGAAAAATGAACGATCCTCATACTTCCTTTGGACCTAGTAGCTCCAACACCATCTTCACAGCTTCTGGAATGGAACCTGATATCTGAGGACTCAAGATATCACTGAACTCATCGACCCTGTTGATCCTTATCCCGACAAGAACGATTTCGGAAGGAACCCTTTCTTCTCCTAGCCTCTTTGAACTCTTGATGGCCTCCATCAAGGTTGCATCATGAGGGTTCGAAGAATGTGCACTCTCCAGCTCATCGAGTGAAAATGTCCTTACTTCACCGACCTCCATATCCTCGATGTATACCGCATCGACGAGGATCACCCTGTCATATCCGATGATGATATCGAGAAGGTTCATCCCTCCGGTGTAGGCCTCCCTGATATCCACATCCACCCTGCCCTTGAGGTCCTTCACGACATGGAGTCCGATACCATCATCTCCCAGGATCGGATTTCCCACACCAACCACAACGGTCCTCATCTAATCCCTCTTAATGGACTTCAGAAGCTTCTCATCCTTATCGTATATGTTTGCTATCAACGGCATCTGTCCAGGTATTGCATGTGTAGCACATCCGAAGCAGGGATCATAGGCTCTGAAAGCCATCTCCACCTTGTTCAACAATCCCTCTCTCACATCACCGTTCTTGATAAGGCCTTTTGCAGCATCCCGGACCGACATCGTGATGGCACCGGCATTGTTGGTCGTTGCAACGATCAGGTTCGCCTTCTTGATGAGTCCGTTCTCATCCACATCATAATGATGGATCAATGTTCCTCTTGCAGCCTCTACAACTCCAAATCCCTCACCTGGCTCACCGACCGGGTTCCGGATCTTGTCAGACAGTACATCCTCATCATCCACAAGCTCCAGTGTCCGTTCGGTTGCATGAAGAAGTTCTATCAATCTGGCCCAGTGGAATGCAAGTGTCGAGGGGACCGGCTTCCCTCCAAGGGTCTCGTACATCCTGTCGAATTCCTTCTGTGCCAGAGGGGTGGACATGCCATCCGAAGCATTCAACCTTCCAAGGGGACCCACCCTGTAGAATCCTGACTCCTTACCATCGACAAGGCCCTTCCATCCTACTTTCTTCAGATACGGGAACTTCATGTAGGACCATTTTTCGACCCTTTCAGCTATCTCCTCTTGATAATCATCGACCTTGAACTTCAGGAACTCATCACCATCCGGATCGGTCACGCGGATATCACCATCGTAGAAGTTCACCTTGTTCTTCTCATCGACCAATCCCATATTGTAAGTATGAAGCTGATACGGATCGGATGTTATCAGGTCCACGTAATCCTTGTTCTTCAGTACGATATCGTCGAATAATCCAAGGGTGAACTTTGCAAATTCAAGGCAGGACCTTCCCATCTCCTTGATATCCTTGACCTCTTCCGAATTCAAACCCTTCGACACACCACCAGGTAGCCCACATACGGGATGGGTCGCCTTTCCACCGAGAATGGCAGTGATCTTCTGTCCATATGCCCGGTGCTTGATGACATCCTTGCCGATATCTATACCTGCTTTTTCGATCACACCAAGGATGTTCCTCTTGGCAGGGGGGGCCTCAGGACCCACAACGAAATCCGGACCACCAAGATAGTAGAAATGCAGTGTATGATCGTAGATGAAATATCCGCAGTTCATGAGCTCTCTGAGCTTCTTTGCCGCGGTCGGAGGCTCAACCTTGAATGCTGAATCCAGGGCCTTGGTCGAAGCAAAATGATGGGCAACAGGACAGACACCACATATCCTTGAAGTGATCTGGGGCATGTCCTCCGCCCTTCTACCCTGTGCGAACTTCTCGAATCCACGCAGTTCGGGGATCTGAATATAGGCATTGGCAACATTTCCGTCATCATCGAGGAATATGTTGATCTTCCCATGGCCCTCCAGCCTTGTAATTGGATCGATCACAATAGATTTCATTCCTTCATCACCTTCCTCTTGATAAGGGCCGATGGAAGCCCGTATTTGTAGAAAGTACCTACCGGGTCCACCACCTTGTCTATCAGAGCATCCACCTGCTCATCGTTATACTTCTCCTCATCATCGAGTCCAAGTATGGATGCAAGGGCGGATATCATCTTCCCCCCCTGATCGAGGGAGTTCGGTGTCGGACCGCCGCACCCCGTGCAGGGCATGTTGGCCTTGAGGCACTGGGCATCACATCCACCTCTTGTTGCAGGCCCCAGGCAGATGATACCCTGTTCAAGTAAACATTTATCCTCCAACTTCTCCACTTCATACACCCTTTTGATCTCTGTTATGCGCTTGTCGGATTTTTCGAACCTGCACTCATCACAAACAGATTTATTGGGGGCGATGATGGAGCCTTTTGGAGGAAGCTCCCCCTTGATTATCGCAGTAACTGCGGTTAAGATCAAACTTGTTGGAGGAGGACACCCGGGCAGGTAGTAATCAACTTCAATGGTCTGATCCAATGTCCTTACCGTATCATAGAATTCCGGGATCGTCAGCTCCCCTTCCTTGACCTGAGAGGAAGGTTCGGGAACAATTCCTTCAGGATTCTCTATGGAGGCATTATCATGATATACGGTCTCGAAGATCCCTTTCTTATCGGACAGGTTCGCAAGCCCTGGGATCCCTCCGGTCACAGCACAGGATCCAAAAGCGACCATGACCTTCGATTTCTTTCTCAGAAGATGGGCCAATTCTTCCTGTTCGGAATTCCTTATGGCACCGTTGAAGAAACATACATCGATATGACCATCGTCCATCGCCTCGACATCCTTGTACTTGAAATCCATGGCAACGGGCCACAAGAGAATGTCTGCAGCAGCCGCAACATCGAGTATCACCTCATCAATATCAAGGACGGCGATCTCACAACCACCACAGCTTGCTGCCCAGTAGAAGGCGAACTTCAACTTCTCTTCACTCACTGGCATTCCTCCTTCAGTGGATTCGGTCCAAGCTCCTTCAATCTGAAAACGAACTCTGTGACCGTATCAGCGAACTTCTGACCCTCAGATGCGGAAATATACTCGAACCGGACCCTGTCCGATTCGATCCCGAGTTCATCGAGCAGTTTCTTTATCAATTTGATCTTGCGGTTGGTCTTGTAATTGCCTGACTGATAATGGCAATCACCTGGATGACATCCTGCTACGAGGATCCCATCTATCCCCTCTTTCAGGGCATCCAGAACGAACACAGGGTCCACCCTTCCGGAGCACATCACCCGGATGGACCTCACATTCGGAGGATATTTCAATCGAGAGGTCCCAGCAAGGTCAGCTCCCGCATATGAACACCAGTTGCACAGGAATGCAACGACCGAAGGCTCGAAATCCGGCATCAGCTTCCACCTCCAAGGGAACAGGCCCCGAGCGCCTTTATCATTGCGAGTATCTGATCATCCCTGAACCCTCTCTGATGGATCGCTCCCGATGGGCATGCTGCAACACAGGTCCCGCATCCCTGACAGAGACCTTCGTTGATATCTGCGTGCGTCACTTCTACCCCTTCTATGACCTCGGTGACGGATTCTATCGCATTGTAGGGGCACAAGGAGATACATGTCCTGCATCCGGAACACATGTCCACGTCCACAACTGCGATGTTGGGTTCCGCCTCCAATGTTGGGCTTGAAAGTATCGTAGCTGCTCTTGCCGCTGCCGCCTGGGCCTGGTATATGGACTCACCTATGAACTTCGGAGCATGACAGCTTCCTGCCAGGAACACCCCTCTGGTGGAGAAATCGACAGGCTTGAGTTTTACATGGGCCTCCAGGAAATACCCATCCTGGTTCAGTGGAACCTTCAACTGTTTTGCTAGCTCCGGATTCCCATCGGCAGGGTCCATTCCGGTTGACAGCACCAGATGGTCGGCCGATATCTCGATCTCTTCTTGGAGCATCGGTTCCCATACCTTGACGGTCAACTTCTCACCGATCTCGACATCGGGTTTCCTGTCGATATCGTACTGCATGAACACAACCCCTTTCTCCCTTGCCTGCTTGTAATATCTCTCCCAGAATCCGTATGTCATCAGGTCCCTGTAGATAATGTATACTTCTGCCCTTGGGTTCAGTTCCTTGATCTTTAGCGCATTCTTCAACGCACCCATGCAGCAGGTCCTGGAGCAGTAGTTCCTCAAGCCTTCCCTTGATTCTACGCACTGTATAAAAACGAAGGTCTCGCCCTCCGTAAGAGAGGACGTTTCCGAAAGTTCATCCTCGATCCGGAGCTGTGTCACGATCCTTTCATCCTTTCCGTAACCGTGGGATGTGGGTATATGTTCCTTGATCCCGGATGCAACGATTATCGCACCGATGGTATGTTCGCTCTCTTTACCATCTTTCATTATATTGACCGTGTAATTCCCGACATATCCGGTGATGTTCGACACATTGGACCTGATGTGAAGGTCGATGTTCTCATGCTCCTCGGCTCTTGAAGAGAGATCCTTCAAAAGCTCCTGTACCTCTATTCCTTCCACGGTATAATGAATGGAATTCAATGCCCCACCCAATCTTGCCTCTCTCTCCACAAGGAGTGTCTTGAATCCCTGGTCAGCAAGAGAGAGAGCGGCGGTCATCCCGGCAACTCCTCCCCCGATCACCATCGCGGTCTGGTCAACATCGATCTTCAACGCAGGTATGGGTTCAAGCAGCCTTGACTTGGCCACCGTCATGGAGACCAGTTCCTTCGCCTTTTCCGTTGCCAGAGCACCATCTGAATGGACCCATGAGCAGTGCTCCCTGATGTTCGTCATTTCCAGCAGATGTGGATTCAATCCTGCTTCAGCGAGGCTCTTCTTGAAGTGGGGTTCATGGGTCCTCGGTGTGCATGCTGCAACTATGACCCTGTTCAACTTCTCTTCCTGGATTATATCCACAAGTTTCTTCTGGGTGTCCTCGGAACAGGTGTAGAGGTTCTCGGTCGCATAGACAACGTTGTCCAGACCCTTGGTGTATTCGACCACGGAAGGGATATCCACCTTGCTGCCTATGTTTATCCCGCAGTGGCACAGGAACACTCCGATCCTGGCCTCCTCGGAAGAGACATCCCTTTCCGGATACTCAGGTCTGGGTTCCACCAGGCTTCCCTTCGAATCCTTAAGCAGTGAGGCCACCTGGGCAGATGCAGCAGATGCCTGCATCACGCTTTCCGGGATCGCCTGAGGCTCCATGAAGCTTCCGGCCATGAAGATACCTGGCCTTACGAGTGCAACAGGGTCCTTTTGATGTGAGTATGCGAAACCAAAATCATTTACTTCCAGACCAAGGTCCGATAATATCTTGGACCGGTCCTTGGTCATGCACAGACCGATCGAAAGCACGACCATATCATAGGTCTCTTCATGGAGGTCGCCCTCCATATCCTCGTATCTGAGTTGAAGGTCCCCGCAGTCCTTCTCGTATATCTCCGATATCCTTGAACGGACATATCTGATACCATGTTCGGTCTTCGCTCTTTCGATGTATCGGTCGAAGTCCTTTCCGAACGACCTGACATCGATGAAGAACACGGTGGGTTCTATGTCGGATTCATGCTCCTTGGCTATCACTGCCTCCTTGGCAGTGTACATGCAGCACATGGAAGAACAGAATTCCTGATCGATGTTCCGGTCCCGTGATCCGACACATTGGACCCATGCGATCTTCTTGGGATGTTCCATATCACCCGGTCGAAGGATCTCCCCCTCGAATGGACCGGATGCTGAAAGGATCCTCTCGAACTCGAGGGATGTGATAACATTCTTGAACCTGCCATATCCGAATTCCTTCTTTATACTTGGATCGAAGGGATGGGTGCCCAGAGCAAGTATCACAGCACCCACATTCAGCTCGATGTCCCTTGCCTTCTGGGAGTGGTCGATGGCACCGGCCTTGCAAGCTTTGGTGCAAGCATCGCAATCAATGCATCCTCGGTAACCTGGAACTCCCTCCTTGTCTATCAGATAGGCATTCGGGATCGCCTGTGCATAATACTTGTAGGCGGCCTTTCTCATTACAAGTCCCTGCTCGAACTCGGATGGCAACTTGATCGGGCAGACCGCTTCGCAATCCCCGCAGGATGTGCATATATCGATATCGATGAACCTGGCCTTCTGATGTACCTTGACTGTGAAGTTCCCTGCTTCTCCTTCGACGCCCTTCATCTCGGCAAGTGTCAATATCTCGATATTTTGATGCCTGGAACAGTCTACCAGTTTTGGAGAAAGGATACACATGGAACAATCATTGGTCGGGAATGTCTTGTCCAGCATGGCCATTATCCCGCCTATGGCTGGAGCCTTCTCGATGAGATATACCTTGAAACCCATGTCGCCCAGATCTAGCGCTGATTGTACCCCGGCTATACCTCCGCCTATGACCGCTACCGCACCAATGGTCTTGTTAGCACTCATTATTACCCTCCCTGGAATAACCTTCCTTGATCGCAAGTTCACGGATGGCGAACATCAATTTGGGGATCTCAACCCCTTGAGGACATTGTTCGAGGCACCTGTAATGGGTCGAACATATCTCCACGAACTTGTTGTTGTAAACCTTGTCTTTCAGGCCAAGAAGAGAGCTCTTTATGACCTTCCTTGGTGAGTAAAGTGGGTCAAGGTCCCTCTCGGGGCATCCCGCAGTACAGGTCCCACAGGCAAAGCAGTTGTAGATGTCGGATCCGCACTCACCTTCTGCCAATCTGTATTTGAAGGAGTCGTCCCTTGCCTTGCTTACAGGGCCTTCCTGCATCTCATCTTTCAACCTCTCCTCCCTGATCTGGTTCATGAGGGCCTTCACATCAACCTTCTGAGGACACTTCTCAAGGCACCTGTAATGGGCCGAGCAGATCCAGACGAACTCGGAAGATAATACCTCATCCTTCAGGCCGAGGAGAGCTTTCCTGATGACCGTCCTGGCATTCCATTCTTCCTTGACATCCATCTCGGGGCATCTTGCAGTACAACTACCGCAGGCAAAGCATTTCAGGATCCCCTCTCCACCAACCTGCTTTGCGATCTCGAACTTGAAATTCGGGTCGATCTCCGATGTATCGATGGTATCCATCCATCACTCCCCCACGTCCTGGAACTCCTCTTCCCGATAGACGACCATTGGAAGTGGTGCCTCGGGATCGGTTCCAGGTGTGTATCCGAATTCCTTCTGGGCATTCTCCGCGATCCCGGTGATGATGTCCATCAGAGGAATGTTGGATGGACACGCCTGTTCACAGAGACCGCACTCAACACATGAAAGGATCATATGATTGAACTTGGTGATATGGAACAGAAGCGAATCCGTCGGTGCCTTGAAGGCCCCCTTTGCTTTGGCCTTGGCCATGTATTTGTTGGCCTCGAGGTCGAACACGGAGCTGTCGAACAGACACTCCTTGCAGTAACATACGGGGCAGGCCTTCATGCAGTTGTGGCAGTTGACGCATGTTTCGAAGAATTCAAGGAGTTTATCGGCCCCTTTTATCTCTTCTTTCTCCTTCAGGAAGATTTCCCTGTTCCCATCCTTGACCTTCCTTATATCATCCACAGCCTTCTTCCTCTTCCCATCATCTTTCAATACCTTCAGGTCCATCCCCTTGATCAAGCTGTTCCCGTTATCTGTCTTCACATCAAGGATCAGGTTCTTTTTAAGGTCAGCTCCGAAGATACCGATCACCATGTCAGCACTTTCAACTACAGGGTCCTTGCAGTTGAGACATGCGCTTCTCAAATACCCCTCTGCCTCATCATTGAGAACCGCTTCTGTAGGGTTCCCCTTCCCGGGGTAGGAGGAAAAGGTGTTGATCAGGAAGGTCCCGGGACAGTCCACGCCAATGATGAATACATTGTTCAGGTCCGCCTGCTTCAGCTTCACGAGTTCTACCAGGGACCTCAGTTCGCAGGAGCGAAGAACAACTGCGATGGGACTGGTGGAACCTCTCACCCTGGTCATCTTTGACACCATGGTCCCGATGGAAACTGGGAGAATTGGAGCAAAGACATTGGTATTCAATTTATCTGGATCGGAGACCATGGCAGGAAATGCCGACTTGCCAGAGGGAGTCTCCTGCATCGCGATCACAGCCTCGATCTTTCCATGGACCAGCCATTCTCTGAGCAGTCCATTGACCGTAGATGGAACATCTTCTTTTATCGGTAGTTCATAATATGTCATCATATCACCTCTAAACGTTCCACCTCTTTGCAAAAGGATTGGGGCCCAATCTCTTGGTCTCTTCCACCATCTCCTTCACGGTATCTGCGAACTTCTGGCCTTCAGAAGCTGATATCCACTTGACCCAGATCCGTTCAGGCTCCATTCCAAGTGTCTCAAGGATGTTCTTCAGGAGGACCATCTTCCTTCTTGCCTTGTAATTGCCGTTCAGGTAATGACAGTCCCCGAGGTGACAACCCCCGATCAGGATGGCGTCCGCACCCTCGATCAAGGCCCTGTTCACGTAGACTGAGTCAACAGCCCCCGAGCACATCACCCTGATGACCCTGATATTCGCAGGGTACTGTATTCGGCTCGTTCCTGCAAGGTCGGCACCGGCATAGGAGCACCAGTTGCACAGGAACCCAACGATCTTCGGTTCGAATTCTTCGCTCATTTCCACCCACCTCTTCTATCTCAAACTTGCATCTATCATCGACATTATCTGACGTTTCGTGAACGATGTCTGCTGCGAGGTCCCACTGGGACAGATAGCCGCACATGCGCCACAACCCTGGCACAGGATCTCGTTCACATTTGCAATCTTCTTATCCTCATCGAAATCTATTGCATCGTAAGGGCATATCTG
>JAUVCN010000115.1 GCA_030595715.1 Thermoplasmatales archaeon
CATTAAATGAAAAAAAATGCAAAAGGGAATAAACCCTTTACATTGAATCATCATGTAAGGGAAAGGATAGAGGGAATGATGTGAGGAAAAAATATTCCATCGAGGCCATGAGAAAGATCGCTCATGAAAGGGGAGGAGAATGTTTATCTAAAAATTATATTAATGCAAATTCAAAATTGAGATGGAGATGTAAAGAAGAACATGAATGGGAAGCTACACCTGATAAAATAAAACAAGGAAGATGGTGTCCAATCTGTGCAAGATCAAAGAAGAAAAAATCTCATTCCCTTGATAAGTATTGATTTACATCAACGCGTATTGGTTTTTCTTAAAAATATGTGATTTCTTTTAAAAATTACAATTTCTCAAATTGTATAATACCCCATAGAATGAGTGCGGGGGAAGGGAGGTAAGAAGTTGTCATACATTTGACGAAAATCCAAACTTCATACCTGAGACCAAAAACGGCAATTATTTCATGGTATCATTTTTGGTTGTATGTATTTAACGTAGAGCACTTCTTTCCGATCTTATCATAAATGACGAAAGGAAATAAGTGCGGGGGAAGGGATTTGATGCAGCTTACCCACTTCGTGGCTCAGCGCACCTCGAAACACAGATATTGGTGTGGTGTTTCGAGGACCAAGGTTCAAATCCCAGGCTTCATCCCGCAAATCCTATTCTCCATATGGAATTAGGTATATCCGAATATAATGAGTGCGGGGGAAGGGATTTGAACCCTCGAAGGACTAACCACAGGATCCTAAGTCCTGCCTCTTTGACCGCTAGAGTACCCCCGCATTGATAACAGGCTCCCGTAGGCATCATTCGGATATTAATGGTAAATATGAAGGTATCTTAATGAATTGAACTTCAATCGTCATCGAATGGAAGGATATCGAGTACCTCCTCATAAACCGATAGTACCTGGTCAAGATCTTCTTTCGTGTGGGTTGCCATGACCGAGTTCCTGATAAGGTTCCTGTCCCTTGGGGTTGCAGGATATACAACAGGATTGGTGTAGACACCTCTATCTAGCAACTGTCTCCACCAGGCGACCGTATGAACATCTTCACCTATTATGACCGGTATTATCGGGCTTTCACTATGTCCTGTATCGAATCCCAGTTTATTCAACCAGTTTATTAGATATCGAGCATTCTTCCAGAGATTGTTTCGATGTTCCGGTTCGTCTCTGATAAGTTCCATCGATCTCATGGCAGTTGCCACATTTGCAGGAGGTGGGGCAGCAGAGAACATCAATGTCCTGGATGAGTGTTTGATATCTGTAAGAATATCCTCATTTCCAGAAATGAACCCACCCATTGAAGCGAATGATTTCGAAAAGGTTCCCATTGTAATATCGACATCGACCCCGAAATGAGCGGCAGTCCCGTTTCCATGGGGTCCAAGAACTCCAATAGAATGGGCATCGTCGACCATGATAGAGATATTATCTTTTTTGCAGATGGATTGGATCTCAGGAAGTTTTGCCAGATCTCCTTCCATTGAAAAAAGGCCATCCGTGACCTCGAGAACACCTTTGTCTTCAGGTAAATTCAATACGCAGTCCTTGAAGGATCCGATATCATTGTGATCATAGACGATAACTTCTGGCCTGGCCATTCTACATCCATCTACTATGGAGGCATGATTGTACTGATCCGAGAGAACGATATCTTTCTTTCCTGCAAGGGACCAAATGGTCCCTACATTTGTCTGATATCCCGTGGAGAACATTAGCGCAGATTCTGTCCCCATGAAATCAGCAAGTTTCTCTTCCATTTCTATATGGATCTCCAATGTTCCATTGAGATATCTGGAACCTGTGCATCCAACACCAAATTTCTCGATTGCCTTTATCGCTGCAGCTTTAACTTCAGGATGTTCGGTCATTCCCAGGTAGTTGTTGGATCCGAGCATGACAGTATCCCTGCCTTCGATCATCACTCTATGACCCTGCTCACCTGCAATTGGTATGAAATATGGATAGAGACCGATCTCCCTTGCCTCGTCAATCACCCTTCTGGAGAATGGAGGCTTATTTCCTTTTAAGACCCTATTTGGTATAATATCAGACACGAAATCAGGACAGTCGGACAAGATATTAAAATCCATTCATTTATTTATAATAATAGATCCAACGATGTTTGTAACGAACGTACCTTTCACCTTCTGTCGTTGATCAATATTATCAAATTCAAGCGAATAATTAAATGTAAAAGGATAATTTGGCGCCCCGAACGGAATCTTTGAGTTGTATAATCATCTATGAAAAGCTAAACTCAAAGATCAGCACAAAAACGGCAATAATAGTCTGACATCATTTTTGGGCGTATTAAATAATAATATAGCAATAATATTCGATAAGATGTGATATTGACAGGAGAATATCAATGCGGGAAAGGGGAGCCAAACGTATGTCAGCGTTTTAGCAATTATAAATGATGAGGACTTGAAATAAGTTTGGCGCCCCGAACGGAATTTGACCTTAGTAAAATCGTAGATTTTACTGGCCCACAACCTCTGTGTGTGTTATTGTCAGAGGTTCTGGGATCAAGATTCAAATTCGACGTTCATCGATCCTTTTACATCTGAGTATACTAAATATGTAAAAGGATAATTTGGCGCCCCGAACGGAATTTGAATCCGTGTCCTCGGCTCGACAGGCCGAGATGATAGGCCGCTACACCATCGGGGCATCGGTTTCAAAGGGGCTAATCCAGATATAATATAAATTCATTTCCATTTACAACAGTGAACATTCTCAACAATGATACTGGATCTTTATGTAATGTCCATCCAGAATATAATATAATTCCAGTTTATTACCATGGCATGGTCTTATCCTTTGAAGAGATCGCAAAAAGCTACAAAAGGATAGAGGACCTTTCCAAGCGATTGGAGATGACAGATGAGCTTATCGATCTTTTTACAGGAAGATCACCAGCTGAATTGGAATACATTGTGAGATTGACAAAGGGTGAGGTAAGACCTGCATTTGAAGGTATAGAATTGGGAGTTGCTGAAAAATTGGCTGTCAAAGCACTCTATCAGGTGACTTTGATATCTCCTGATGAGATAGAGGAAAAGAGAAAAACACTCGGTGATATCGGTTCCCTGGCTGAGGAGATAATGAGAAGAAAGATGCAGATGTCCCTTTTCAGCGAGGAACTGACCGTTGACAGGGTATTCAAGAGCCTTGAAAAGATATCACTTGTGGAAGGAAAAGCGTCCCAAGACCATAAATTGAAACTTATCGCAGAACTTCTCCATGACGCTACTCCCTTGGAAGCTCGTTATATCACGAGGATAGTATGTGGTAAAATGAGATTGGGGATAGCTGATATGACCATAGTAGATGCCCTTTCTTACGTGATGACACCTGAATTCTCTGACATTATTGAAAAGATTCTATCATTACGGCCGGGTGAACCTATCGAAGCATCCGTGAAGGCGATATCGACGCATAAAACTGCGGCCCTTAATTCATTGATCGATCTTATATCCCATCCCAAAAAAAATGGGCTTGATCCTGATATCATACAAAAGGTTCATCCCCTGGTTGATGATCTCAGGTCCAGGATCAAAAATAATCGAAAGATTATGGTAAAGGCCTACAATACACATCCCGACCTAGGATCCATCGCAAATAAATTGATGGAATTTGGTATTGAGGGTTTGAAAACGATACATGTCCAGCCTGGTGTACCTCTTAGAGCGATGCTTGGAGAGAGATCCTCCTCAATTGGTTCTATCTTGGAAAGAATGGGAGGGGAAACAGCCCTCGAATACAAATATGATGGATTGAGGGTACAGGCGCATATTTGGAATGAAGAAGAGAACAGGTCCATTGTATTGTTCTCGAGACAGCTAGAGGATCTGACAGATCAGTTCCCGGACGTCGTTGATTACATTAATGATAGGTTCCAGGGTGAAGATGGAATAGTTGAGGGTGAATGTGTACCTGTTGAACCAAATACGGGAAGGTTATTGCCGTTCCAACTGATTTCTCAAAGGAGAGGACGAAAACATTCTCTTCAGGAAAAGGTTAAAGAGATCCCGGTATCCTTGATAGTTTTCGATTGTTTGTACTCGAATGGAAATGACATGACCAATGAACCCTATCTGGTTAGGCGTGAAGCATTGAAAGGTCTGTTCAAAGACCTCGGTGAGAATATCGAACCTGAAAAAGGTGTTTCACTTTCAAAGATGAAGATCGTGAAGGACCCTGTCATAGGGGAAACATTTTTCAATATGTCTCTTGAGGATGGATGCGAAGGGATCATGGCCAAATCGATCTCGGGATCTTCGGTATATCAAGCCGGAAGTAGAGGTTGGCATTGGATCAAATACAAAAAAGATTACAGGTCCGAGCTATCTGATACTTTGGACCTTGTTGTCATCGGAGCATTCCACGGATCCGGAAGAAGAAAAGGAAGATACGGGGCCCTGTTGATGGCAAGCTATGATCCAAAAGAAGGTATATATCGTTCCGTTTGCAAGCTCGGAAGTGGGTTCAACGATCAACATCTGTTTGAAATGGTCTCCATAATAGATGAGTTGTCTGGACCTATCGAGCATGTATGGAAGAATGTAGATAGCAAGATGATCCCTGACATATGTACTACTCCCGATTTGGTCCTAGAGGTCCTGGGAGCAGAGATAACGTTCTCACCCAATCATACTTGCTCATTCGGGAAGATCAAAGATGATGCGGGTCTTGCTCTTCGGTTCCCCAGATTCACAGGGAGGTACAGGAGTGATAAGGGTCCAACCGATGCAACAACAGAAGAAGAGATAATTGGGATATTTGGATCGCAGAACAAGATCATTTCCGATCGATCGTCTTAAAGCAACCCTTTCAGATGAGGTAGGTATCTTGGTATGAGCATCAGAAGTGAAGGGTCCATCTTGAGCAATTTTACCGCAAGCGACACTGGTTGATCAATATCCCCTGTTTCATTGATGAGCCTGAGCTTCTTTCTATCGTTCAAGGCACCGATAGCCTTGTCGATATCTTCATCACTCAACTCCCGAATGATCTTTCTGAGGACCATTCCCTTTGTCAGCTCCTTGCCGTATCCTTTTTTCCAGGTAGCACTGAATTCTTTCAATGTCCTTCCCGGTCTGTATCCGAGATCTCCCAATGTCATTGAAAGCGTATCGACAGCCCTCATCCCAGGGAAGATCCCTCCACCACTGGTTGGTTTTGCCATACCTGCCGAGTCTCCGATAAGGATGCAATCTCCCTTGAATAATTTAGAAGGAGGTCCCATCGGAACACCGCCATATACCGAAGAGATCAAACCAACATCTTCACCATCGAGACGATCCAGAGAAAGGAACGATGCCAATCTTGGGTCTCCTATCAGTTTCTCCATCCCCTTTTTCACATCATTCCCTGTCCTTGCTGATAGACCAATTCTCAATCCACTTCTTCCAAATGAAGGAACGATCCAGGCGAAGAATCCCTTTGCGGTATCATTTCCGGTCAGTACACCTACCCGTTCTTGAGGGACCGTCCCGCATTTGATCTCGATCTCCATGTTGACGCCAGGGATCGTATCCTGTGGAATATCAAAACCCATTGTCCTTCTTATTGTGGATGAAGGTCCGTCACAACCAATGATCAGGTCTGACATGATGGTATATCTATCCTTTCCCCTGACAATTTCGACCTTTCCTCCACCTTTCGATAATAGGGATGCGGATATTACCTCAGTACCTATCATTATCTCGCTCCCTGACCTTGCTGCAGATCGCAGCAATTCAAGGTCAAAAGCTGATCTATCAATTGACAATGCTTTCACTTCTTTTCCCCTGAGGGGAAGCATTTTACCGGATGGGGAATATATATCTGCACCGTATATTTCCTTCAATTTTACCTTATCTTTGATCCCTTCCATTCCGGGAAGGGAGAATAATCCTATGTTGACAAGACCTGCACACTGCATGGGTCTTCCGATCTCGTTCTTCCTGTCGATCAGCAGGACATCATATCCTGAATCTGCAGATCTATGGGCCATATATGATCCGATCGGTCCTCCACCTACGATGATGATGTCGTAATGATGTCGAGGTCCTTTTTGATCGCCCATGAGAGGTGCAGGCCGTAATTGATAAAATAGTTTGACATCACTAACCTTTTCGTGGATATACCGGAATGGTCCGATCTGTCGGTAGGTGATCGGATCGATATTACAATATTGAACTGTTGTCTGCCGATCGAACCTGAAAAGGATCCCAGAAAAGGGTGGTTGGCTATAGTAGGCGGTAAGATCGAAGACATGTCAAAGGGTGAAATGCCAGGTCATAGAAGAGTTCGTGATACAATGGTACTTGATCTCCCCGATCTAACCGTATTACCCGGAATGTATGATTCCCACATGCATTTGTACCAATGGTCGATATCTAAAAGGGCTGTGGACCTTTCAAGATGTACCAGCTATTTCGATATGATCCGAACATTGAAGGGGAGATTGGAGGGCGTCTCGCTCGATCCATTTTTCGATGGTACCGGGTTGTTGTTCGGTGTTGATTATGATGAATCTCAGTTCACGGGAGAAAGGAACTTTGATGGAAGGTCGCTTGAAAAAAGTTTTCCAGATGATCCAGTAATGATAAGGAGGGTGTGCGGACATAAGGTGATATGCAATGAAATGGCATTGTCAATGCTTGATGCACCATTATCTGACGATGGGGTTTTACTGGAAAATGATGCAATGAAGGCTTCATGGTCCATACCCATTCACGAAGGATCAAAGACCTCTATTCTGGAAGAAGGTGTCCATGAGATGAGATCTCTTGGTGTGCTAGGTGGTGTTGATATAATCCCGGAAATCGCATTAAAGGACACATTGACGTCATACAGAGAACTAATGAATTCTCCAAGAATGTCCATTTCCGTGCAGATAGATGAAGATTCATCCCTTTCTGGACCTGTAAGGGATGCAGAGGATTGGGACGGTCCTTTTTCCGAAAAAGGAATTTTCATCAAGGGTGAAACACCTGTAATTTTCTCTAAATTATTCATGGATGGTTCTATCGGAGCAAGGACAGCAAGTTTTTATCACCCATATATCGATTCGGAACCATTCTGTCCCTTGATGAGCGTTGATGAACTGAAAAATGGGATAGACCATTCCTTAGAAAACGGACTCATCCCGATGATCCACGCCATAGGGAATAGAGCAGTAAGCACGATATTCGATGCCCATGAGGATTCATCTGGTCCGATCAGGATCGAACATATGGAATCGATCACTAAAAGGGACCTTTATCGATCAAGAGATCCGAAATTCGCTGTTTGCATGCAACCGAACTTCCAGCATGCCTGGGGGTACCCTGGCGGCTTGTACGATCAAGCTTTGGGGGATGGAAGAACGGAATTGAACGATTTCAGATCTGCATTACAAAACTTACATTCTCTCTCTTTCGGATCGGACATGATGCCGTTTGGACCTCTATACGGTATCAAAGCCGCTATCGGTCATCAAGATCCATCTCGATCGATTTCATATGGGGAGGCCATTCATCTCTACTCAAAGGGATCTGCAATCATGTCGTTTCCAGGTCTCAAAGATATTGGATCTTTAATAAAGGGAGCAGGAGCTGATATTGTAATATTCGACAAAGGTTCATCCAGATCCTCATTGACAATGATGGACGGTATCATTCTGGCTGGAAAAATGATATCGAAATGACAAATATATTTTCCATTAATAGAATAGGTTGGCATTCCGTAAAGTATAAATAATACATAAAATTTTTTTCAACTCTTTATATATATCGACAATCGCTCTTTTAGGAATAGCAACGACTCAGCGACAAATCTATCAATGCTCCACGAGGACTTGACTTGACCATCAACGAGACACACCTGATACCCCAAACAAGAAAACCGATCACCGAAGACCGGAAGGCCAAGGAGAAGGCCTTTGTGAGGAATGTGATAAGTTCCACGCACATCCTTAAGAATGGAAAACCCCCGGGCTCCGGTATCAAGTCGGGAACAAGATCGTTCTCGGCACAGAAGGCCAAGGCTGTTCGTCTTTCCGACTACAGTTTCCCGGTCTTCATCATACGCAAACCAAAGCAACGAAGTTCGTATAGCAAATCGGGCGAGGGGATCGAAGAATTGGTCCCCTCGGTCGAACCTAACACTAAAAAATAACCTCTATTAGGAATCTGAAACCCCGGTTGTGCCGCCTGACTTCTACCCAAGGCACAACCACTCTTCCATTTACTGGCCCTGGGATGGCCTAAAAAAAGCCCCTCGACATTGTCGAGATACGCCAAAGATGTCAGGGACCAAAGATGGGGGTTTTCGACCCTTCCCCACAGCTATTTCCCCACATAATGGTCTTTCCCATCGAATGGTCCCTGCATCACCAGTGTCATGGTAAGCAAAAAAGGAAGGAGGGCTTGACAGAACAGATACATATGGGATAGAAAACCTTAAGAACTCGTTCCTTCTAAATCATAGTACTATAGAAATCGGGGAAAAAAGATGATAAGTAGAAAAATGCGCTCGTTTGCATTCGCTTCCATCGTCTTCTTATTTGTATCCATACTTGTTTTTTCTGTTAACGCTGAGCCTGTCAAGTTTTACAGCTTCGAAAACACTTCTGAAGATACTACTTTTTTCCAACCCCAATTTCCTTCAACAGATGATGATGAAGTGAACAGGGAGGATCAAAAGGAAGTTCCCATGGAGATACTAGGTGTTACCATAATCCCATTTTCAAATGGGTTCCTATACCCAAATACCCCGTTCATCATAAGGATCGATTTCTCCGCAGTATCTCCCACGATATTAACTGTAGTGACCGATAATGCTCATACAGAGAAAGCAATTATACACGATATAAGATCGAACACCTTCAACCTTGAGGGTGGACTTGAGGATCTTCTTGTCATAGACCAGGATTTCTCCTCTACAACCTTCAATTCCACTGCTGGAAACTGGGAAACGAACATAAGGATGTGGTTCACCTGGGATTGCGAAGAGGGTATTCCAAAAGATATTGTTGCCACTTTAAGAACTGATAATGGAAATATTGATATATTCGAACTTACAGAAGCTTACGTCTTCGAGAATGATATCGATGTAAAGGGTGAACCAATAATATCATCCGAGGACCCTTCATTCATCACACCGGATAATTATGTGAAGGGGGGGACCTTCCTGAAGTTCTCAGGACTATCCGTTACCTTCCATGGAACAGATAACTTCTATCCGCATCCGGACGATATTGATCTGGGGGTCGTGGATTCCACAGGGAAGGTCTGGGATTTCAAACCATCCTTCAGGTCCGATCTATCCAATATCCGGTTTTCATTCCTTGTTCCAAAGATGGATGGACCAAATGAATTCATATTCAAGGTTCTCAAAGCTCCACCGTCAGCAGAGATCAACGGAAATGGAACCTACATATGCACCATTGATTCCACTCCACCTGTGGTTGGTGATATGAGGACAACCAGTGTTGATAATGAGGTTACTTTCAATGTTGCTATCGAGGATCTGGGTTCTGGCCCGGACCTATCCACTCTTAGGATGAAGATCGTCGATGACCTTGAACATGTGATCAAGGATTGGAGTAGCCCTTTGAACCTTGTTCTGAACAATGACAGGGTCCTTTTCAAGATCGATGGAATGGATATTGGTAATTATGAGATAATGATCCATATTGGCGATAAGGTAAGAAACCAGAGATCTGAACCCAGGACTTTCTTCTTTTCCACTTTTCCCAGTGAATATCATGATATTTCCATAGATGATATTATAACCGTTTCAATGGATCCGGTGATCGAAAACAATGATGTCCATTTCAGATCAATGATCATGAACAGTGGGAATCAGGATGAGACCGATCTTATCGTTGAGATATTGAGGAACGATGAGCATTTCTTAAGAAGGTCAATTGATGTGATCCCTGCCGGAAATTCAAGGGAGATCACATGGAAATGGACCGCTACTTCCCTGGTATCACAATTCCATGTTACCATTGATCCACTTGAAAACATTCCTGAAATCGACAGAGAGGATAATATTGCCATTGTCAACGTTGATCCAGAATATCGGGATCTAACGGCCCGAACAGATTACATATTACCTTCGAAATGGGACGTGG
>JAUVCN010000172.1 GCA_030595715.1 Thermoplasmatales archaeon
TCCCATTGACACTAAAAATTCCCTGCTTCCCCCAGGAATCGTTCAACGTTCCGTTGGGGTTGAAGATGTAAACATGACCAAACCCATAATTTCCGATCCCAACGATGAGACAGCCCTCATCATCAACGCATACGGCGGCTGGTTTACTCATGCCATCTCCCACCTCCCATTTGCTTATGAATGAACCATTTTCATCCATCTTGACGACCGAGTTGTTGCCGGTGACAAGATAAATATTCCCTTGTTTGTCTACGGCGATATCATGATTATCTCCCACATTATCCGAATATTGAAAGGAACTCTCGAATTCTATCTCGGTCGTGAAATAATCCATAAGTTCATCACCAATCCCGTCTCCGTTCGTATCCCCGGATCTGGGATTGAGTAGACAGAGATATTCGATATCATCCAGCAATCCGTCACCGTCCGTATCATTGATCAGGGGATCGGATTGGATATGCCAGTAGAATATCTCCCCGCAGTAGGTGAAATTTATCACCCACCCCTTAACCTCCATATAATCCGTCAGACCATCCATGTCGGTATCGTTCATCGTGGCATTGGTCCCGATATCATGCTCGGTACGGTCACTTAACCCGTCCATGTCCTGGTCGGCAATTGCAGGATCAAATCCAATATCTTCTTCATACTTGTCGGATAGACCATCACCATCGGTATCGCTTTTGGATTTTGAGGTGTTGATCTCGTAGCGGTCGTCAATCCCATCCAGATCAGAGTCCAGGGGTTTGATCGACCTCCACTCAGCAAAATCGTTCAAGTTATCCGGCATGATATCGAAATTCAGGGTAGCAGGATTTCCAAGGTTTGACAAGCCTCTATTGACATTCGTATGGGTCTTCGTGAACCAGTAAAATACGAAGAAATAGAAGACATCATACGTGAAGTATAATTCGTAATGCGACTTCAACTGAAGGGTCATCGGGTAGTTTACCATGGGTGTTCCCGGTTCCAACCATACTCCGGTCTCATACTCGAACTCTTTCCAGTAAGGGGTACCTGGAATGTTGTCATGGGGTCCATTTTTTGTAACGGTCAGTGTACTCTTGTTGTATGGGGTCGCATAGTAACCCTTGCCAATGTATCTTGGATCGTCCTGAAGAGCGGATGGGTAGAGATATCCGTAACTTGCATAGGGATCCCAGTTACTGACAGAATAGAATGGAAAGTTTTCGCTTCTTTTAACAATATCCCAGTTTGTGCCACTTACTTTTCCGCTAAGGTTCACCCGGTATTCGATCCTATCTCCCACATCCAGTCCGGGTCCGCTGTTATCAAGATCATATGTTGTTATTCTGGGAGGACTCGTAATCGAAGCCGAGGGAGTAACCCTGTCCTTTATGGTTATCATGGCATCCAGAATGAACTTGAACAGACTTTTAGACCATCCGAATGCGGCATCGGTTAGGGAGACTATAAGTGATATTATCCAACCCACGAAAGGAATGAGGCCAATTATGACTATGACCATGTTGAATAAATATTCCATAAATGTCATGGTAAGCAAATAATCCAGCATCATGGGGTTCATTTCCGAACATGTAAAAATGGAATAAAGAGAGAAACCGACGGCCACGGATTCCACAATAACGGCGAACTGGGCCATTGTATTCCCGAATCGTTCCGCACCCTTCACCGATTTGGACTTGAACGACTCCTTCAATTTTGCTTTTGGAATCTTTTCCGGAGCGATCTTCGATGCTTTCCCCAATTTATATTTGTAGATTCCTTCGTCTCCGTCGAGCCATAAGAACTCTTTTGTTAATTTGAAATGAAAACGATATTCAAATACGCAAATTATCACTTCACCTGGTAGTTCTAGCGTACCTGATGCGAGATCCAGAATGTCCTTTACCGAAGTATCTTTCTCACCGATCTTGAATTTACCGAAATCATAATTGAACACGGAGATCGGATCCCCGTAGGTTTCGGTTTCACCATATGACCAGGCAAGGAATACTGAAATATATCCCGAATTCAATGGTTTTGATCCTGAGAGGCCATTGATGCAGTCAAGGGTCTCTCCCTCGTCATGAAGTGTGTTGTTCTTGGTATCATACCAGTTCATCTTCAAGGACCTTGTTTCCAGCATCGTGCCTGTTCCGAGAGCTACCCTTATTCCACTCCCGGCGACACCGGATGTCGGACTTAGATCGGAAAGATCGAAATTTCTGAAGAAATCACCGATTGCAATTGTCAGAGGTGCCATCTCATCCTCGGTCATATTATCCAGCGCGGATGGTATCAACTCATTTATCAGATACTCAACGGCATCTACTTTCGTTGAAGATTGGTTTATTTTTTCTTCAATATTAGTTACATTGAAATCCTCAAGGATCGAATCCATATCCGAAAGAGAGTTGCTCGAGTTCCTCAAGTATTCATATGCGAGTACCATGTGACCGGCGAGTGTCATGTTTTTCTCATCACTGAAAAAGACTCCAACCTCCGAACCGAGGTCCTCAAACACATCCAGACCGCATATCGAAAAACGATCCCAGTAACTTCTGAGTAATATTACATCCGATCGATATCCAAGATCCAATAGGGCCAATTCCATAGCTGGTTTTGCATCATCAACAATGAAGCTTCCGTTGGACGCGACTGTCAAGTTCCTACCATTAAAATCGGCCAGAGTGATAAGATCATTCTCTTCCCGTATGGTGAATAGACTCTCATCTTTCACCTCCAATCCTGATGCTTTCAGGAATCCATTTTCATCGACGATCAGGTACATTCCACTGACGGTCCTTATGGTGATCCTGTCATCTTCTTGAGGCTCTATGATGAACGAATTGCCGTCATCACTCTCACCCTCTCTTGCGACAACGAATCCATTCTCCTTTATTGTCATCCTTCTTCCGTCGGAGAGGTCGAATCCGTCCAATTTTCGATCCGACATGCCGTGCACTCTCCAGAGAAGACGTGCATTGATCTCGATCTGTCTAGCGGCAAATCCCTCGAAAGCGATCTTTCCTCCCAAACCGACTATCTGCCCTTCTTCCTTCACCGATATTAAAGGCACCAACAACCCGTCTGACGTTTGAATTATTCCTTGTTTCGCCATAATCTCCTTGGAGGGTGAATGGGTCGATTCCAGCACAAGGGCCGGGATTACCGTAACATCCTTTTCAGAAGAGTCCATGTCTTTCATTGAGCCTGAATCATCGTCCGGCCAGTTCCAAAATTGGGAGTAAAGGTTCAGGTTATGAGAATTCTCCGTCCTGATCTGAAAATTTATTTCGAAGGGTTTACCGTTAGTGGTTATGTTGATATTGAATTCATCGAGGAAGGAGGTTCTTGCAAATGGTGAAATGTCACTTCCATCAGGAATGCCATCATTATCGTTGTCATTATCCCAAGGGTTCGAAATGCCGTCAAGGTCGTGATCGATGGACTTGTTGAATATTTCGTGGTTATCAGGTAATCCGTCATCGTTAATATCAGCATCAAGAGGACTCATGTCCCTTTGGACCTCGTATCCATCCGTCAGACCATCAAAGTCGGAATCCCCGTATTCTGGATCTGTCCCAAGGACTAGTTCAACGGAATCGTATATCCCATCACCGTCAGTGTCGGTCTTATTCGTCGAAACGGCCTGCAGGGCCTCGAATATTTCTTTCCAATCCTTCAGAGGACTGTCCAGTGTTCCCGATCTACTTTCCGATTTTACTGGTTCGGGATTCACATAGGCAGTGATCAATACAGAATATGATACAATAACCATGAAGGCTACGATAAATATTGAAATCAACCTTCCTCTTGCTTTCATACATACTCCCCTTTATCAAAATAGTATTTGATTTGCCTGAAAGGTAATTATACCTTTCGCCATGCTTCACCTCCAATGATTCAATAGCTTATCTCCGTGTCCGTTTGGAGGGGTTCACTCCAGTTCCAAACCATAAATAGAATGGACCGGTCGGGAGGAGCAGCCACACTTGGCTGCGACTGAGACCGGTTCATCATTTCACAATAACAAAATGTTAACAAAAGGAATGGTGGACCGGTCGGGACCAAGAGATCGTACTGTATATTACGTCAATCCAGATCTCTGGGCCAGATGAAAAACGGCAGTAATTAAAATGAAAATATTTTTCATCGTGTGTAATCGATGTGGAGCAATGGCTTTCGAACCATCCATAATTGACGTGAGAAAACCATTGCGGAAGAGGTCCACCATCTTTTCATTAAATCTATCTAATCATTGAAATCATCTTATACACAGTGACCGGTCGGGAGGTATAGAATCGTCATTTCAATTCATGGACATTTAGATTCTATACCTGAGATGAAAAACGGTAATCATTAGA
>JAUVCN010000152.1 GCA_030595715.1 Thermoplasmatales archaeon
GGCGACTACAACATATCGATCGGTAGGAGGGAGCCCGCTTCATGGGGCTCACTGTTCTATGAGGGTTACATCGATGAGGTTCGGATCTGGGACAGGGCGATCCCCGGAAAGGAAATTCGCGAGCACGCGGTAATCCCCGGGATCAAATGCCTGAATCTAACGGGAACTCCGGACAATGGAGATGTGGGAGACCACGATGTTGTTATCAATGTGACCGATGGAGAAGGTAGATTCGATGAGCATAGCTTCACGCTGACGGTTGAAAACAGCCAACCTAACATCCTGAACGACGACCTTCTGGAGATACATCAGGACAAGGAGTACCTCATCCAGTACACGAGCGATGAGGCTTCAGGCGACCTCACATGGGGTCTGGATACAGGAGCGAACTGGTTATCGATCGATCCGGCAACCGGAGTGTTATCGGGTACCCCAAAAAACGCAGATGTGGGGATCCACCCGGTGACAGTGAACTTCTATGATGGCAATGGAGGGACCGACTCCTCAATGTTCGACCTTGAGGTGATCGATGTGAACGATCCACCGTGGATAACAACCGAAAATGTGTTGACGGCAACGGAGGACCAATATTTTCACGTCAATTACGATGGGGAAGATATCGATGGAGAGGACCTTACCTGGTCCATTGCAAGCGATGCTGATTGGCTTTCCCTCGATCCCGAATGGGGTATATTGAACGGGACTCCCACCAACGCTGATGTGGGGATCTATGATGTGAATATAACCGCATCCGATCCCAGGGGGCTCTTCGAATCCACTGCATTCCAGATAGAGGTACTGAACGTGAACGACATTCCATTCTGGGTGGACACCCCGGTCAACATATCGATCGAGGAGGGTGATATCTACAGATTCGACATCAATGCAACCGATATCGACATGGGAGATGAGCTGATATTCACTGTTTCCACCTACCCTTCTGCGAATATCTCTTTGAACAGAACCACAGGCCTGATGGAATGGATAGCAACCAGATCCATTTTCCCGGATCAGGATCATACGCTGGCCCTTATGGTGAGGGCCACAGATGGCGAGGAGACGATATCCCACCCGTTCCATCTGGACATGATACTCGATCCGTCTCCGACCACGACGTTGATCGCTCCCATGAATGAAACCAAGGTGGGAAATTCCACCTTACTCAAATGGGAAGGTGAAGATGACAGCGGGGAACCTCTGACATATGATGTTTACCTGAGCTTGTTGATATCGGATGTGCTTTCCCTGAGCGAGTCCTCGAAGATAGCGGAAGGTATCAATGAGACCGAATTCATGATTCAGGACCTTGAGGAGCGGGAGACCTATTTCTGGACGGTGATCCCCAATGATAGATACTCTATGGGGGCCTGTATCAACAGGACGTTCAGCTTCTTCATCAACTCCCCACCTGTAACCAGGTTTGTATATCCAACGGATGGGGGGATCGTACCCTACAACGATCTGGTACTGGAATTCACAGGTAGCGATCTCGATCTGGATACTTTGGAATACCACCTCTATATCAGCACAAGTATGGAAGATGTGGAGAACCGGGCAGAGAACACGCATCATCTAACAGGTTCCACATTCAAGATGGAGAATGCACAACCCGGAGATGTCTATTATTGGACGGTGATCGCAAAAGATGACCTTGCATATGGGACCTGCATCGGTGACATCCACAGTTTCACTGTAAACATTCCCCCAACGATGGACGAGGTTCTGGACCAGCAGGTACATGCTGGATCCGAGATCGTGATCAATATGAATGGGACAGACGTGGATGCAGATGCATTGGACACCATGGAATTCAGCCTATTGGTTGCACCTGCAGGGATGACCATCGTCCCAATTACAGGGGTGATCACATGGTCGCCGGAGGTCGCTGATATTGGAGTGCACACCATCAAGGTTCAATTATTTGATGATCTGGATCGGGTGAACATCTCATTCCGGATCGAGGTTCTGGAAGCTCTGGTCGTGGATGATGATGATGAGGACAGTTCATCGACAGGAATGATCATCATAGCAGGCCTTGCCATTCTGGTGTTAATGATCATCGCCATCGTGATATTCCTCGTCATCAGGAAGAGGGGCAAGGATGAGAAGGTGGAGGAACCTCAGCCGGAGACGGTAGATAATATGCCAGATCAAGGTTCCGATCCCTTGCTGAGTGGTGCTCTCCCCGTCGAAAAAGAGGTCTCCTCTGAACCTCAACTGCCAGTGGGTCAGGAACCATTTATGCCACCTACCCCGGAACCTTCTCAACCAGCAATAATCGAGCCACCAAAGATGGATATCCCACAAGCAGATCCTTCACCATTACCAGAACAGACGTCTATTGCACAACCGGATGTTCTACCTTTGGAACAGACGACTATTGCAAATACAGATCCTTCACTGCCTCCAGAACAGACGTCAATTGCACAAAGTGAAGATCCTTTACCGGAGCAGACTTCCATTGCATAATTGGGAATTTCACATCAATAACAGACGTTAATTGCATATATTGAGATACTATGCTGAAACAGACTTCTATTGCATAATTGGGAATTCTACATTAAAAACAGACGTTAATTGCACAAAATGAGATACTATGCAGAAACAGACTTCTATTGCACTAATTGGAGGTCATATTCTGAAACAGACTTCTTTTGCATAATGGATATTGCACTTCACTAACAGACGTCTATTGCACAAGCAGAAACCCCTATGCTGGAACATTGTTTTTCTCCTACTTTGCCAAATATCATTAATTCTTTTCATTTTTCAAAGTGGTATTGATAATGATATTTGATAAATAGAGTAACTGCGATTAGAACATGAAAATCGGTGACACCGGTCTGAATACCGCCCGATATCTTTTTCAATCCTTTTTCCGTTCCAGAATTCGATCTGCCACCTCCCTGTCATTCAATAAAAATGGGCCCTCATCAGACCTCGTACTTGAACGATAACTGGACCCGTGCCCTGTAAGCTACGATCTTGTTGTCCTCGATCTTCGTATCCAGCTTCATCACCTCGCAGATCCGAAGATCTCTGAGGCTCTTGGACGCGGCAATCACTGCGCTGTTCACTGCATCTTCCCAACTATCCTTTGAGGAGCCCACAAGCTCCACTATCTTGTATACACTATCTGACATTTTTACACCTCGGGGAATGTTCATATGGAATTAAGTGAAATATAAAGCCTCCCCAAGAAGAGGGCATCTATCGATCGATCACCTCATCTTGGTCTATAACCTCTTACTTTGATACTTCTGACCCCGGAAAGGGCTGAGGTCAAACCTTCAATTGAAAGGCCCGTCTCCGCAAGAAATTGCTCGATGGTCGTTGTATCTGATATACACTCCAGAGGGAATATTTCCTCGGAAATTACGGATACCTCACAAAAGCCCGCTTTTTCGAATCTCTTGAGATATCTCTCTCTCAGGTCGGCTCCTGCAATGCAACCAACATGAGCAGAGATCGAACCTATCAGTTCCTCGGGCAGGTCCTTTTCAAGAACCAGATCGGATACCATCAATCTTCCACCTGGCTTCAATACCCTGAAAGCTTCAGAGAAGACCTTGTCCTTTTCCGTTGATAGATTGATAACACAATTAGAAATGATGGCGTCCATTTCTGAATCATCCACGGGAAGATCCTCAATGAATCCCTTTCTGAATTCAACATTGTCGAACTCCCCTTTCCTGGCATTATCTCTTGCCCTTTTAAGCATATCATCTGTCATATCAACTCCGATGATCTTTCCATCGGGTCCTACCTGATTTGCAGCTAGGAAACAGTCAAATCCTCCGCCTGATCCAAGATCAAGAACCGTTTCTCCCTTTTTCAATGATGCAAGGGCCACCGGATTCCCACAACCCAGACCAAGGTTTGCACCATCAGGTACTTCATTCATTTCATCCTCGGAATAACCAATTTTCTTGCTTAGCTTACCAGGATCAGGACTTCCACAGCAAGAAGCCTCTCCAGTTGTATAATGGGAACCTTCACCCCTTGCTATCTTTCCGTAGCCTTCCCTTACCTTCTTTCTGATATCATCTGCCATCTTCATTCCTCCTTGAAAACACTCTTAAGCATTGGTCCGAGCATATTCTTCACAAGCTCATTCGATCCCTCAATCTTGATCAATGAGAGACAGCAGACCTTGTTTTCATCCTCACAGCTTATTACCATCAATTTATCGCCTTGAACGATCCCAGCTTTCTGTCTGACATCCTTGGGTAGAAGGATCTGACCTCTGGCATCCACGGAGACAACGGCATCTATCTTGCAACAGCTGGGTATCTCGTTATTGTTCATGGATGAGAACATGCTTATGAGGTATATGAATATTCGGAATATTCAGAATATTCAGAATGTAAGCTCTCTTGATGTTTATAATTTTCATTATCGAAAATTGAAAGGCTTATATGGCATCAGAACCATATTTTTACTAGGGGGAGTCACAATGAGGGATTCACATTCAAGAGGATTTGCTATCGCAACTGTAATGCTATTGATACTGGGATCGATGATCATCCTTTTGGGCAGCGAGAACGCTGCCGGGGAAGATCAGGACAATGAGATCAAGATCACCTGGGGAGGGTTAAGACAATGGCATCCTTCAGTGTTCGGGGACAAGATCACATGGCAATCGGACTACGGTGATATCTACATCTACGATACAGGGACGACCGAGATCCGCCGTGAGTCATGGGGGCTTGACGCCGGGAGATCGGATATTTACGGAAAATATGTTGTTTACGATGATGGCCGTGCCGGTTCTCCCAATTGGGACATCTATGTACTTGACACTGAGACAGGGATCGAGTACAAGATGTTCGATGGCTCCAACGGTCAACGTGAACCCAGGATCTGGGGGGATCATATCGTATGGTTCGAGAATAACGGCGTTAATTGGAAAATTGCTTATGGGTCGGTCCGAAGTTCCGCTTACTCTTTTTTCAATTATGAGGACTCCGATCAGCTCTATCCCGATGTCTGTGGAAGGAAAATTGTGTACCAGGATGACTCGAACGGGAACTGGGATATCTATTACTGGGACTTTGCAAACAAAGTGGAGATACCAATAACAACCAACTCCTACAACCAGGAATTTCCCAGGATCCATGGGGACCGGGTGGTATGGACCGACTTTAGGAACGGGAGCGACAATACTGACATCTACATGTACGATCTGCTATCAAAGACGGAGAAGCAGATAACCTTCGATACATCCAACCAGAAATATCCCGTTATATTCGATGATA
>JAUVCN010000094.1 GCA_030595715.1 Thermoplasmatales archaeon
TGCCCCAGCCCTGATGCATATCGGGTCTTCCCTGGATCTCCTGAACGGTGAGGTTTGGAGCACCGTACTGGCCTGGTGTAAGGTCCATCGCACCGTTGATAAGTGTCGCCTTCAACAGTGCACCAGAAGGTGCATCGAGGCCCAGTGTTCCATTGTAGAATTCTCTTACAAGGACCGTTGCCCCAGCTGTAATGGGGGTGGACATGGATGTTCCACCCATGTAAACATAGTAACTGTCATAGATGCCCCATCCGGTTCCCGCTCCGGTGATCGATGATCTGCAGGAGAGGATATTGGTTCCCGGAGCAACGATATCTGGTTTGATCCTGCCGTCATTCGTGGGACCACGTGAAGAGAATGCAGCGAGGCCGTTCTCATCATCGGAGATGAGATCACTATAGACTGGATTCTGAGGATATTTTGATTCATAGGACCAGCTTCCGCCCACATTTCTCCAACCATTCCATAAGCCCCAGTTGAACTGATATCCACCGGTGGGTCTGTTGTTCTCTGCTGCTCCAACTGTGATACAGTTCTTTGCTGACGCGGGAGCTCCTATGTTATCATTATCGATCCTTCCATCCTCCGGGCTCCAGTCGACGCCACTGTTCCCGGCGGAATAGAGAATGATCATATCCGGATGATTGAAAAGGAACCAATCGACATCCTGGGACCTGGACGTGTATGCTCCCGAAACCGAGGATCCCCATGAATTCGTATGGATCCTGGAACCATTATCATATGCCTGTTGATAGAGCTCGGATGTGTTTGCCGGGATTACCAGGGCGCCGTTATCGGCCATGATCGCCTGGAAGAAGATGGAAGCATTCGGTGCCATTCCCTTGATATTGCCGTTCGACCTCGCTCCACCTCCTGCGACCGATCCTGTTACATGGGTCCCATGGCTGTGCCCATCATCGGGGGATGTCCCTGCCCAGTTGACGATCGTTGCCCGGTTATCAAAATCCAGATGTATGTCACCATTCACATCAGGGTTGTCCGCTCCCGTATCCAGACCGGTATCTGCGATCGTCACTATCTGGCCGGAGCCGTTCAATCCCAGATCATCCCACGCTTCTTGTACGGATATGATGTCCTTCGACAGCTCATTGTGAAGCTCCATCTGATAATACGGTTCGATATGTTTGATCCCTTGGATCGATAAGAGATCATCCCTGCTCGATATGGTGGGTCCGATCAGATATCTTGTTGACGACCCCTTCTCAACATATGACGAGATCTTAAGAAGTTCATCTTCAATACCATCGATCGGTGAAAAAGTATCGATGAGGAGCAGCTCCTCATCTGTCTGTTCGAGGATGTTATTGCCATTTCCAAGGTCCTCATATAGCTCGGGGTCCATTTTCATCCCGGAAGGGAACGGACATGCTGCGAGAACATCCTCGTTCTCAAGCAATGATGCAGGGTTCCGACCGCCCAGTGATAATACGTAAGCGAAATCTGGAAGATATTCCAGTATGATGTATCCCTCGTTCGTGAGCTCGTCCCTGCTGCTCTTTCGGATAGGCCCGTTGAACTGGACTATCCATATTTCCCCTTCGACATCCTCGTTGGAATGGGGTATGGTCTCGATCAGGGAATCCATCTTCATCATACCCCACCTGGTCCATAGATCAGGAAGGTCCTCCGGGCCCGCTTTCGAATAGAACAGATAATTATCCGATCCTGCGGCTTCCTCCATCCCCGTGGATACAATGGATACCGATGGTATCAGGAGCATGATCATCATCAACAGTGCCAGACCGTTCCTTCCGGTAGTCAGCATATTATTCACCGCTCGACCTCATCCTTTGATCTTGAACAAATTGACATTGCATCACTCCACGATCGGATGGGTAATGGGTTATTCATCCCGGTCCTTTAAAGGATTTTGGGCTGTATTGTTCATTTCAGGGGGGGAGCATTCCCGCGATCGTCTTCAATGCGTCCATCCCTCTCTTCTTTCCGATCTTCTTCTCCATCATGGAGATACCGCCTGCAAGATGCTGCATGAGAAGGTGCCTCATCTCATCGATACCCACCTCTGGATCTGAGGTTCCGCTCAGTATGAATGCAGAGAGGTCGAAACCGACCAATCGTTCAAGGTCTGTTCCCTCCGGGACCTCATCCTTTGAACCTTTGGCACCATGGAAGACACCGATCGATAACGCCAGTGAAAGGACCGCTTCCTCATTTCTGAAACCACCCTCGCATACGAGGGTGTCCAGATCTTCGGGAAGGAGTGGTGATTTCAATCTTCCGCCTCCTTGATCATTGAACCGGGGTCACCCGGGACCAGTCTATACCTGGTCATCCGGGGTCCGGATCGGGTCCCGGAATATATTTTCTCATCAGGTATCGATCCGGATGGTGTCATGACAAGGACAGGCCTTTTCAGGTTGGAAATAAGATCCATAGCCCCGATAACCGATCCTCTCTCCATATTGGAGAACGGTGAATCCAGTATGATGGAGGAACCGGTCAGTTCGGATAGTCCTATCATAATGGCGAGAACAACGGCCTCTCTTTCACCTGTGGATAATCTGTCAAGTGGTATCACCCTACCTCCATTCTCACTGCGTCCAACCCTCATTCCTTCCGGATGGACCTTGACGCCCCTCTTTTGATCGCCAATGATCCTTCCGAGTGCCCTGGTAGCTTCGTCTTCAAGCGATGATCTCATCCTTTCGATCCTATCTTCTCTGATCCTTTCGATCCTGGATATTGAGCTTTCGATAGCAGGTATCATTGATACTATCTCTTCTTTCCCCCCTGATGTCCCGTATTTCGATATGAGCATTTTTTCAAGAGAGTTCGATTCCATCTTCAGATCATCCTTTTCCGATAGCAGGGTTCTGATCCTCTTTTTCTCTTCCTGGAGCAGGACCTTCACCCTCTCATGCTCCTTGACAGCCTCGATGATCCTATCCCTTGCATCGTCGGGACCAATTGTTCCGGAAGATTGGTCCATGGCTCCTCTGAACTTCTTGAGCTCTCTTACCATTGATATGATATCCTCACCGCCTTCTCCGTCAGAGGAAAGGTCCTTTGCGACCTTCGAGATGAACTGGTCGGATGACCAGATGGTCTCGGTATCCCATCTGGAGGCATCCCGTTTTCTCTCTTCGAGATTGGAAAGGAGATGTTCCAATCTCTCTTTTCCCATCCCCGTCCTTGCGATCGACGTACCACAGATACAGCTTTTCCTTTCCATCACTTCGTTCACTATCGCGATTTGAGCTTCCATCGCACCGAAAAGCAGCCTTCTACCGTTGGATCCCTCCTTCTTTTCCCTTGCTCTGTCCAATGCCTTTTCCGCAAGGGGTCTGAGCATCTCGATGGGAGACCGGGACCATGCGATCTCAAGCTTTTCTTCCAATCTACCAGCACGCGTTGCAGCAATGGTCCTTTTTTTCTTCCCATGATCCGCATCGGTTCCATCGACAAGGCCTTTCATGACGGCCCTGTATCTTTTTCCTGTCTCTTCCTTCCTGTTCGATAGGTCCCGGATGTGTTTCTCTGAATGGTCAATATCCTTTGCGATCCTGTCGATCCTCTTCCTGATCCCTTCAAGTCTTCCCTCGGCTCTATCCGTTTTCTCTGTGGAGGACCCGATCTTTTTCATCATCACGTCCTTTCCCTCTTCCAGGATGTGCCGTGCTTGATCGAGAGCGTCTCCTCCGACAAGGGAATGTAACAGGGATCCGATAATACCCTTGTTGGACACGGGATCTTCCATGGAAAGGAACATCGCTGTCTCACCTTGATACAAGATGAATGGTGATGTCACTCTGTCCAAGGGAATGGAGTGTTCATCCAATTCCCTTCCTGTCCGATCCTTGATCCGAAAATACTGACCGTCCTTGTTGTATCCTCTTTCGATCTCCAATCGTCCATCATTGACCTTCAGGACGACCTTCACTGACATCCCGTCCTCAAACTTCCTGTTCCAGTTGATCAGGTCCTTCGATCCACCGGAATCGGCGCTCCATGGGTCCATGTTCCCGGTTCGACCAAATAGACACCAGTTCAAGGCATAGATGATATGGGATTTTCCCGATCCGTTCGGTCCCTCGAGAAGAGATGGACCGGTATCAAGGTAGATATCGTTGGGACCGTCATGAGGTCCGAATCCATCGATGGTCATCGATCTGATCTGGATGCCCAGGATGGGATATCCAATATCAACCGAATGGATACCTTCCATATCGGACACTCTGTTCACGATATCAGCAGCTCTTGTGATCTCGCCCGAAAGAACGAGATACAGGGTCCGGTCTACCGGATCCGACACATCCAAGGAAAGGTCCATTGGGGTGAAGTCATCGATGATGGTGATAAGTGTTACTGGTCGAGGCTCTTTTGGACCTTGTTCCTGAGGTCCCTGTCCTCCTGCATAAGAAGGAGGAACGAACTGAGCTTCTTCAAGGTCTCCGGGTGAATGGAATGTTCTATCTCGCAGGCATCGAGATCTGCGATCTCTTCATCTATACCCAGCATCAGAAAGAACTCCTTGATTATGGAATGGCGTCTGTCCACCTCTTCACCGATGAGTTTACCCTTTTCGGTCAGTGTGACCCCGCCATATTTTTCATAATTGACCAGTCCATTCCTCGAGAGTCTTCCGAACATCTCGGTAACAGTTGCTGCAGAACAGTCAAGATGTTTTGCAATATCACCGACCCGGGCATACCCTTTCCTTCGAACAATGTGGAGGATTGCTTCCAGATAATCCTCTTCTCTGTGGGTCGGCATTCCATCCTTAACCGGACCATGATTAGTTAAATGTTTTCGATGACCTCCTAGCGGAAAGATTTATTATCCTTCCAACATAGCAAGGTCCATGTGGCAAGGCCCTTACGAGATGGTGGACGATTTCACCTATCTCATTCCCAGAAGCTATCGAAAGGACATGAACAGGGATGGGATATTCTTCACTTCGGGGAAGATGATCGACAGCATTCTGAACGATCAGGCATGTGAGCAGGTGGCCAATGTTGCAACGCTTCCCGGCCTTGCGGGCCCGTCCATGGCCATGCCTGATGTACATTGGGGTTATGGATTCCCTATTGGAGGCGTGGCTGCAACCCTCGTTGATGATGGAGGTGTGATATCTCCTGGCGGTGTGGGATTCGACATCAACTGCGGTGTCAGACTGCTAACCACTAACCTCACAGAGGATCAGGTCAGACCACTGGCCAGGCAGTTGGCTGACACCATCTTCAAGAATGTCCCATCCGGTGTCGGGTCAAAGGCCAGGATAAGGGTCGATCAGAGGCAGCTGGACATGATACTGACCGATGGTGCGGGATGGGCCGTTGAAGAGGGATTCGGGGTCGAGGATGACCTGCTCCATATGGAAGAGAACGGGGCCATCACTGGGGCCGATCCATCTGAGGTCTCCGAAAAGGCGAAGAGAAGGGGATTGCCCCAGGTGGGTTCACTTGGAGCGGGGAATCATTTCCTGGAGATCCAGAAGGTATCGGAGATCTTTGATATGGAAGCTGCGAAGGCGATGGGCATACATGATCCGGGGCAGATCACAGTGTTGATACATACTGGGTCCAGGGGCCTGGGATACCAGGTATGTCAGGACAGGGTAAGGGATCTCGAACAGCTCTATGCCAGGGATGGAGATGGATCATATTCATCCAAATTCGATATCAGGATCCCTGATAGACAGCTGGTGGCAGCTCCACTTGGCTCCAAGGAAGCCGATTCATATCTGGGAGCCATGAGATGTGCTGCAAATTATGCCTGGGCCAACAGGCAGTTGATAACCCACTGGATCAGAGAATCCTTCAATGAGGTCATGAAGGGAACCGGTCTCGATCCGGAGCTCGATATGGTATATGACATAGCCCACAACATCGCCAAGATAGAGGAGCATGATGTGGATGGACAGAGGAAGAAGGTCTGCGTCCACAGGAAAGGGGCGACAAGGTCCTTCGGTCCTGGTCATCCGGAGATACCAGAGGCTTACAGGGATGTAGGTCAACCGGTCCTGATCCCTGGTGACATGGGGACAGGGTCCTATCTGATGGCAGGGACCGAAATTGCCATGAAGAAGACGTTCGGGTCCACATGCCACGGTGCTGGCAGGGTCCTTTCGAGATCGAAAGCGATAAGGTCCTTCAAACCGCAGACAGTTATCGATATGCTGGCATCAAGAGGAGTCTATGTGAAAGCCAACTCCCCCAAGGTTCTCTCGGAGGAAGCTCCGGATGCTTACAAGAACATCGATGACGTGATAGAGGTTGCCCATGGTGCCGGCCTTTCGAAGAAGGTTGCCAAGATGGTCCCCATCGCTGTTGTGAAAGGATGAACATGTAATTTGGGCCCTTAAGCATCATCAACTATGCTTTCAGGTAGATCGGTTACCATGTAGTTGCTATTGACTGATTCGATCCTCTCATTATCAGGTGGAATGCCTTTCAATGCCTGCTCATTTTCCCCTTTCCTATTGGGTAGTGACCTGTTTGTAGGAACGTGGTTTAATCCTCTGTATCGATCTCTTCATTGCTGGTTACCTGTTCAGGTGCCCTTTTTTTGAAATAGAGAAAGATACCTGCGGCGATCAAGATGATGACCGATCCGAATAGGATTGGAGTTATCGGGTCAATACCATCTTGTTCATTATTCAAGTCAACCTCTATCGTGGATTCCAAACTAGTTCCATTGTATGTTACGTTTACAAGGATCAACCTAGAATTGGCCATGATCTTGTATGGTTCCATTTCCTCATATTTTCCTGTCCATGTAATATTACAATCTTCTGTGATGTTGTTTCCGAATTGATCGACACATATTACTTCAACAATGGTTTCGATTTTTTGAAGAAATATTTCGGTTAGTAAGGACCTTTCAAATATTGTCACATTGATAGAATTTTCAATTCTATTTCCAAAGTAATCTGTCCAGATATCAATTTCAAAATCACCTCGTCTTGATGAATTCAGAATGAAGTCTCCTTCTTCACTAACTATATTGATTCCTGCAGGTGTCTCAATATGGAATTCATTCCACTCGATCTTGTTTCCATTTATGTCCAGCAATTCAACAGAAATGGTAAAATCATCTCCAATAATAATTTCAAACTCACCAATATATATTTTCAAGTTTTTTGCAATTGGAATGATGTCAAGATTAAATGTATAGTGTATCTTCTTTCCATATTTTTCAACAATTATCTCGATCTTGTCTGCTCCAATAGAGGTTGATATCAATCTAACATTGTAATCATCATCGATAACGATGTCACACTTATCAGATTTAACTATCAGTTTGAACCCATGAACCTGGTCTTCTTCGTAGTTCAGAGGGGAAACCTTGAATTCGATCTCTTCCCCTACTTTAATTTGATCTGGCAATTCACTAATCTTAATAGTTACAGGGGTGGACCTGATCTCAACAGGGAAGGTTCTCTCGAAGGATATACCCTCATCTGTTGTCAGGTGGAGGATCAAATCAGTTATTCCTTCTCTCTCTCCTAAAATAATAAGTTCATTTCCATCGATACTTACGGATGCTAATGATGGATCTTCCAAACTGTAACTGATGTGGAATTCATCATCATATAATACTTCCGAACTCGTGATGATATCCATTTCATAGATGGATGTGGTTCCAACTTCTTGCACCATTTGCTTTCCAATTCTGATATCTACTGGAGCAGGTGTTACGGATATGAAGATAGATTTTCTAACAAATTCGTCGAAATGTGACATATTTGCAATTACTTCTATGGGTCCTTCTCTCATTGCTTCTATGGTGATCTCACTATCTGTTTCATTAACGATCCTCGCATTTGGTCCAACTTCCCAGCCAACAGAAGACACTTCCATCTGGATGCTGTTGTAGGTGATGGCAGAAACCGATATTGTCTGGAATGTTCCATTTTTCATGATATCCGAATCTGGAATTATCCTGATATCCTGGAGAAAGTTTCCTGCGGTGATAGTTGTTTGTCCCTGGATTAAGCCCAAACCCACATCTGTTCTTGCTTCAATTTGTATCTCTGAATTTGACCATGGTGTTATCATCACTGCACCATTTTCAACCTCATATCCGCAATCACCTGAAATAGTCCAGTTGATATATTCATTGCCGATGTAGAGGAAGTTTCCATCATGGTCCTTGCCCCTATAGAACACCTCGATCTCCTGACCGATCCTGGGGTCATTATCATTTACAATAAGTGAGATCGAATCAAGTGGAGATAATGAATTGATTGTGATATTGATCTCGATGAACCAGATATAACTTGTAGCTTTCATTTTGAAAACGTATTCTTTCTTTTCCAAGCAAGTTATATGGATCCTACCATCGCCTGTCAATTTGATGGTTATGCCCTCTGAAAAGTCCCATATTTCATATTCACAATGTGTTGACATATCCGATCCGTTCAATGATATGACTGGATTGAAGATGGTTGTTTCAACTCCCTGTGGGATCTTAAATTGACTTGAGTTGAATATATGGGGAACAAGGTCTTTGGAGATCACGCTGAATCGAGAAACAGTATCAATTGACTTTATGAATCCCTGCCATGTAATATTTACCTCAAGGTAACAGTATTCTGACCAAGCTCCAGATGGTAGATCGATCGTGAATGAATTGTTCGAATCACTATCCAATCGATACGAACCTAAAAAAGTTCTATTTACACCCCACACCAGGTATGTGGGGTATGTTCCGGATGTTAAATGTTCACTCGTTCTCAATATTATCTCCATTTCATCTTCTTCAATGAAGTATGCTCCGAATTCCGGATTGATCATTTCAACAAACGAGCTCAACTCATTCTCATCATGAATTGTATAAGGTCCTGAAAATGCAAAAAGATCAGAGTAATTGACCCTGAAATAGACATCATTTGAGGGGAAATCTGGAATATGGATATCTGTCCACCATTTTCCAACAACTTTTTTCAGGTGGGAGAAAGGACCATCTTGCCCTGTGTATGATATGCTCAGGTTGAAATTAATATCCTTTGAAATGATCTCTGATCCATTATCTTTGGTCCATGATATCCTGTGGATCGAACCTGATCTTAGATGTGGTGAATTGGGAGTTTCAATAATTGTCATATTGGATCTGAATTGGGCCTGATTCGGGATAAATAGAATAGAACCATCCTCTCCAAAACCATCAACATATCTATTGAAGCTAAGAACAAGATCTTCATCTCCATCTCTATCCATGTCAGCGATAATTGGATTTGAGCACCTACCCCCATTTATTGAAAATTGTGGAATCGTATTCCAATTGAATTTTCCGTCTCCAAATGAGATATTGACATAATTTTTAAAAATAGGATGGAACTGGTTATCTTTCCCTTCCATATTATCAATGGTGAGCAGATCATTGAATCCATCTCCATTGAAATCATTGAAAATGAATGAATCGACCTCTGTGATCGTATTCACCCATGGCCTCTGAATCCATTCCTTTCCATTTTTATTTTCAAAAATGTAGTTTGTCGTTTCTGTGGCCAATGCATAATCAAGGTCACCGTCATTATCAATATCCGCAAGATCCAGGTAAACCCCCCTTGCTCTAAAGGGGAAGTTATCTGAGTGATCGGTCCATGTACCATTTCCGTCTGAGATCCAATTGTAATATTGGCAAGTGCCAGGATTATTCAATGCCTTTCCCATGCCCATTGCAGAGCTGATGTCGGGGTGTCCATCATTGTTTATATCCCAAATTCCATATTTGTTAGACATAAATTTATTTGAATTGAAATCTGAAAAATTTCTTCGGGGAATCCCATCATCCCATCCTGATCTAAAGTTCAATCCTCCTGAATTTCTGTTGATGAAGATATTGTTTGTGTCAGTTGCACCTGATATATCATAATCACCATCAGAATCAATATCACCAATAATTATTTCATTTGTTTGATTTGTGAAATTTGAATAGATTCCACTATCTGTAAGATTCCCATCAACATATTCAGATATTCTCAAGGAGACCTGATTGTCGATCGTGCTATGGACCTGGTCAATTATTTCAATATTCCCATCTGAGTCGATATCTATCAATCCTCTGAACGCTTGAACGGTATCATTGATGCGTTCGATCTTCCAATCTCCGGACCTATTTAATTGAACTGTATAAAGGCCTGAATTCTCATCAGGGTTGGAATAATCACCTGTTGATCTTGATGTTATTACTTCGGGGTATCCATTTCCATCCAGGTCAAAAACTTCGATGTTCTCCCACCAAATACTTTCTGTGATGTTGATTGGATTTGAGAAAATATTTTTGCTGGTATCTGTGAAAAAGGATGAACAAGATGCATTGAGAATATCTTCTTCTATCAATAAAAAACCAAATGAGAAATTGAATACAAGTATGATCGCAATAATTATTGAACTTGCTGATTTCATATATCCACGCTCTTTCTGATATTGGTTTATTATTTTATCATTATTAATAAATATATATGAAGTCCGATAAAAATACCGGACTTCAATCGCATTTTTCAAGGGTCTCTTCCATATTTTACTGCTGAATCATATTTTTCCCAGGAAACATGTCCGTATATTGTGATTCCTTGATTTAAATCATCAAACACTGAGACATCAACAAAATCATCAGTAGGATAATCGTTGGTGCATTGTTGCTGGGGTTGGAAATTATTATTCCAAGTTCCTCCAGAACTTATCCTTTTTATATAGTACAAATCGTTTCCATCTGTCCATACGATGGATACCTGATGCTCATTAGGTGATCCAAAATGCGTTGTCATATCAACAGCAATCCCTCTGAGATAACCATTTCCTGCCGTTGTTGCTACGGTTGATGGTGTTGCGAATGTCATTCCACCATCGTAACTTCTTGCATATTTCACATTTGTTCCACGGTACCATACACAATCGATAGTATTTCCTGAACCGCCTGTTTGCCCAACAACGGCAATATCAGGATAACCAATACTTCCATCTTGTGAGGTGGCATCCAGATCATATTGAGAACCCACTCTTATGTATGGTCCCCTCATAGTAACCAGATTGCCATGTTCCACCTGGATTCTTTCTGGACAAACTGGGGGGCCATTTGGGTCCTGGTATAGTGGCAATGATGAGTCATATATTATGTAGATTGCCTCCCACCCGCCTGTAGAATGTATACAGTCGATTGCTGGATGTTTATATTCCTCATTTGACGATGAGGGTATGACTACATTTTGAGGATTAGTGAACCCTCCATAATATAGATCCATTGTGTATATATTTAACAAAACACCATATGTTCCGTAAGATGAATAATACCTTTGCCATACGATATTCCAGTGAGTCACTTGATTATTACTTGAGGTTGACACCTTTGGATATATATTGTCTTCATTATCACCCGGTGTTGAAACTTGTTGAACAAATGCCCAGTTTCCACCACTGCCAACACTCAGCCTTTCTCTAGCTTTGACCGTCCAGGTTCCGCTACCATCAATGGGTTCTTCTTGCCATGTTACAACAATGTGTAAGGCATTATCAGTGGTATCTGCTACAAATTGGACATCGGGATAATCCTGATCAACCTCAATATCCAAGTTTACCCATTCAAAGAATGACCAAGAAACTCCATGATCGGATGAAAGGGCAATACGAACATTCCAAACATATGCCCCTAAGACATATACATTTGGTTGATTTGTTTCCATGGAATATGCAATAACCACATAATTTTCGTATGCATCATTTTGTGGATGAATTGCTGCTTTTTTCCAATCGTTTTGTCCATGTGGATCTTCGCCCAAATTTACACTACCATTATGGCCTGCAACTGTATTTGTACAAGATAGAGCTAGTGCACTACTTGTGAAAAAAAAAGTGCAGATAACCATCAAAGATAGAATAGCTATCACTTTCTTTTCTTTCATCTTATCATCTCCTATCCACCGTAAAGTTGTGGATCTTGAATGTAGAAAAGAAGGTTCAGTTTCTCCTTCCTGTAAGCTTCGATATAACTCACTTCACCGTCGAAATTGAGGTCCGCAGAACTATCCTTCAGACTCCTTGTGATGTTGAAATGATCAGGATCGGATGCCTGGTTCCACGTCATCGAGGACATGACCATTCGAGTGGGATCTTTAAGTTCGGGACCTGCGAGTCCGGACCTGTTTCCGTTGAGAACAATTGTGATTTCCGAACAATTGATGTTTTCGACCCATGAGTCTATAGTTGAAGTTGGGATCGTTCCATCGATGAAAGAGAAACTGCTGTTCCCCAGGATGCCCTGTGCATGATCGGATATATAGATGACCATCTCCTCGATGTTGTCCTGAATATCTATCAGATCAGTGAATGCCTTTTCGATGTTGGACACATTGGAGATACTGTCAGATCCTTTTGTTTCCTCGAATGCATGAAATGAGATATCT
>JAUVCN010000009.1 GCA_030595715.1 Thermoplasmatales archaeon
GGCCTTTTCGATCACTTCATTGAGGGATACCTTGTCGTACCCCCTCCTGGAGAACAGCTCGAATGCACTCTCCAGTATCCTTTCTTTTGTTTCCTGTTCGGGTGTCATTGATATCCCTTCACATGCCAGACCGACCGGTCGGTCTGTTGCATGTATGAAGATGCCATATTTATCTTTTACTGATTTTTTATGAGCATTTACCTTTTCATGAAGAGAATGGCCTTCCTATCAGCGAACTTCAGGGTCAAATTGCACTCTTCACAATTGGCTGATTTTTGGCCCGTATATGTGATGGTGCTATGATGCCCACACTCTGGACAGATGATCACTTTCACGTACACATTATTCTTATTTCCAGTGTCATAGTCAACTCTCTTTGAGTAGCTCTCCTCCTCTTCCATGGCATATCGTTCTGATTCATTATCAGGGTCAAGGTCGATCACTAATCTTTTTACGGGTTTATTTTCCATTGATCTTCCCATCCCGCATCTGGGACATTTTACGGATGTCCCGATACTGAATGTGGTTGTCCAGATGTATTGACATCTCTTGCACTTTATTGGTGAAGTAATGGGTCCTTTCTCCTCAATGGAAATGATCGGGGTCCTTTCTTCCAGTAGCTCTGGATTCCTGCACCGTTGACATCTGACCATTATTGGTCTTTCATTCGAAGGTGGGAATATCGGATATCCACATTTGGAGCATCTATGCTTTCCGAACTTTCTCTCTTCTTCTTGCATCTTCTTGGTCCTTTTCTTGTCAATACATATAAAAATTACAAAGACAAGAGGGATCCCAATGATCGTGATGCAGATCGACCCACAGCCGTTTGCGTAGACCCATATGGGGTAATCCGGATCAGGTGCAACTCCGTTTGGTAAGTGCGGGATCAAAGATACTGTCATATAGGTTATGAGAATTATTGTAATAACGTATGGAACCTTCCATCTTTTCCATATCTTCCCCATGATGTTGAATGTTCAAGAGCCAATATTAATGTTCTCTTCTACGGGGGATAGTTTATATTATCGAAACACGATATCGAATATCGATATCATGTACGAGAGAAAGGTCCTTCTTGGCTTCATCCGGGTCCATATCCTTCACCATGCCATTGAAGATGAAGGAATATACGGAACCTGGATGATGGATGAATTGAGAAGACATGGTTACAGGATCAGCCCCGGGACCTTGTATCCGATCCTTCATGAACTGGAACGGGATGGTGCCCTTCAAGTCTCGGACAGGATCGTAGAAGGGAAGGTCCGCAAGATCTATCGGATCACTCCACCGGGAAGGGAGGTCCTCGAACATCTGAAGGGATTCATCAAGGAGCTCACACATGAGGTGATGGATTGAACGTTTACAAGATCAGAGGAGTGAAGAAGAGGCTTGGAAAGAAGAAGGTCCTGAAGGGGATAGACCTTGATGTGAAGAAAGGTGAGATCCTATCCCTTGTAGGTCCTTCGGGAAGTGGTAAATCCACCTTGCTCAGGACCCTCAACCGGTTGATAGAGGTTGATTCAGGATCGATAGAGTTCAAAGGATCGGACATCAATTCCATAGATCCGATCGTTCTCAGAAGAAATGCTGTTCTCGTTCCCCAGGAGAGTGTTATGCTTGAAGGGACCGTGGCCGAGAATGTCATGTACGGTCCGAAGATGGCCGGTCTATCGAGTGATCGAAATATGGAGGGGCTCTTGAAAGATGCAGGACTCTCCCCATCTTTTGCCAGGAAGGACGCATCGAAGCTTTCTGGCGGTGAGAAGAAGAGGGTATCCCTGGCAAGGGCGCTGGCCCTTCGACCAGAAGTCTTACTTCTTGACGAGCCCACAGTTGGTGTCGATCCAAAGCGTGTCGAACATGTGGAGAACACCATCATCGAATTCGCAAGGAAGCGAAAGTTGACCGTGGTCTGGGTTACCCATGACGTTCCCCAGGCAATGAGAGTATCAGATAGGATCGCCAATCTGAAATCAGGGAGGGTAAGAGAGGTGAAGAGAGCGTCTGAGTTCGAATGGGAGGGAGCTTATTGACATCTGGCATACCATATACACCGGTAGAGGGTTTGATCGTTCTGGCAGGCGTATCGGTCCTGCTGATAATAGTCATATTGATATCGATATGGAAGAAGATGGGGATCGGGAAGGATTTCATTCAGGGTCTGTTGATGGGAGGATCACAACTGGTCGCGATCGCTCTTGTTCTGACGGTCCTGTTCCGATTACAGGAAGATGATAACTTCCTCTGGATACCTCCGGTCATCATTTTGGTCGGATCGATGGCGATCATAGGCGGCTGGCGATCTGCCAAGCGGGCCGCGAAGATGCCCGGAGCATTCATGGTCACGACCCCTGCAATAATCGCAGGGGCCTCTGTGTCCCTTATGGTCCTTGTAATTTCAAGGGCAATGCCTTTGAAACCTCAGTTCATCGTACCCCTTGCCGGGATGGTGTTCGGTAACTCTATGGCGATCTGTTCCCTTACTCTCGATCGGGTGATCAGGGAGTTTGAATTGAACAGGAACGTGATCGAGACCAAATTATCCCTCGGAGCATCATCAAAACAGGCGATGGAAGAGCTGTTCAGGATGGGGGTCCGGGCAGCATTGATACCGACCATCGATCGATTGAAGACCCTCGGGATCATATTCATACCTGGTGCAATGGCCGGTCTTCTCATAGCTGGGACAGATCCACTTGTCGCAGCAGAATATCAACTTATTGTTTACATCATGATAATTGGAGGGGGTATAATCACGGCGCTCATGGTGGTTATCCTTTCAAGAAAGAGGTTCTTCAATGAGAATGAACAGGTGCGGGATTGGGGCTAGTTGAAACCCTCATCGATCCTGGATATGATCATGTCCATGATCAGCTTTCTTTCTCTGGAAAGGTAGAACATATGCCCACCGTTGAATTTATGTTTTTCAATATGCTTCTTCTCAACGGCATCGATCGATATCACACGATCCTTCGGGCAGTAGAATATGACATCCTTTGCCCTGGGACCTGGCATATGCATCTGAGCATGATGCAGCTCATGTATAGTCCTCGGAGACGTGAAGTCAGGGATACCTATCATGTCGCCATCAACCGCCATCGGACCCGCATCCTCTTTTTCGAAATGTCTCTTCAATGGTGGGACATTGGCCCATGCCATGCCCTTCAGTAATGGACCCATGCCCTTGAACCTCCATCTCTCATTGATCCCCCAGAATGGGCTGAGGTAGATGGTCCGGAGGGAGCCTTCAAGGTATGTTGCTGCCAATCCGCCAATGGAAAAACCTGCTATGACATGCTCTCCCATACCTTCCTGGACCTTTCTCACCGGTTCAATAATGTCTTTACTGAAGCTGTTGATGACGGTTGGAAGCTGAAGATATGTGACCGAATACCCCGCTTCATTGAACCTGTTCATCATCCATCTGACCCCGGATTGTTCAATATTTCCTCCATATCCGTGAATGAACAGGAGCTTTCTTTCTCCCCCTGGTATATGGATGACATCGAATTCAAGAGGTTCAACGGTCATTACCACCATATCGGTCAATTCCTTTTTATCGGTTTAGAGTCGATGCCCATATGAGGCCAACTGAAATGGAAAACTTTTAACTGCATATTGCATTGGGTTCGATCGGGGGGAATATTACTGGGCATTTCGAAAATGATGATCTCGCTCTTGTTCGTTGCATTGATGGTCGGAACAGTTCCCACATACGGGTCAGGAGATGAAGACAGGATAGGACCGGTGTCCCCAACGCGAACCGACTCCTTCATCAATGTATCTTCCGACGTGGGTCTTGATGGTGTGAAAGGAGACAATCTGGCGTGGGGAGATTTCAACAATGATGGTTATCTGGACCTTCTTGTCAGAGGCCCTATTTCGAACCATCTTTACAAGAACAGTGGTCCCCCGAACTGGTCATTCATCGACGTATCGAACGAGACCGGTGTGAACACAACAAGAGGCTATTGTCAATGGGCCGATTACAATGGAGATGGCAATCTCGATTTCTATTCCGCATATATCGAGGACCATCTTTTCCGGAACAATGGCCCCCCGGACTGGGATTTCACGGACGTGACCATTCAGGCAGGGCGTCCTTCCGATGATCTGCAATCGGAAGGGATCGCATGGGGGGACTACGACAGGGACGGATACCCTGACATATTTACCGTTGGTTGGAGAAAGCCAGGTGACCTTCAATGGCCATATGCCGGGGAGATGGACCGCCTGTATCACAACAATGGGGATGGAACATTCTCCGATGTATCGCTCGCGGCTGGCCTCAGGCCCCGGGAGACATCATATGCTGGAATGGGGGTTGTATGGTGCGATCCTAACGAGGATGGATGGTCCGACATATATGTGAGCAATTACCATCTCAATCCAAACCAGCTCTGGATTAACAACAGGGATGGGACCTTCACCGATATGGCATTCGAATATAATCTTACGGGGAAGGCAACCGAATATCAGGGGACCACGTATTACGGTCATTCAAATGGAGCGGGGTGGGCGGATATCGATAATGATAGAGATATGGACCTGTTCGTTTCCCATCTGGCACACAAGGATGATGAGAGATCGGGAATGAACAGGGGATACTACTGCGCAGACTCCCAGCTCTTCCTAAATTCAGGTGCCCCCTACCTGGAATTCACTGATATCAGGGAAGAGGCCGGGATCCCGATCACACCATCGGGAACCATTGTCCAGGACCCAGATTCAGGGAATATGATGTGGAAGGATGAGGATTACTTCGGAGTGGCATGGGGAGATATGGATAACGACGGGGATGTGGACCTATGGGTCCCCCAGGTGAAGACATATTCCTTCTGGGACCATTCGTTCCTCTGGAGGAATGACGGCGATCTCAAATTCGTCGATCGAACGGATGGATCCGGATTGAAAGTATGGTCCAATACCGGAGGTACATGGGTAGATTTCGACAACGATGGGGACCTCGACCTGTGTACAGAAGGGACCTACCCTTTCAGAGGTCCACGTGAGATACATCTATTTCAGAATCCAGGTTCTTCGGACCATTGGATCGAACTGGACCTGAACGGTGCCGGAGGTCCACATCAGACATCGACCGATGCAACCGGGACCAAGGTGACCGTATTTGCAGATAACAGGTCCCATACCCGGTATGTGGGCGGGGATTGCGGAGGTCACGGTTTCCAGCAGCCACAGAGACTCCATTTCGGATTGGGGCCTGCTACCGTTATCGATGAAATGTGGATATACTGGACAAGCGGAAGGATCCAGAAGATATCGGATGTATCAGTGGACCAGATCCTTACTCTCAACGAACCCACCGATCCATGGGTCGAACTATCGGGACCGGAGCATTTCGATGTTCTCGAGGATGAACCGATAAACATCACGATCACTTCCACCGGCGCGAATATAGTGAGCCATCTATGGGATCATGATGCGGATGGATGGGACCATGGAACAGCAAGACCCGAATTACCGGTAACATCCACTGAACAGGGAAAGAGATGGGTGAGATACAGGGCAAAGGACGAATATGGAACATTTTGGGACCTTGAACCTATCATCATAGATGTGTCCAATGTTAGACCCACCATTCATCCTCAGGGGTCATTTGTCGTCAATGAAAGTGAATTGGCATGGATCGAGATGGATCTCCAGGAAACTCCCTCTGACATCGACTCTCTTGATTTTTATATCATGGCCCATGGTGCGGAAGAATGGGAATGGATAGGAGATGGGGATATTGTACAATATTCCCTCATATACGATGAAATGGGAGAATATAAGGTCCAGTTCAAAGTCGTTGATGATGATGGTGCGGAAGATCAAAAGGATATCACGATCAACGTCATCAACAAGAAACCTGAAGTCATCTTATCTTGTAAATTGTATATCGATGAGGGTGATCTGTTGCTCCTGAACGCCCAGGCAACAGATACAAAATTGGACGAAGATGAGCTTCAATATAGATTTCATGCAGGAGATGGGAGATCAACTAGCTGGCAATCATCCGATGATTTCAGTTTCAAATATACAAAGAATGGAACGTATACCATAGCTGTTGAGGTTAAGGACCGACATGGAGATATTGGATCGGACAGAATGGATCTGATCGTCAAGAACCGGATACCTGAGCTGGCCCTCAAGATGGAAGAGGGGCCTCTGAATGTAGATGAAGATGAGGAGATAACATTTGAAGTTACCATCTCGGATACTGACAATGACGTTTCTGATCTTGAGGTGCAATGGGATTTCGGGGACGGATCGGACATTCAAAGATGGGGGGCCTCGACAAGGGCCAAATATACTTTTGAAGAACAAGGAGAATACACGGTTACGATATCGGTCAGGGACGATGATGAGGCGATAAGTTCTGTGAACAAGACCGTAATCGTGAAAAATGTCCCACCCGTGATCTATTTAACAGGTCCTTCTGGAGGAGAAGTGAATGAGGACCAGGGATTCACCGTTACGGGTCTGATAGAGGATACTGCATCAGATGAGGAATTCCTTGAGTACCGTTGGAACATGGGTGACGGCAACATTACGGAATGGAGATCGGGAGATCCCTACATCCAACACTTCTATGAAATTTCGGGTCCTTACCAGGTCATTTTATGGGTCAGAGATGATGATGGTGAGTTTAATGGGTCCACAACGATCGATGTCAGGAACATTCCACCGAAGGCCGATCTCAGTTCTTCAACGAGGAATGTGGACAAGGATTCAACGATAAGGTTCGATGCGGCATCATCAGAGGATACTGCGAGCGATAGGGGTAACCTCATGTTCATGTGGGACCTTGGTGATGGACACATATACGAGTCGGGTCCCAAGGTTACACATATATACCGCACGGGCGGGATCTTCAATGTAAAGGTGAGCGTTATTGATGATGATCTGGAAGAAGACACGGAGAGCCTTCTGATATCCGTGATCGATCTAGCTCCTCTCATAGATATGGATGTTCCCGAGAGAGCACAAGTGGGAGACAGCATAGTATTCGATGGATCGGGTTCATACGATACAGAGACCGATCTCCCAAATCTCACCTACTCTTTCGATCCGGGTGATGGAACAGGCATCCTCCCGTCGAATGGAAGCATTGTGACCCATGTCTATCAACTCCCGGGAGAGTTTGAGGTTACAATGGAGGTATCGGATGGGACCAATACGGAAACAACGACATCGAAGATAATCATACTTACGGGTGATGGCGCAGATAATGGGAACAGTGGTTCGTTTGCTATATTGCTGATGATATTGATGATAACAATTTTGGTCATCGTGATCGTGACCGGTCTGTTACTCTTCATCAGAAAAAAGAATGCCCCCCCGCCCCGAGTTCAACCTCCCATGGGGCCTCCACCCAGACCAAGAATGGGTCCAGCCCAACTGCCAGCAGCTCGAAATATCAAACCGATTACAAGGGCCCCCTCCGTCAGCCGAACACCTCCGCCACCGGTACCACCTATTGCAGTCCAGGGGCCTCAAGACCCGTTGAAATGACCTTGGATATACTGAAATCTCAACCCCCCTCTGGTCCAAGGTCCTTTATATTGAATGTGGCCCATACGTGAGGTCGTGAAGAAAATGAAGATACTACATACCACGTGGTATGCTACATTCGTGGTAACCATCGATGATGAGGGCCGATCGATCGAGGATAAGGCCCTCTCAGTAAAGGATGTCAATGAGATCTCCGGGGACCTGTTGTCAGTCTCCAATGGTGAGATCCTTCAGAGAGAGAAGGAACTGGCTGATAGATATGAGATCAATGTGACCACCGATGCAAGATGCAGGTCATTGGTAACGGGAAATGAGCTGTTCCCATCAAGGGACCTGGAACTCCCTTCGCCGATGGATCTCGGATTCGATATGTCCCTCCTTGCCGAGGCCTCGGCAATGATGGCCCGGATGGCGGTCTCGGAAGGTCCGGATGATTCCACAATAATGTCAGGTGTCGGTTCATTGACGGATATTGACTCCTCCTTGAACCTGATAACCGAGAGGTTGAGGGAATGGTATTCGAAATACTGGGAAGGAGCATCGGACCTCCTCGAGGATCCTGCGGTCCTGAACCTGATAGTGGATGATCCTAACCCGGCCACCGTGCATTCAAGGCTTGACATGGAAGGGGTGCCGCCACCTGAACGAGAGGCCCCCGACCTTGCCGGCATGTCACCCCTTGCGAAATTGGCATTATCCCTCTGGGAAGCAAGGGAGAAGACAGAGAGATACCTTGAGACCGAGATGGGGTCAACTGCTCCCTGCCTTTCCGAGGTCGCCGGACCCCTGATAGGAGCAAGACTGATACACTCTGCCAGTGGGTTGATGAGACTTGCAAAGCTGCCTTCTTCGACCGTTCAGGTCCTCGGTGCAGAGAAGATGTTCTTCAAGTTCCTCAAGGAAGGGGGAAAACCCCCCAAGCATGGGGTGTTGTTCCAGCATCCGTGGGTCCATTCCCTTCCCCAGAAGAAGAGAGGCAAGATGGCCAGGTCCATTGCAAGCGCCGCAGCTCTGGCTGCCCGGATGGATGCCTACGGCGGCGGCGATCCGGGTCCGTTGAAGAAAAAGCTCGAAGAGAGGAGAGATAGGATAATCAGTATGGATGAGAAGAAGAGCACGGGCGGGGGAAGACAACCTCCATTCAGAGAGGGATGGTGGGCAGGCAAGCCGATCCCGAAGAAAGGGCATGGTAATCGACACAGGGGAAGAAGGAAGAGGAAATGACATGGTCGAGGGAGGACTCCCCGGAGGAATGCATCCGGATGTAGAGAAGGCCTTTGAACTGTGGGACATCGACAGTCTATATCCCCCACAGAGAGATTCGATGGAGCCTATAGCGAACGGGGAGAACCTCGTGGTTGCGGTCCCCACAGCGGCTGGAAAATCCCTTATCGCATACGTTGCCATCCTGAACCAGGTATTCAGAGGTGGAAAAGCACTCTATGTGGTTCCCTTGAAGGCGCTTGCTTCAGAGAAGTTCCATGAGCTGAGGGAGCTCTCGAAATTGGGGGTCAGGGTCGCCCTGTCGTACGGTGATTATGACGACGATGATAAACGGCTTGAGTCATATGATGTGGTCGTTGCAACCTCTGAAAAAGCCGATTCCCTCCTCAGACATCGGTCCAAGTGGTTGATGAACCTGAAGGTGATAGTTTCCGATGAGGTCCATCTTCTGAACGATACCGGGAGAGGTCCGACCCTGGAAGTGATCCTGACAAGGTTCAAACAGTTGAACCCCGACGCACAGCTTATCTGCCTCTCGGCCACGATCGGCAATTCGGATGAGATAGCAGGATGGCTGGATGCCAGGTTGATATCATCCGATTTCAGACCGGTCGATCTGAAAGAGGGTGTCCTCGAGGGGAACTGCATAACATATGCCGACATGTCCCGCTCCGAGATCGCATCCGTGACCGGGAACACATTGACCGACGGTATCATAGATGGGATAAAGGATGGGACCGGACAGGTCCTCGTATTCGTGAACACCCGAAGATCATGTGAAAGCTCGGCCGAACAGATGGCAAGGATCCTCCCGGAACATCTGTCCGATCACGATCTACGGGACCTGAACGATATTTCACATAAGGTCGGAAGATCGGATGTCAAGATCATCAAGAAATTGAAAAGGTCCATAATGGGGGGGACTGCTTTCCATCACGCCGGTCTTTCCAATGAACAGAGGTCCCTGGTCGAAAGAGGGTTCAAGGACAAGTCAATAAAGGTCCTCTTTGCAACACCGACATTGGCAGCAGGTATCAACCTGCCTGCAAGAAGGGTCATCGTCAGGGACTGGACAAGGTTCGAAACATGGAATCCCAGGTCACCCATCCCCATCCTGGAGATCAAGCAGATGTTCGGCAGGGCCGGTAGACCGAGATACGACCCCCACGGTGAGGCCCTCATCCTGGCAAGGAAACCCGAAGAACAGGACGTACTGATGGAGAGATATGTATGGGGGAAACCGGAGGAGGTCCTTTCCAAATTGGGATCCAGGCCGGCCCTAAGGACCCACCTTCTCTCATCGTTCGCAACGAATTATGTCCGCGACCTTGATGAGATGTGGGAGTTCATCAGATCCACATTCTATGCCTTCCAGAACGATACATGGAAGATAGCCTCGGATGTGGAGGACATCCTGGTTTTTCTGAAAAGTGAGGAGTTCATCAGGGATGAGGGGGGAAAAGTGGTCTCCACCGATCTCGGAAAAAGAGTGGCCAGACTCTATATCGATCCACTGTCCGCTGTTGTACTCCGGAATGCTCTGAATGCGGAACCGAAGAAGCTTACCACCTTTTCCATACTGCATGCGATCTCGCATACAACGGATATAAAACCGCTTTTTGTCAGGGGGAAGGACCATGATCATGTATCGGAGTTCATGTATTCCCACGAGGACGAGCTTCTTCTACCGATCCCGGAAGATCAGACCGAGTACGAGTGGTATCTGAATTCCGTGAAGACCGCAATGTTCCTTATGGAGTGGATCGGTGAGAACAGTGAGGGTATCGAAGCTTCTGAGGACAGGATAGAGACCCTGTTCAATCTGGGTCCAGGTGATATCAGGTCCAAGATCGATACGGCTGTCTGGATGCTCTACGCGATGAGGGAACTTTCCCGATTGTTCGGGAAAGGGATGGCAAAGACGGTCGACCTTGTATCGATGAGGGTCGAAAAAGGAATAAAAAAGGAATTGATCCCGTTGATATCATTGAAAGGAATTGGAAGGGTCAGGGCCAGGAGACTCTATGATGCCGGCCTGACCGATCTAGATATAATGAGAAGGGCAAGCTTGAAGAAGTTATCAGCGGTGGAAGGTATAGGTAAACAGATCGCATTACAGGTCCAGAACGAACTCAGATCGGATGGAGAACCGATCGAAGAGGATGAAGACGAACCGGAGGAAGATAACGGGCCAAAGCAGTCCCTTCTCTTCGATTTCGCATAAGTTGGCATAGGGTTTTTACCCAAGGTAACCGTTTAGGTGTCACAATGGCCATGCAGAGTATCATTACACGCGCAAAGGATGCGGTCCGATTCTTCTCACCTGTTATGTCCGTGATCCTTATCGCTTCCGTAATGGCATTGTTTGCAACCCTCTCCGAAACACAGGTGGAAGCAACCATATTTACCGTGGAGGATGAGTCAGGAGCAGTGAGCAATGCAGGTGCCGGCCTCGGGAACACACTGATCTTCCTCCTGCCTGCAGTGCTTGGAAGCTTCGGTATCGTCTATATCGTAAGGAGCGGGAAGAAGAGGCTTCTGAAATACATATTCAGGGGGGCCCTGACCTTCACATCCGGAGTTATAATGTCATTCTTCCTCTTCAAACTGGCAGAGACGATGTCAGAACGAGCCTGGTATATACTCTGGCTGCCCGAATGGGACACGGTCATGTTGACCATCCCTTTTTCTGATATGGACCTGATCGGATTCCTGATCTGTGGATTGCTGACAGGGTATGCTGTCGTATCGATGGTATTGTCCAGAGGATTCAGAACAAAAGAGAGGAACGCTTCCCTCATGGTGATAAGCTCGTTCATGGGGGCATTCATGGCCGTGATCCTGCCGACCTGGACGGTGGTGTTCCTGTTGATAGCCCTCGCATTATGGGATATCTATGCGGTGTTCAAGGGACCCATCAAGGACATGGTGGAATTGGATATGAACGGCCAGTTGATGGCCAAACGTGGGTCCAGAGGGCAGCCCATGTGGGACCCTTTAGGGGACAATTCCAACGATTTCCCTTTCGAGAACATGACATATGATGCCGGGTCCTGGCAGCTCGGTATCGGGGACCTTGTATTCTATTCGATGCTTGCAGCGCATGCACTGTTCTATTCGACGATATATGTTTCCGACAAGGGCTGGTGGATGCTCCCCTTCTTCTTTGTCCCGGTGGTGATAGCGATCCTTGTGGGATTCGCATATACCATTTACAGATTGACCAAGGGGGATGGGACAACGATCCTTCCTGGTCTCCCCATCCCTATGTTCCTTGGTGTTGGTGTTTTCTGCCTGATGATGGCAATTGCCAAGTGGGTCATCTGAGACCTGCAATAACCGGCCCTGATGGTATTACCCTGTCCAGTGGCCAGGTTCCGGTTTCTATCAGAAGGTCCTCATAGTTGATGATGCCGATCCCGATATCAGCCATTCCGTTCCTGAAATACTCTCCCAGGTCGCCCCTTACAGGTGTCGAGGAGATCTCCAGACCTCCACGTCTGAGTCCCTCGAAATATCCCTCCGAGATCCTCTGGTATCTCTGATCATAGACCGCTTTTGGCCGGTCAGGGATATTGCTCCAGAAAGGTCCTGCCCTTGAAAGAAAGGAAAGGGTAGGTCCGTTGAATATAGCATTTGGATCCTGATAAGGGATCTCCGCAAGGATCTCGAGTCCAATGCCAGACCCAAATTCCTCCATGTCAGCGGTCCAGATCATTGTCAGCGGACTCACTCCTTCCGATCTCAATCGCTCGAGAACGATCCCGAGATCTCCTCGATCCGTTAGGATCGGAGGCTGCAACCCAAGTTCATCTGCGACCTGGGTCCCGATCTCCATCAGCCTGGTGTCATCGCTCAGAAGAACCAGTGTCTCTTTTCCTTTCAATTCCCTCTTAATATTTTCCAACGTTAGCTTTAGCTCGGTCATCTCACATCCTCCCGAAAAAAGGGTAATTGATGGAGTTGACCACAAACCAGCTAGCACTTACACCTGAAGTGCATGCGCTTCATGCGCGAATGCATGTGTGTGCCAGGTTTGAGGTCGAACCTATCCATCGATAAACCCGATGCCCACAATCATGGTTGGATATTTCAAATTTTCCTTGGGACGGTTCAGAGAAGTCTGGCAGACAGTTTCTCTATCATGTCCTTGGTCATTGATGAGATGTCATAAGAAGGCGCCCATCCCCATTCTTCCCTGGAAGATGAATCGTCGATGGACTGAGGCCATGAATCTGCGATCGCCTGTCTGAAGTCAGGTTTGTAGGTGACCTCAAGCTCGGGGATATGCTTCCTGATCTCATCTGCAAGATCTCCCGCGGAGAATGACATGGATGCAAGGTTGAAGTCGCAGTAATGCTTCAGTTTATCCTTCGGAGCTTCCGCGAGGTCGATCAGGCCCTTCAGAGCATCCGGCATATACATCATAGGAAGGACCGTGTCCTCCCTGACGAAGCATTCGTACTTCTTGTTCCGGATGGCCTCATAGTAGATAGCGACAGCGTAATCGGTGGTGCCACCGCCTGGCGGCGTCTCCGAAGAGATGATGCCCGGATATCTGACACCTCTGACATCCACATCGAACTTCCTGAAATAGTAATCACCGAGGAGCTCACCTGCCACCTTTGTCACACCATACATCGTCCTCGGTTTCAGGACCGTTTCCTGGGGGGTGTTGTTCCTTGGCGTTTCCGGTCCGAAAGCTGCAATTGAAGAGGGGTTCATGATCCTAACCAGTTCCTTCTCCCTGGCGCATTCGAGGACGTTGTGGAACCCGTTCATGTTAACGTCCCAGGCAAGGAGGGGTTTCTGCTCGCCAACACCGGAAAGGATCGCTGCCATGTTGTAGATCGTGTCGATATCGTACTTGTCCACGGTTGAATAGAGCTGTTCCTTGTTGGTGATGTTGCAAACTTCCACGGGACCTGAATCCACGATCCTCTGTGACGGAGAGGTCCTGTTGGTGCCTGCTATAACGCTATCATTTCCATATTTCTCTCTGAGGACCATAACGAGCTCAGAACCGATCTGACCTGCAGATCCTGTGACTAGTATCTTTTTCATGGGTCTTGACATGGGATCACACCTTTGAGGGTGTATCGGATAAATGGATTTCAAGATTTCGTATGGAGGGGGTTAAAAAATGAGAAAATGTTATATTGACAATGACGATGGGGATGAGTAATCAATGGGCCGATGGTCTAGCTGGTCATGACGTCGCCCTTACAAGGCGGAGGTCCCCGGTTCAAATCCGGGTCGGCCCACCATTGATTTTTAATTTGAATGTAATTTTAAATGGTGGGCACGCCCGGATTTGAACATAGCACAATCGCAGTGTGAATAGATCGTTATTACGATTGTGTGAAGGTCAGAAGTCTTAGTATTGTTTGATATCAATATCAGACTTCTGAATGGAATTAATATAATTCCGGGCGGGCCCATTTTCGTTTTTAATTAGAATAGATTTGTAGAAAATGGGAACGCCCGGACAAGGGAAATCGCAAATTCTTTGCCAATGATCCGATTTTCCTATGTCTGGCTCCATTTTGTGAAAGCTTCTACTGGAGTCAGATTTTCTGTAATTTTTTATTTTAACACGAAAAATCCGCCCGGGCCGGGGAAATCACCAATTCATTGTTTATTGTCAGATTTGCCCAGGTCTGACTCCAACTTCTACAATCATTTCGTGGAGTCAGATTTTTCCATAATTTTCATTTCAACATGAAAAATCCGGGCGGGCCCACTCACTTTCTCTCAATGGTCAATATCCTTCCAGCAGATCATTGATCAACCTCATCTCGGCTTTTCTCAGATGCTCCACCGTTGTAGCTTTGCTGATTCCCAATTTCTCGGACAGGTCCTGGGTGTTGATATCTCTCGGATAATTGTAATATCCATGTCTTTTCGCCTCTATCATGATATCTTTTTGCTTGTTCGTGAGCACATTGAGGATATTGTGCTCGCTGAATGTGGCTTTTGTCAAGCTAACATTCTTAACCTCTCCAAGGACCTTTGTCAATTTCACGAGTTTTCTGATGGGGTCGCTCTCGCCCACACAGCTGAATATGAAATGGTCCTTGTCTGCATAATATGGTAGATCGTATATCAGGTCCAGATCGAACAATTTCATGATCTTCCCCATCATCTTTCCCGGGGCTCTGGCCCTTATAATAACTGTGTATCTGTTCCCTTCCTCTTTCAGGATGTTCATGATCTCCACCGTGGAAGGAAGTTTGATATCATCCAGTGAAAAACCTATTTTCATGACGATATCCACGATCACGATCTTGATCCCTCTATCAAGATCCAGCTGGAGGATCTCCCGACCTTCCAGATGGTCCACGGTTTCGAAGAGCTTGTCCATGAATTGGAAGACGAACTTGTTGGGAACTACCTCGATCACAGCTTTCCTCATAATGGATAAATAATATTGGATTATTTAAAGGACCCCACATGTACGGCAGGAAAGATATCTATTTCATATGACATATGCAGATCCACCAGGAAGTGAAAGAAATGACCCTTGCTCGGATCAACAAGCTAAACAAGAGTTACGACACAGGTGGAGAGATCACTCACGTCCTCCGCGAGATGGACCTTTCTCTGAATAGGGGTGAGATGGTAATGATCATGGGGCCTTCAGGTTCCGGGAAGACAACTCTCCTGAACCTTCTTGGTGGGATCGACGGTCCTGATTCCGGGGTCCTTCAGGTGGATGGTCTGAATTTGACAGAACTTACAAAAAAGGACCTGAACAAATTCAGAAGAGAAAGGGTTGGTTTTATCTTCCAGTTCTATAACCTGATCCCGACCTTAACTGCCATTGAGAATGTGGAGCTTGGACTGGAGAACCTTGTCGGAAATTCGAAAGAGATGAAGATCAGGGCAAAAAAATACCTGGATATGGTTGGACTATCGGATAAAGCCAGGAACTATCCTCAGGAATTGTCCGGTGGACAGCAGCAGAGGGTTGCGATCGCGAGAGCTCTATCAAAAGAACCCGCATTGATCCTTGCCGATGAGCCAACTGGCAATCTCGATGAAGAGAGAGAAGAATCTATCATGGGTATCATGAAGGACCTTCAACACGAGCTGGGCATCACGTTCCTCATTGTCTCCCACAACACCAGGTTGAAGAAGTATATGGACCGAACGCTTGTCCTACGTCATGGAACACTCCATGAGGGGTCATAGGTGGTGATACCTTGAAACCCATTACAAAGAGTGTTGTGAGAAAGCTCTTCAAGATGAAGTGGAGGGTATTTGCCATTTCCATGGTCGTCTCTCTTGCCATGGCAATGTTCATCATGGGTCTCTATTCGGCAGTGATCTTCGATCATTCCATGGACTCGTTCATAGAGGAGACCAATTTTCCCGATGTGTTCGTAGCACTTTCGGAGCCTGTGAACTACACAGATGTGGACAATGTGATGTCGAACATCGAAGGTATCGATGTATATTCACTGAGGCTGAAGCTTGATGGTCATTATCATTACGAGGACGACACATATCCGGCGATCATCATCGGGATAGAGGACCCGAAAAGGGAAGATATATCCAAGCTTCTTCGAAAAGACGGAGATACCTTTTCCGGTAGAGGAGAAGGGGTTGTTGTTTCAGGTATGGATGATATTGGCGCTAAAAAAGGCGAGGTTCTCTCTTTTTCAATTGAAGGGAAACCTTTCGAAATTAATGCCACCGGAAGCGTCCAGACCGCCGAGTACATGTTCCCATCATCGGTTCCGGATTCATCACTCCCTCTACCAGGACAGATCGTCATACTGTTCATGGACCTTGGTGAATTACAGAATATCACAGGATTTGGGGTAAATGATATCTTGATCAATGTAGAAAATGGGCAGAGCGATCAGGTTGTGGCCTCCCTTTGGGACCTTCCGGTATCCGAGATAATCTTTCAAGAGGATCACCCCAGTGTTGTGTTCATGGATATGGGTGCAGGAAAGATGAGGAGCATGTTCCCGCTATTTTCCGTCATATTCATGGTTATTGGCATGATATCCATCTTCATGACATTTTACAGGATAGTCATGAACGATTCCAGGTACATCGGCGTCCTGATGTCTCTTGGATATTCCAGGTTGAAGATAGCCTGGGCTTACATGACATTCGGAACCATACTTGCCGCTATAGGTTCTGTAATTGGGGTAATATTCAGCATCCTCTTCACAATGGGCATCATGTCGTATACAATGTCCATGATCGGAGATATTCGTGTGGTCTATCCCATGGCTCCGATGCCGTTCATTCTGGGAATTATATTTTCCTTTGGGAGCGTCCTGATATCTGTTGGAATACCTATCATGGTGATCACAAGACAGTCGGTCAGACAGGCACTTGACCATAAACCAAAGACAAGGATCCTGACTGTTGGGACTGCCTTTTCGGGAATGTCAAAAACAAGATTGATGGGGATCAGGAACACCTTCCGGAATCCTGCCAGGACAGCATTGACCGTTTTTGTCGTTGGTATGTCGATCGGAATATCGGGGTCCTGGATCGTGATGTCCGAATCGGCATGGGGTTACATGCAAGACCAGGTGGACCAGGACACATGGGACCTGAGGGTCGACTTTTCAAGTCCCATTTCCAATGATAATGTAACATCCATGCTCGATATCAATGGAATCGAATACATTGTCCCGTTTGCCTATCTGGCAGGACAGATATCGGGTGGAGGAAATAGCGAATCCACATTTATTGTGTCTGCTGATGAGATACTCAAGACAAGGAATTTCGAACTGGAATCCGGCAAACTTGATCCTTCAACATCCATCATAACGAACAAACTTGCAAGTGAGCTTGGGGTGTCCGAAGGAGACAGTATCACCATCACAGTTGGTGCCAGAACGCTTGAAACGACCATAGGTGGTATCGTTTTCGACATACTGATGCAGGCGGTCTATGTTGACCGGAGAACTGCTTCTCCTCTTGTGGATGAGGATATGGCATCCGGTGCCTTCGTCCGGCTACAGGATAAAGAAGATGCGGAGAAGGTAGCGGCAGAGTATGAAGGATTGGAGGGGGTGTCCAAGGTAACGATACAGGATGATATCATTGCCGCAATGGATGAGACCTTCGGTTCGGCCATGGGAATGCTCTATTTCTTCTTCATCATCTGTTTGATAATAGCAATGGTGGTTGCTGCATCAGCGATCATCATCTCCACGATGGAAAGAGATATCGAGTTCGCGACCCTGGAGACGTTAGGTATTCCGAGGAGCAAGGTCATAGGATCCATGCTCATCGAGATCAGCATCATAGGTGTGTTTTCAGCACTCCTGGGACTTCCGTTCGCCTACCTGTTCGGAAGGCTGTTTGCTATCGTGATGGAGGAGATCCTCTACTACTTCCCGATAGTCTTTGCATTCAGCGCAATGGTGATAACCTTCGTGTTCGGGTTCCTTTTCATATTCGCTTCTTCGGTCTTCCCGATAAGATACACGAAGAAGATGGATGTGGAGAAAACGATAAGGGAAAGGACCGCCGGATGATTCTTCCGAAAGAACGTCAGAAGGATCCGATCTCATTGAAGGTTCCAAAGGGCGCTATGCCTGAATATCCGATGAAGTGTTCGAATTCCATACTAATCTCGTTATATATCTTGTATCAGTTTCCGTTGTAATGAGATATGGAAGAGGCTCCATTTTCATTTCGATCATGGTCTTGGGATTGATGATACAGATAATTCCGGATTCCAACGGAATGGAATGGGATGAGACCTACCAGAGATCCGATGCCAAACCATGGAAGATATGGTACCGTGATCCTGAGAATATACAATCCATGGAAATGGACCAAGAGAACAGAACTCTTTACATCGGTTGTGAGTATGGTTTGGTAATCAAGGACCTGGACACTGAAGAATTCAACATTATTGACAGGTTCGATGGTGTGAATTCACTGGCAGATCAGCAGGTGATAGATATCGAACTGGACCTTGCCAACGAGCGAGTGTTCTTTGCCTTGGAGAAAGGCCCGGAGGTCTATGAACTGGATATAATATCGGAAACTATCTCAAAGATCCACAAGTTCGATGACGGTTCGAACCTTTTTAAATGGGGCGATTCCAGGGCTCTTGAATACGATCCGATAAGTGATGTTCTCTTTTTCGCCAGAGATTCCGGGCTTCTTGTCTTCAACATGCGAGAGAATCATTTCAGGTTCCTAGATTTCCTTCACTTCGGTGTTGAACTGTATAGCTATACCGTATCCGATAATGAGGTCGAGGTGGTGATGGCCGGTTACAATGGTTTGTGGAAGAATGGACCTGGTGATATGGATGATAATTCTTTCCAAATAAAGGATCTGGAACTTTGCCTTTCAAGGGATAGATTGTTCATTGCTACCAACAACGGGCTCTTTTCTTATGATATGACAAAAGGGATCATCGAACAGGATATTTCCACCCAGAAACTGGGAAGATTCCTGAAAGATATTCTTTTCATTCCTGATCTGGATCTTCTGTTCCTCGCGGGAGAAAAGGTCTGGTCATTCAATCCTAACACAAACAGTACGGGGGTAATCTATGAGGATTATCTGGATCGGGATCAGAAACATAAGGTTTTCCTCAAGCTTTTATGGAATGTTAGAGACCAATCCCTGATCATCAGCTCTGGTCTCGGTCCAGCTTTGATCTTCCTCGATTGGGATACCGGTGCTGTCACCTTTTCAAATACCGATATCATGATAGTTGAGAATGTCGAATTCCACCATTTGGGTTGGGACCTCTCAGCGGGGAATTATACTGAGATGGTGCTTGATGGATCTACCTTTGACCTGCTTTTATCAAGGGGTGACATCATTGCAGGCGGATACTGGTGGAATGTAACATATGATGTGGATGTCAGCGTCCCGGTAGAGAGATACTGGAACAGGTCGAATTTCCTTGAGATCAATGGTTATGACCTGATCATCGATATCGATGTTAAGGGGAAGGGATCAAAGGAAACCCATGGACGTAGGGACTTTTGTGGCTCACTTTTTCAATTTGATCTGGATGGATGCAGTATCCGTTCAAGAACGATACTTGACTATTTTACCCACGATGACGAGATTTACAGGATCCACATGTCCGAGCCGAGAAATCACATTGCCTCCAAGGGTAATCGATTGTTCGCCAAATTAGATTCCAAAGGCCTCTGGGACCTCAACATCGAAGAGGGTACATTGAGCCAGGAGTATTTTCCCTATTTCAATGAGACATATGAGAAATATCGTTACAGGAATATCCGGAATATCTTTACAGTCGGTGATGATATTCATGTATCTCTTGCTGGAAACGGTACGATCCTATATGACATAGAAAATGGCACCCGTAAATTCGATGTTGACCTGCAAATAGGATACAGTAGCTTCCAGATCGGTCCAGTTTCCGGTCATATTTTCACAGGTGGAAACCGCACCGGTAATATCATCGAATACGACCCCATGACCGGAGAGTCAATTGACCATTACTTCAATATCAGCGATCCGAACACCGGACAACCCGGATACATTGAACATCTGGTATTCAATACAGATGAGACGATTGCAGTTATTGGTGGAATTCGAAATATTACTACAATGAATATGAAATACGGGGTCCTCGGAAACAAGAACTACCTTGAAGACATCGAAACATGGGACCCAAGATATCAATTCGACGAGTTTATTACGGAAATAATCTATCACGAAGGAACGGATACTTTCTACGGTTTTACGAACCATGGTGAGATCATAGATATACTGAGGTCAAAGAGACTTGGTTATCTCACAAACAGCACCGTAAGCGATTATTGCCTTGGTCCGAATGGAAGCAAGATATTGGCGGTTACGGGAAAGACGATGATGGGTAGTATCGGATTCGATGCCGATGAACCGAATGGATTGATATCCTACGATCCTTCAACAGGGGAGATCGAGGATTATAACTTTGATATTGGACTTCCCTGGGTTCACTGCCTGGGTTTAACCGTGAACGAAGAATCCGGATGGATATGTATTATCGGCAAAACATACATCGCAGTGATAAGGGAGGAAGATCTGGTCCAGGTCGATAAAAAGAACGGGTCGGACGTGACGGAGGATGTTCCAGTAAATCATCCGGAGATCGAGGAGAATTCAGGGGCATTCACCGATGAACTGATCTTCGGAGCTGCCGGCCTGTGTATCATATCTTTATTGGGTGCGGCAATCATTTTCTTCGAGCCTTTAAAGTTCAAAATTCTTTCAGCATTTGCATACCCTCTATTCACCAAGGTCAGAGGAAAAGATCTGCTGGGTAACAAGAAAAGAAGGAAGATAATTGGAGTGATAAGGGAGCACCCATACATCCATTTCAATGGTATCAGAAAGGAATTATCCCTTGGCCCCGGTGAGGCCGCATATCACCTCAGGGTCCTTGAAAGAGAAGAGATGATAGGATCTGAACCAAGAGGTGTAAGAAAGGTGTTCTATTTGATCGGAGGGAAGAAAAAAGGAAATGAATTCCTCCAAAGTAGGCTTCAGAGGATGATAGTGGATCTTATCTCTATGGAGCCAGGGATCTCTCAGAGGGAGCTGTCACGGAGATTGGATACTAACCCCTCCACCATAAATTACAATGTCAGGTCCCTTGCAAGAAGAGATATCATTCGTATCGAAAGAAGCAGTTCCAGGTCCATGTGCTACAGAACGAACTAATAAGGACCCCAGTTTTTTCTTCTGAATAGAATGGATGATACCTCTCGGAAACCGATATATATGACTCTCATATTCCATGCGTGCTACTTTTTTAGAATTAGTAGCACGATGGTATTGAAATGAGCGCCCTATCACTGAACGAACAGATAGCATTGCTTGAAGAGAATGGAATATCGGGCGAGGATCTGGATAGTATGTCCAGGGCCGTATGTTTCCATGGTCATATCTGTCCCGGGCTCGCCATAGGGGCCTCGGCATCCCTTTCCTTCCTGAAGGGAAAAGAGAGGTCCGAGGATGAGGAGATCGTCGCTATCGTGGAGAACGATGCATGCGGTGTCGATGGCATCCAGGCCCTTCTCGGCTGCACCTTCGGCAAGGGTAATTTGATCTTCAAGGACCATGGTAAATCAGTTTACACCTTCTTTGACCGGAATACGGAGAGAGGTTGGAGATATTCGTTGAAGGAGTTTCCACAACCGGATGACGGTGCAATGGGCCTTTTCAGCAAGGTGAGGTCGGGGGAGGCCACCCCGGAAGAGAAGGATAGATTCAGGAGGTTGTGGGTCGATCGAGCTGCCCGAGTGCTGGAAGCGGGTGAGGACCTGTTCGATATTACGGAGGTGGGGGGTGAACTGCCCGAAAAGGCCAGGATATTCGATTCGTTCATCTGTCACGACTGCGGGGAGAAAACTGGTACTCATAGAACCGTCGAGATGGACGATGAAAGATACTGCATACCATGTTCGAAGAAAAGGGGTTGATGAAATGAAGGTTTGGCATGTGATAATATTGTTGATATCATCCTCGTTCGTGATATCCGCCGGATGTCTGGATGGAGATATTGACGGAACCAGAACGATAACGGATATGCTCGGACGCGAGGTCGAGATACCCAAGGAGATCGATAGTGTGGTGGGCATCGAGGCCGGAGCTCTGCGCCTTCTCGTTTACATGCAGCACGCCGACAAGGTGGTAGGTATCGAGGATCACGAAAAACTGGGAGGTGCCGGAGGAAGTGCCAAGCCGTATACACTTGCAAATCCGGGGCTTCTGGAACTCCCCTCCATTGGTCCGATCCATGGTGGGGATGCAGAGCTATTGGTTTCCGTTCAGCCCGATGTGATATTCTGGACCTACACGGATACCTCCAAGGCAGATGACCTGCAGACAAAGACCGGCATACCTGTTGTGGCATTGAACTACGGTGACCTCAATGATAACAAGCAGGACCTCTACGATGCACTGGCACTGATCGGAGAGGTTATGGGAAACCACGAGAGGTCCGAAACAATCGAGAATTTTATCGATGAAAGGATCGATGAACTGAATAATATGACAGAGGACCTGTCCGATCCTCCTTCTTGCTATGTAGGCGGTATTGGTTTCCGGGGGGCACACGGAATGCTATCCACCGAACCTGCATACTCATCACTGGAGTTCGTCAACGGGAACAATGTGGCATCCTCGCTCGGACTGGAGCATGCATTCATCGACAAGGAGAAGGTACTGGACTGGAACCCCGAGATGATCCTCATAGATGAGGGCGGACTGTCACTCACTCTGGAAGAACTATCCGACGGAACCTATGATACGATCGATGCGGTCCAGACCGGACGGATCTACGGGGTCCTTCCATATAACTGGTATACCACCAACTTCGGGACCGTAATTGGCAACTCATATTTCATTGCAAAGATCATTCATTCCGAGGATCTCCCGGATCTGGACCCGGTGAAGGAGATCGATGATATCTACGAATTCCTTGTGGGATCTTGTGTGTATCAGGATATGGCAGACGAGTTTGGGGGATTCAAGGAGCTGGAATTGTGAAGAAGGATGAGGGATCCGACCCCCTCGAAGCCTATCAAAAGGAGGCATACCGGAAATGGGCATTCCTTGCCATTACCTTCATCCTTCTCATCATCGCGGTTCTTGTGTCACTATCCATCGGTTCTTCCGATCTGACCATAATGGAAGCGTTCAAGGGCCTGATAGGTAGGGGAGATGAGGTATCGGAGACCATAGTACGAAATATCAGATTGCCACGGGTGGTTACTGCCATCATTGCAGGAGCAGGTCTTGCGGCAGCCGGTGCCACGATGCAGACCGTTCTGAGGAATCCGATAGGTTCCCCCGTTACGCTTGGCATCTCACAGGCCGCTGCTTTCGGTGCGGCATTCGCCGTTGTCGTGCTCGGAGCAGGGACGGTGCACAGCGGAATGGTGGACGCGGTGGTCAATGACAATATCTATCTGGTATCTCTTTGCGCCTTCGCCGCATCAATGATATCGACCGGTGTCATTGTCCTGCTTGCAAGGTTCAAGAGAGCTTCCCCGGAGTCAATGATACTGACGGGTGTTGCCATGGGGTCTTTGGCTACAGCTGGAACGACCGCGATGGAATACTTCGCCGACGATGTACAGCTCTCTTCCATCATTTTCTGGACCTTTGGGGACATGGGAAGGACCGGCTGGGAGGAGGTATTCCTTATGCTTGCGGTCACCCTGCCTGCGTTGATATATTTCACATGGAACGGGTGGAGGTACAATGCCCTGGACTCGGGAGATGAGACCGCAAAGAGCCTGGGCGTGAATACGGAGAGGCTTAGACTCTTAGGAATGGGGACAGCATCTCTCGTGACCGCCCTCATCATCTCGTTCGTTGGGATAATCGGTTTCATAGGATTGGTGGTCCCGCATATTGTCAGGAAGGTCATAGGAACGGACCAGAGGTTCCTCCTTCCTGCCTCCGCTCTTGCAGGAGCGGTCCTGCTTCTCATATCCGATACCGTTGCCAGAACGATCATTTCTCCGGTGGTGCTTCCGGTGGGTATACTCACATCGTTCATCGGAGCCCCTCTTTTCATATATCTCGTTGTAAGGGGGAAGGAGCATTGGTAACCTTGGAGCTGAAGGACCTCCACTTTTCCTATAACGGGATAAAAGCCCTGGCGGGAGTGAACCTGAGCATGAGGGGGGGAGATCTGGTGGGTCTGGTCGGACCCAACGGATCGGGTAAATCGACCCTTCTGAAGAACCTTGATCGGATCATCGTTCCGAAGAAAGGCAAGGTCCTGCTTGACGGGAAGGATCTTTCTTCCATGAAAAGGAGGGAGATCGCAAGAAGGATCGGATACGTCCCCCAGTCTTCGGTGAACCTCTTTTCCAAAACGGTCTTCGATACCGTTCTCATGGGCAGGATCCCCCACGGGTCCTGGGCACCGACAAGAAGTGACCTGAGAAAGGTATCGGATATTATAGTGGAATTCGGGCTTCAGGACCTATCAGGCAGGGGTCTCAACTCGCTTTCGGGTGGTGAAAAACAGAAGGTGATCATCGCCAGGGCCGTTGCACAGGAACCGGAGATCGTTCTTCTGGATGAGCCTACTTCCTCTCTTGATCTGGCAAATCAGATCGATGTGATGGAACTAATTAAAACACAGACAGAGAAGGGGATACTTGCAGTTATGGCCGTCCATGATCTGAACCTGGCACTCAGATACTGTGACAGGTTCGTGCTCCTCAAGGCTGGGAAAGTTGTTGCCAATGGTGATTCCGATGCTCTTTCGAGGACGGTTCTTGAAGATGTTTACGAGATAAAGGCGAAGGTCCTTGGAAATGGAAAGGAAAAGGTATTCGTTCCACTATCGAGGAGATGAGATCGTTTAATAACAGGTCTTGTCCAGGATTATTATAACGTCAATAGATCCCGTAACAGATATTCGATCGCTTCCAGATCATTGTTGGATAATATTCCTAACTTATGGGTGAAACGATCGATATCAAGTGATACCAACTGAAAAACCAGAGCCACACTCTGTCTATCCAGCCCATTCTTCCTATCGGGATAAAGTGTGAATGTATGGGGGAAATCAGCCCTTTTCAATGTCCCGGTTATCGGAACGACCTGAGCAATTCCATTTGAAATACCCATGACAACACCAGGTCTTGTCCCTGCCTGCTCGTGTCCTCTGGTTTCTCCCAGTGCTACTAGCCAAACTTCCCCTCTTCTCATTTTTCTCAGCACCGATCAATAAAAAGAAGCGTTTTGCCAAGCTTCAAATTCTACCTTCATTTCTTTCATGTTATCGTCAGATACCTTGCCAAAGAACTGTTTGGCTTTAGAGGCTCCAAGGGCTAGCATTGCGTCAGAATAGAAGGGTTTCATTTTTTTCAATTCTTTAAAGGAATCAAAATGATCCTGGTGCAGGATCTGGTTTTGAAAACCATATGTTGCACCAATTTCCAGCAGGGATGATGATAGACCAAAGATGTTTTTCAATTCGTTCACGGATCCCTTTTCCTGTTCACTTAGTGAAACTTCGGTTTTGTAACATGATATATCCTTCCCATTTTCATAAAGGTCCTGGGTCAATACGGGAGAATATGGGCCCCGGATGTATAGGCCGGAAGGATATCCCAGTTCAACTCCCTTCAATTGAAGTAAACATACGATCTTTTGAGCGATCAATCTATCTTCAAAGTTCTCAAGATGGAAATGGAATTCAAGTTCCTTGAAACATGCAATTACTTTTCCGATATCAGTCATCTGTTTCCCCCCTGTAGTTCAGAAAATCCTTCAACCACTTTATTGATCTATTCCATTCAATGAAACCTTCATTGGTCAGATGATATGATTCAAGTTCTTTACCCTCGAGGCGTACCTTTTCGGAGTTGATCATTCCCATCTTTTCGAGGGCTTTCAGGTTCGAAAACAGTAATCCATCCGGAATTCCCAAACCGGCATTCAGTTCTCTGAAAGTTGCTCCGTCCGGTCCTAGGTAGAAAAGACTGTGTATGATCTTGATCCTGGTCAGGGAAAATATCTTTTGATTCAAGTACAAGGATTCGTCGATCAGTTCCCGATATATCATCAACAACCATCTCCCATTCTCTGTGAAGTATTACATTGGTCATGCACTATTAATATTCTTTGGAATTTACTTAAATATTTAGGTAAATTAATTTCCGTTACAATTTATCTGAGGGTAGTTCTTGTAATGTTGAATATCCTGATGATGACCACCCTTGCTCTGCTCACATCAGGTCATATGTGTGGGGAAGAGCCCTTTTGAGTAGGTACATGATTCATATGATCCAGGGCTGGGTATAAGGGGGAAATGAAGAAGAAAAAGAAGAGAATGTGACATTTTCCTATTATGGGGTCAGATATAATATGGTAATCAACATTGAATTTTCAAGTATTAATGAAGATATAATGGGTATATATTTTAGTGTGTGGCCTAAGGTATTTTAAATATGTTATTTCAAAATAACTAATTTGAATTACCTAAGAACATAATATAGGTCCTTGTTTAGTAGCAACAGGACCATCGCCTATCATTACGGGGTGAGAAGAGATAGAAGATCAGGATCGTGCAACGGATCCATTATTCTTATCATAGGACCTTCAATATAATTTGGAAAAGGACCAAGCCTGAAGACAATGTTTATTAACAGTTAACCACTCGCCAGCCAAAGGTTAACAATGGTGGTCCTGATATGAACGTCAACGGATACATGAACGGATATACTGATTCCCTGATCAGATTACACAGCTGGAGGAACGAACTGAACATCATCAACAAGATAATGCTTGCACTGGGGTTCGCCCTTCTGACAGGCCTCCTGGCCCAGGTAAGGTTCGGCCTTCCTTTCTCACCTGTCCCCCTCACAGGTCAGACATTCGCGGTCCTTCTCGCTGGTGTCCTTCTTGGAAGATGGGGTGGTGTGAGCATGGGGATGTATGTTGGAATAGGTGCTGCGGGTGTTCCGTGGTTCACCGGATGGCAGGGAGGTCTTGCAACCTTCACAGGAGCGACCGGTGGATATCTGGTCGGTTTCGTTCTCGCTGCATTGTTCGTCGGTTTCATGACAGAGAGATATGTCAGGTCCAGGAAGATGCATGCTCTCCTGCCAGTAATGCTCTTTGCCAATTTCTTCCTCATCTATATCCCGGGCCTGCTCGTCCTCCACTTCTGGTGGGGGGAGTTCGTAGGACCCATGACGATGATGAAGCTCCTTGCGGTCGGTCTCATTCCTTTCCTGGCAGGCGACCTTCTGAAGATAGCAGCAGCTGCCGGGATCGCAAGAGCGATCCTCCCTGCAAGATGATCAACGTGATGAACGAAGGCCTCTCTGGGGCCGGGCGCACTCTTCAAACCCCCACAGTGCGCCCATAAGTCTTTAAAATAATATTCACCATGAACGGATATGAAACAGAGGACCCTTGAACTCCTCAAACCGAACGAGTTCGTTTCGGGGGAGGCCATAGCTTCCGAGTTGGACATATCCAGGACCGCGGTATGGAAACATATCAGATCACTGAAGCAGCTTGGATATGATATCGAGACGGTCAAGAACAGAGGTTACCGTCTGATATCGTCACCCGATCTTCTCCTTGCAGAAGAGGTCGGGCGCGACCTGGACACAAAGATCATCGGAAATGAGATCGAATACCACTCCAGGATAGGTTCCACCAACACAAGGGGAAAAGAACTTGCCAGAAAGAAGGTCCAAGAAGGGATGGTCATCGTTGCCGAGGAGCAGACCGAAGGAAGGGGACGAAAACAGAGGCAATGGTCCTCTCCGGAAGGAGGATTGTGGTTCTCTGTCATTCTCTATCCGGACCTGCCGCCGGACAAGGGGATGCTTGTGACGATGATGACCTCGATATCGGTGGCGAAGGGTATCGAGGAGACAACGGGGATCACCCCTCTGATCAAATGGCCGAACGACCTTCTGCTTGATGGAAAGAAGATCTGCGGCATACTGACCGAGCTCGATGCCGAGCTGGACAGGATAGAAAGCCTGGTGGTCGGGATCGGGATCAATGTCAACAACAGGATCGATATCGAGTTGAAGGACATTGCAATGAACCTCGAAACGAACCTTGGAAAGCCGGTATCCCGGGTGGATCTGTTGAGGTCGATACTCCGGTCCATGGACTCATATTATGAGTTGCTGAAAAGAGGAGACCACGATAGGATCAGGGATAAATGGACGGAGCTATCTCGAATGGTCGGGAGGAAGATATCGGTCGTTGGAGAGAGGGATCGATCCGAGGGGACGGTTCTGAGAATTGATGATAGTGGCTGCATCATCCTGGAAACGAAAACAGGACAGAAACGTATCGTAAGCGGTGACATCCGTTATCTGGATCGAACATGACCGGATATTCACGGTCATTTCATCCTTTTCAAAAGAAGGTCCTCTTCGCCTTTTCCATTTTGTACATTATCAGATAGAGATCGAAATATCTCTAAATGGGGAATATTCCCGGTAAAGAACAAATACCATTCATGTATGTAAGTGATTACTTACATGGGGGATGCCCGGATGGAATATACTGATAATCAGAAAAGGATGCTCGGATCTGCTCTCGGTCTTTTCTCGACAAAAGGATTCAAGGCAACGACAACAAAGGAGATTGCCGAAAGGACCGGAATGAATGAACTGACGATCTTCAGGAACTTCGGGACAAAGGAGAGACTTCTGGAAGAGGTCATTGATTTTGGGCTCGATACGGAAGGATTGAAAGGTTCACTGGACATGGAACTCACCGGAAATATCGAAGAGGACCTCTTTTCCATGATATCGAAGATGAGGTCCATGATAAGGGAGAGGGAGAGCATCTATGCCCTGATGTTCAGGGAGATATCCACCAATGATATCGTTAAAAAGAAGCTCGGCCAGGTTCCGATCATAATGAAGGAGTTCATGCTCATGAGGTTATCAGAGATCCTGAATCACGAGGAAAGGGACGATGTCGATAGCGAAACCGCGGGTATATTCCTCGCTTCCTATTATCTAAGAAGTGAGATGATGAGGATCATGATGGGATCAGACCCGTTCCATGATGCGGATGAGACCAGATTGAAGGATGTGGTTAGGATCTTCCTCCATGGTTATCTGAAAAGGGGGGATGATAATTGAATGCCATCGAGATCCGGGGATTGAAGAAATATTATGGAAAAGTAAAAGCCGTGGATGGACTGGACCTGACCGTTCCAACAGGTGTCGTTTTCGGATTGCTCGGTCCCAATGGGTCCGGAAAAACGACCCTGATCAAGGTCCTCTGTCATTTGCTGAAACCTGATTCAGGGGTCGCAGAGGTCCTTGGAATACCCGTAAAGGGGCGGTCCTATCTTCCACGGATCGGATACATGCCGCAGGAGATCGCCCTTTACGAGGATATGACGGTTCACGATAACCTGAAGCTCTTTGCAGGAATTTATGGGCTTGACAGGGTGACGTTCAAGAGACGGGAAAAGGAGGTCCTGACAACCATCGATCTGCTGGAAAGAAAGGATTTTCCATTGTCCGATCTCTCCGGAGGCCAGAAACACAGGATATCGCTGGCAGTTTCCATGATACATGAACCCGAGATCCTCTTCCTTGACGAACCCACCGTGGGTGTGGATCCCCTGCTCAGGGCCGTGTTCTGGAAGAACTTCCATGATCTGAAGAAGAAGGGTGTCACGATCATAATGTCCACCCATTACATGGATGAAGCAAGGAATTGTGATATCATTGGGATGATGAGGGCCGGGAAGCTGATCGATGAAGGATCCCCGGATGAAATACTGAAGAGGACCGGGAAGGATAACCTGGAGGATGCATTCCTCGATATCGTGAAGAGAGGTGCGTCATCATGAACATGAGACGGACCCTTATGATATCGAAAAAATTGTTCTGGTCCCTGAAACATGACAGGAGGAGCGTTGCTCTCATCATAATTGCACCGATCATGTCCATGTTGATCTTCGGCCTTGCTTTCAGTGGTGATGTGGAAAATGTCAATGTCATCATCGTCAACTACGATCAAGGCGGCAATGTCCCCGGGATGAATACAACGATCTCACTTTCGGAACGGGTGATAGACAACATCGATGAAGATACGCTCGTTCTGAGCTATGGGGATGATATCGATGAAGCCGTGAAAAAGGTTGAGGACGGATCAGCGAATTCTGTTATCATATTCCCCGAGAACTTCACACGGAACCTGCTCTCATTTGCTCAGGGGTCTCCTGTGGATGAAGCGGAGACGATCGAGATCAGATCGGACCAGAGCCAGGTCACTCTCTCCCAGGAGGTGATGGCAACGGTATTGGAAGCCCTGATAGAGACAACGGAATCATCCGGTTTCAGCAATCCCCTGAAGATCGACACATCCGATCCGATATATGGAGAGGGCGCGGAATTCCTGGATATGTTCGTACCCGGTATCATGGGATTCATTGTGTTCCTTCTCACGACCATACTTACGCTCATATCCTTCGTGGGAGAGAAGACCGGGGGCACATTGCACAGATTGCTGGCAAGCTCGGTAACGGAAGGGGAGATCGTTGTCGGATACGCCATCTCGTTCAGCATCATCGGAATGGCACAGGTTGGAATACTTATGGGAATTGCCATCCTGGTATTCGATATCATGGTGGTGGGAAACCCCCTTCTCGCTTTCCTAATAGCATCAATACTGGCGGTTGTCAGCGTATCTCTCGGGATACTCCTCTCCTCCCTGGCAAAAAGGGAATCCCAGGCTATCCAGTTCTATCCATTGATAGTCCTTCCCGGATTCCTTCTCTCGGGTGTTTTCTGGCCCATCGAAGCGATGCCTCTGTGGCTCAGGCCCGTTTCGTATTTCATTCCGGTGACCTATGCTGTAAATGGACTGAGAGCGGTTCTCCTCAGAGGATGGGGGGTCCTTGATATCTGGTTCGAGCTTATGATGCTGATAATATTTGCGATCGTCTTCCTCCTGCTTGCGATACTATCTCTTCGGAGGACATCCAAAGCCTGAGATATGGATTGACAAGTGGTGTGGTCGATATCGATAAATATTCCCATTTACGTATTGTCCAGACAATATGTTGGGCCGTGCACAACGGTTAAATATTACATCAAATTTGGTTATAGTTTTATTATATACTCATCAGGTTGATATGCTGATGTCGAGGATCGTTTCGGGGCAACCCGGAAAGATGCTCGGACCTCTATTAAATGAACCCCACAAGAGGATGCCGGACCCAAAACCCTGATCCACTATAGGCGATTATTTCCCCAACCCGAAAAACATAGTCCTCCTTCAGTGGTCCGGCATCCCGCAGGGATATACCATGTTCTGCTGTTCAATTCAAGATTTTTTTAATAAAAGCAATGTTCAGGAGGGATGTCCAGGTTCTAACGGGCATTTACACGTTTGTGTTCGGGGATATGATCCGCCGCAGTAGCACCTGCCTGGACCTGTTCCCTCCTGAGTTTATGATAATCATTGGAACTGTTGACATATAAAGTGTATGTTCACATTATCTATTTCAACAGTATGAATAATATAAATAATCATATTTCCAGATAATATGGCTATAATTATAGTATATTCCGATATATTGTCGACATTCCATCTAAGGTGTGTCATCTCATGTGCATGTAGGACTTATAAAACAGAACGTGGATGGAAATGGTAGGGAAATGCTTCGTTCCATCCGGATTTCCCTTCATTGGGAAAGAGGATCACCCCCCCTCTTTCCCATGAACTTATTATATTGAATATGTGTTTTATTGATGATCACAATGAAGAGAGGAAAAGTATATGCCGGACTTGTTCTGGTATCTATCTCCTTTGCTTGCTTCTATATCTCCATGTGGGTCATGAGCCATCCTTTCGGCAGGGAGGATCTCGAGCTCCCGGATGGATCGATAACAGAGATAACTTTCATCACAAAGGAGCAGATGGTCTTTGCCGATGTTTTGCTCAGTCTTGGATTGATCCCTCTTCTGGTAGGGATCGGAATATCTATCTACGGTCTGATATCAAAAGCCGAGTATAATGAAGAGAAATATGGCCTTCTCGATGGATATGTTTTTTCCCAGGGTGGTGGTGAGTTTGATCCTGAAGAAGGACCAGGGACTGCCGCTCGTTCCAGAATGGAAATTGAGATAGATATTGAAAAAAGAAAGAAGAAAGGACAATGCAAGACCTGTTGGGGGTCTGGGGAGTGCAACGAGTGTAGGGGGACCGGTGCTGTGATAACTGGTCTAATGAAAAAGAGTGAATGTGGCCATTGTGCAGGTTCGGGAAAGTGCAGCTCCTGCAAGGGAACAGGCTTTCAATAGCGTGGTTCCGAGATCGATCAGTAAAAAGTCAAGGGACCTGCCCGGCTGTCACCACCGGTAAGAAAATGGATCCTTTGGTCCCTTGTTGATATATTCCCGTCCAGATATTTGTCACGCGGTACACCTGCAGAAAGGTGTACGGTCCTTCCACCTGTCAGTATATTAATAGGAGTACGGCGGAACCATCGAATAATGATCAGATCACTTTCCAAACCTCATACATCGGATCATTCTGATAATGAAAGACTTTCGGAGGATATCTAAGGGATCCATCCTCGCATCTTTCAACATCGTGATCGTATGCCATGATCTTTCATCTGTTCAACCATCCGATCTGTTCCCCCTGATACATATGATATTTTATCCTTGGAACAGCTTAGGCGGATGAGATGCATATCAGGTTAATTCCTCATGTTTCTTGAAAGCGATCTTGGATTCATTGTGGATGCCTATCTCACTCATATCTTCATGACTGAGATAGAGATGATCCGGCTTGATCCAATCTCCATGGATCCCGTAGACCCTCAATTTCTCATATTGTTCTCCGTTGTATATGTCGATCTCCTGGCCCACGGAGAGTCCCATTCTAGCCATGGTCTCATCCTTCAAGAGACAATTACCCTCCACCTCGACAATATCATTGTGAACATGCATTCTGGTGGTCCCTCTGTATCTTTCGGCGGTTTTCATATTCACATGTTCCAGATATTCACCGATATATTCTCGGATCTCCTTTGTTGTCATACCATTCCTTGCCTTGATCGAATGTACTATGATCTTGGCAATATGGGACTCGACACCTGCTCCCTGAAGGGATCTCATTATCTTTCCCTTTCTGAAGGTTTCCCTCTTTCCATTTCTTTTCACAACTTTCATTTTCATTTGACATCCTCCTATCTCGCAAAGCATTCCGTCAGCTTTCCAAAAAGCGCTCACGCTGCAAATGAATATTGGATCCAAACCGAATTGCAGATCGGGTCGATCACACATTTGGTCCACTGTCTTCTTGCCAATTTCAATATTGGGATCGATAATATATATACGATATTACAAAACACCGGGTTTCAAACCTTCATTATAAATAGTTTTCTCTGTAACCGTTCGGTAATCCCGATCGATAGCTCCCTATTCATGAGTACGCTGCTTATAATAATGAATTTTGAAATAGTACATATGAGCGGAGGTCCTTACCCTATGACGGCACGAACGGCCCAATATCTCAAGGACCTTTCCTGAAACCGATGATCCTCCGCTCACCAACAGATTACATAATGCTGTTTGCCCCTTCCATTGATCAGAGGACCGGTCCATGAACATTATCCTCGACTTCGAACATTACAATTCGATCAATTATCACTTTCTTTGAGCAGTGGGTGAGCTTCATTACTGTCGAAAAAGTCCATCAGGGAATAGATGTCCATGGTACCATCTTCCGTTACAAGTCCATCCATCAATCCCATCGAGGTAAGATCGAAGTAATAGTTCAATACCTTCAGGTTCGATTTGCCCTTGTATATCTCGGTTGCATTCCTGTGATCCTTGTAATAGGGTCTGACTCCCAGTGGCAGGATCTTATCGGTCCCAGCCAGGACATACAGGTCCTTTTTAAGGGCCCGTGATACCTGTGCGATCCCCTTGGTCCCTATCTTGTTGACCAGTCCCTGTATCGAGATGGAATCGGCCCCCAGGAGGACCATGTCCGCTCCTTCGATCTCCTGGAATATTGCCGAATCAACAACGAGGGTCGTGTCGATGCCCATAGAAAAAAGTTCTTCTGCCAACCTTGTCCCTTCATTATTCGGTCTGGATTCGGAACAGATGACACGGGGTTCGAGGCCCTTTTCATGTGCCCTGATAATGGTCCTCTTCACCGTCAGACCCGATGAATGTGTGACAATGATATCCGATCCCTTGAAAAGAGGTATGGAATTCTCTGCTATCTTATCGATCGATGTTGTGAGGTGTTCCAGGTAATGGTCGATCATATCCGGGACATTTCCTCCTTCATCGACAGTGAACAGGACCTGGTTCACCAGGTTGACGACAGTTGCCATTGATCCCTGCGCTTCCAACAGGGCCAATGCCATCTCCTGTATCCTCTCCGGTTTTGCCTCTGCATTGTAATGGAAGATACGACAGCATTCTCTTGCGATATCAATAGCACCGTGAACGTTATCCTCCCTTATCCGGGATACCTTTTTCATCAAACCAGGAGGCAGTACCATATTTCACACCTTTCCTTACAATGCAAATCAAGCACTTACATTTTCGGTAATAATAATATCTCCCTCGGTATGTATGATGTATCATGGTAGGCCTGAGAAAAGCAATGTTCGGCGCGGGATGTTTTTGGGGCGTTCAATCATCTTTTGATGGAGTTGAAGGCGTGGTAATGACAACTGCAGGTTATTCTGATGGTCATACCAGGGACCCAACCTATGATGAGGTCTGCACCGATTCGACCGGCCATGCAGAGGTGGTCCTGATGGAATTCGATCCAGCATTGGTATCTTACAGGGACCTTCTGATCCATCTGTTCTCCATCCACGATCCTACAACGCCCGATAGACAGGGAGTCGACCTTGGATCCCAGTATCGATCATCGATAATGTATTTCAATGATGAGCAGAAAGAAGAGGCTGTGAGGGTCATTTCGGAGCTTGATGCATCGGGAAATTACAGCAGCCCGATAGTTACCGGGGTAGTTCCCGCGGGTGATTTCTATCCAGCAGAGGAATATCATCAGAAATACAATGAGAAACACGGTATCGCCGGATGTGGGATCCAACTCGGATGATCCATGATTTTCATGTCTGCAGATCCAAGGTTACATTCTCCTCGACCAGTTTCTGGATCAATTCGATCTTATCCTTTTCAGTATTCAGGAGCAGGCTTTCCATATCGTCCACGTGCTTTGCGGTCGTATATGTGTCTCCCTGGACCAGAAGGAGGGGTATGTTCCTTTCATCCGCCCTGGAAATGATATTGGCCGGAGGGAGGAGGTTATTCGTCAGAACGATACCTGCGGTATCGGATTCCAATGCGCCCAGGATGATATCGCTCCTATCACCGGATGTGATAATGAGCTTTCCATCCCTCTTGAAGAGCGGGCTCTCTATTGCCCTGCTCCCTGTCATCGCTCCCACGAATATGTTGTTCACATAGTTCGAAAGGCCCCTGTTCCCTGCAATTATCTTGGCGAACAGGACATTTGAGATATGTTCCATGCTGAAATTGGTGAGGCTCTTCCTGTAGGGGATAATGCCAAGTATGGGGACCCCAAGTTCCCGGATGGCCTCCTCATTGACCATCATGAAATCTTCGGGATCGTTTACTTTGTTTATGAGTATCCCCTTGAATCTGACATCCTCTGCTTTGAGATGTCCGGTGATGAAATGGGCCTCATCAACTATCTTGTCCTGCTCTCCACTTAGAATGAAGATCAATTCCGCGTCAAGTGTTCGTGCCACTGATATTGGATCGAGATGAAGTGAAGAGCCGTAGGTGAGGTCTCTCCCTCCTTCGATGAACAATATGTCACAATCCTTCTCGATCCTGTCCGCCATGTCATTGAGCTTCTTCGCGATGCTCTCCTTGTCGTACATGAACTTCAGCTTGGAATGGTCAAACCCAAGGCTCAGGTCCTCTGGACTTTCATTCAATTCGAACAGTTTGCTTATCAGGACGGAATCGTAGTCCAGGAGTCTCTTTTTCCGGTATAATATCCGCTCTCCAAAGGGTTTCATATATCCGATCCTGCTCTTTTCGCCCTTTCCGAATCCTACTATGAAGCTGGTCTTTCCAGCTCCTCTTTCCATCGATGCGATGACGATCCTTTTCATTCCGAGACCTCCTTTTCCATGGCGATCATGATCCTTATATCCACTACTTTCACACCCTTACCTCTCCCGAACACGAAGAGTGGGTTGATCTCGATGTCGGTAATCCTCTTCACTTTCCTTATAAGAGTGCCTACCTTGATCATTACTTCGATCAGTTCTTCGATATCCTTGCTTTCTTCACCCCTCACTCCCAGCAGTAGAGGGTAGGAACGAACGTCTTTGAGCAGGGAGTATACCTCTTCTCTGTCCATGGGTAGTGCTCTGAAGGAGACATCCTTCATCACCTCTACATAGATACCCCCGAGACCGAACATCAGTATAGGGCCGAAGGACCTGTCCCTCCTTGCTCCTATTATGGTCTCGAGACCCTGTGGGATCATCTCCGCAACCTCTATCCCATCTATCTTTGCATGTGGATCGTAGTTCTTTGCGTTCCGAATGATGAGCTGATACGCGTCCATCACCTCTTCCTTGTTTTCCAGATCAAGCGCCACTCCTCCAGCATCGCTCTTGTGCAGTATGTCGCGAGATACTATTTTCATCACGATAGGGTATCCCATATCTTCCGCTCCATTCACTGCCTCCTCTATACTCCTTGCGACGAAGCTCTTCGGAGTGGGGATGTCGGCTGCATCCAGCATCTCCTTAGCCTCCTGAGATAGAAGGAAGGCCCTCCCCTCGGAAAGAGCATTGTCCAAGATATTTTCGATCCTTTCCACGTCAATTTCGGATTCTGCAATTTCCATCTCTCTTCTGGCCTTGTTCTCACTGAATCGGTGAAGCACTCCGAAGCAGGAAACCATCTCATAAACCCCTTTGAATGCAGGGAGGCCATTTTCCTTTAGTTCGTTAACGCATTCCTCGACCTCCCTTCCCCCGACGAGGGAAAATGCTATTGTTTTCCCTCTGGACATGTACTCGTTGTGGATGAGCGTGATCATCTCCTTGTAAGGCTCCTTTTTAAAATCCGCTGTCTGGCAGTATAGTGCCATGACACTGCTTATCCGGTTGCTTTCCAGAGCAGCGATCAATGTTTTCTTGTAAACTTCGGCCGAAGACTGCCCTGTGATGTCGATAGGGTTCTTCGTTGACCCGAAGCTCGGTATCGCACTATGGAAGGTTTCCTTGAGGTATTCAGGCTCATCCATCAGTTCAATGTTGTACTTCTCGCAGGCATCCGTTGCAAGGACACCTATTCCTCCGCCATTCGTCACAATAACACAGGAATTACTTTTTGGAAGTGGAGTGTCGGCAAGGAACTTGATCCAGTTGAATCCCTCATCCAGGCTCTCTGCTCTGAATACACCACACTGCTTCATCACAGAATCGAACACCTCATCTGACCCTGCAAGGGAGCCGGTATGCGATGCTGCGGCAAGTGCGCCTCTCTTGGACCTTCCGGATTTGATAACAACAACGGGTTTAATCCTGGAGATCTTCTTCAGGGACCCTAGGAGCGTCTCACCGTTAGTGATCCCTTCGATATATGCCAATATGACCTTTGTGCTATTATCATTTGCAAGATACTCCAACAGGTCGTTCTCGTCCATATCAGATTTGTTGCCCAATGAGACTATGGTGGAAAGTCCGATTCCTTCAGTCGCGGTCTTACCGATCATGGCGATACCCAGAGCTCCACTCTGTGTGATGATGGCAACCTTCCCCTTCTTCACACCCTTGGGTCCGAATGTTGCATTAAGGTCCACTTTCGAGGAGTAAATGCCAAAGATGTTAGGTCCGAGTATCCTCATACGATAGCTTTTGGCTGTTTCGACGATCTTCCTTTCGAGTTCCGATTCTCCGACCTCGGAGAACCCCGAGGTGATAATTGTCAGGAAGGATACTCCTTTTTCTCCACAGCGCCTTACCTCCTCCAGGACGAAGGAGGCCGGAATGGCAATGATTGCCATGTCCACTGAACCTTCAATGTCGGTTATCTGCTGATATGCCTTTATTCCGAATATCTCCCCCCCTCTGGGGTTTATTGGGTAAAGTTCTCCTTTGTATCCTCCGGATGTGATATTTTCCATCAGCTTGTATCCTATCTTTCCCTCGACATTGCTTGCTCCGATAACTGCCACGGAGCGTGGTTCAAAGAACCTCTTGATATCCGGACCATTTTCCATTTATCATCTCTCCTTAAAAGGTCATGTTCAGCTCGTATACTCCTTCCGAAATCTTTGTCTGGATGTGGAAACCCATGCTCTTGAAAAGATGCATCATAGGTTGGTTGTTCGATAGGACCTCTGCAGTGAATCCCAGAAGCCCCTGTTTCTTTGCCAGAGTGGTAAGATATTCCAGCATTACGGTTCCTATTCCATGGTTCTGGTACTCGTCAAGGACCACCAGTGCAACCTCTGCAGAATGGCTTCTCTCGTCTATGCCGTACTGTCCTATGCCGTAGACGATCTCCTTTTCTTTATTCCCGTTGGTGACAAGTATGACCTTTTCTCTGGTGTTGTCGATGATGACGAATTCCTGCAGCCTCTCATGTGGGATGTGTTTCCTCACGGAGATGAACCTCTTGTAGATGCTGGAATCGGAAAGTGAATAGAAGAAATCCTTTACCATCGGTTCATCGCTGATCCTCACCGGCCTCATCACAACCTTCATTCCTCTGGATGTGGTTCTGTAGATCTCCAGGTCCTCTGGATATTCTCCTCTCTTTCCCGGGATGAAAGCCTGGTCCTTGTAGATGAGTCCCTTGCTCTTTGCTTCCTTGATCAGCCATGGTCTGAACTTGGGATGCGCGATGGCGATGAGGTCCATTGCCCTCTCTCTTATGTTCTTTCCGTGTATGTATGCGATCCCGTATTCGGTCACTACATAGTGTATGTCGCCCCTGTTCAGTGTCACTCCTGCTCCTTCTTCCAGGAATGGGACTATTCTGGAAATCGTATCACCCTTCGCAGTTGATTTGAGTGTGAGTATGGTCTTGCCTTTCTTGGCAAGCACGGACCCTCTCATGAAATCCGCCTGCCCTCCTATCCCACTGTAGAATGTGCTCCCGATGGATTCAGCGGATGCCTGCCCGGTCAGATCCATCTGAAGTGCACTGTTGATGGCCGTGATGTTGTCGATCTGTGCGATGGTGATCGGATTGTTGGTGTAATCTATGGGTCTGAACTCTATCATGGGATTATCGTGGACGAACTCGTAGGTTTCCTTGTTACCCATACAGAATGTTGCAACTGATTTCCCCCTGTTGATGGGTTTTTGGGTGTTATCTATGACCCCTTTCTTTATTAAATGGACAATGCCGTCTCCGAAAAGCTCGGTATGGATGCCAAGATGCTTCTTCTGATCGAGGTGCGATAATATCGCGTTGGGCATGCTACCGTATCCTACCTGGATAGTGTCGCCGTCCTGCACTATCTTTGATACGTATTTTCCGATCCTCATGGCTATTCTGTCATCCACCAATGGTTCGTATTCAAGAAGGGGTTCGTCGTGATGGATGATGTAGTCTATGTCCCTGATATGGAGGAATGTATCTCCATGGATCCTTGGCATGTTCGTGTTGACCTGTGCGATTACCAACGAAGCCTGTTCTATTGCTGCCTTAATGATGTCAACGGAGATGCCCAGGCTCATGTATCCATTTTTATCAGGGGGTGATAGCTGTATGAGTGCAACATCAACCTCCACGAACCCCTTTCGGAGCAACTCGGGTATCTCCGATAGGAATATGGGTGTGTAATCTGCAATACCGTTGTTGACGGCTTCTCTGGTGTTCTCTCCAACAAAGAAGGAATTGTGGCGGAAGTTTGTCTTGAACTTCTCATCGGTATATGGGGCGACACCAAGCGTCCATATGTGGAAGATCTCGGTATCGAAGAAGGCCTTGGGATGCTTGCTGACGTAATCGACCAATGATCTGACGAGATACTGGGGTTCAGAACAGGCAGTGCTGATGAAGATGCGGTCCCCGCGGTGTATGTTGGAAAATACCATGTCCTCCGATACGAATTTTTCGGGATATTGGGTTCGGAGCTTTCCCAGATCTTCCGCCACTTTCTTTCTGTTCGTACCATCACATCCGCCTAGGGACAATGATAAGTATATAACGGAACTATTAAAAACTTGCCATCTATATGTGTCATATGATTTTATTATTACGATTATTTGTAACATATGGTAATTATTATAACGATTATTTGTAACATGATGTGAATCATTCATAATTGCTGTAAATATGCCGATAAAACGTAATGTCTCAAAATATGTCAGAATGGTGTTACATATTAAGGGTGATAAGGGCGATTATCTATTGTAATGTCACACTGATGTGGAACATAGATTGATAATGGTCCCGATGTATGGGGTATGTGGAGGGAAACCAAATGGAAACGACCCCTGTTATTGACACGAAATATGAGAGAGTTATAATCGATTCCTCGGGGATCGATGAGAAGAAGATGAAGAAGCTCTTCCAGCTGCTTTTCAGAGAAAGGATCCCCATATCATACGAGCAGTATTGATCCACATCCCGCAAGATCGATGCTTTGCTTCCTCATGGGGGGCCTTATTTCATTTCCTATCGATATTCTCAATTATCATTTTACTGGATTCATGGTCAGTTTTTCGATAGTGGAATCATCGGGTCCTTCGAGGTCAAGCGATCGCTTCTTCCGCTTTCATTTTATTTTCATGGGTCCCTTTCTTGATATCTGTCTCCTTGATGCCATCGAATATCTTCCCCCTCATCCGGGAAGCTGCATCGTTCATCTCTCCCATCTCCACCATGTCCACTCCCATCTTTTCGGACATGAGAAGCAGCATCAGGTTCTCGAAGGCGGAGAAATTCCCATCCCCTCCCTGCCCGTTGACAACCATCCTCGGAACAATGTCCACACCAGAGTTCTCCACTGCCTGTGAGAACCTCTCCATTGTCTGCTGGAGGACCTGGAACTTCGGTCCGCCATATGCCCTTACCTGCTCCTCGATGGCAATTGCCTTTGCAATGCCGATCCTTGCCTCCCTTTCCGCGTCTGATTCGGCAATGGTCTTTATCTTCTTCGAATCCTCGATCGCTCTCTCGTATCCTGCCCTTCCTGCATTCCTCTCGATCGCGATCGATATCTCCGATTCGGTCAGCACCTCCTGTTTCTTCGCCTTGGCCCTTGCCTCGTTGAGCTCCCTTTTCTTGATGGACGCTTTTTCCTGTCTATCGAATGTCTCTATCTGCTCTTTCGCGATCTGCCTTTCCCTTAGTTGGACAAGGATCTGTTCTATCCTTCCGTCGTTCGCCGATGATGATGGAGTTCCAATAAGGACCTCTTCAAGTTCAAGGTCATAATGGAGGAACTTCTCCTTCATATCGTTCGAGGCCTGCTTCTGGATGTCGCTCCTCTCGTGAATGAGTTCAATAACGGTCCTAACCTGCCCTATGTTCTTGAAATAGGCTGCTACCATGGGATCGAGCGTCTGGTCCACCAGCTTCTTGACATCACCGAACCTTTGTATGACGAGTGGTGCCTTCCTGTAGTCTATATGGATGACAACGGAGAGCGGAAGCTCCGGCTCGAAAGCATCTTTCGTTATCAGGTCCACTGCCGAGAGGTTCTCATCGAGCTTATGGTTCCCTATCTCGTTCTTGATCCATTTCAGGACGATATTGGTAGTGGGTACAAGGATCACTTTCCCTGCATATGTGTTGAAAGCATATTTACCCGGCATGAGGGGGTTTTTCCAGACTCCCTTGTGGCCTCTGTCCACCAGTTCTCCGTGCTTGTAATCGATTCCCGATGTGTCCGTTCCCCTGGTACCTATGTAGGATACGACCACACCTACATGTCCAACGGGAACAACTGTTTTTTGAATGATCTCGACGGTTGCAAAAAGACGGTTGATGAAGAATGTTCCGTCCACCAGCACCTGGTACTGTTTTCCTCTCTTCCCGTTTGCCGAAAGAAAGGATTCCGGATCCTGGAAATTATTGTGGTTGAGCTTCGATCCCACATCGTTCACTCCCACAAGAGGAGCTATGATCTCCCCCGGTGGGAGGGAGGGCCCATCATGGACCGTAACTATCCCGATGAGGTCGTGTTTGCCCTTTATCACAACGGGTTTGAATCCATCCCTGGCCTTGATGCTCTCCCTCATCCTCTTGAATTTCCTGTCATCCTCTCTGTCTATCTTCAGATAGTAGATGTCATCTTCAAGGATCACCACGAACTGTGCAAGATTGATCGCATAGGTCCCCTCTCTCAGGATGCCTCTTTGGGGTCCTCTCTGTCCTCCATTTTTCAGGAATCCTTTGACATATTGAAAATTCCTGGAACCCTTGACCACGCTTCCCAGCGTCTGTTTTGGACCAAGTGGTACACCATCCCTTGCAAAGATGTATGCGACCTGCCCCTGGGGTACGGTCACCAGTGGGACCTTGTGCACTCCATATTTCAGGGGACTTCTGAAATGTATACCGCCCCTGAGCACTTCCGGTTGGAAACCTGCTTCCCCATTCAGTGCGATCATCCTATCCTTCAAAGAACCTGCTGTCGACCATTTCATCTCGACAACCGCACACTTGGTGTTCGGGATCAATCTGAAACCTGTGGCCCATAGAGCTATCAGGATCAGAATTGGTGTGATGAGAAGAAATAGAACGACCGCTCCGATGAATGCTCCCATTATCATTTTTGACACCTCACTTTTCAGATGAAGTGTTTGACTTGTTGTATATAACCGGTTTTTGAAACATAAAGAAGATTTTAAACTATAATTTCTGTTATAATTCAGACTAATTCTCTTGCCTGTACAATTTATGGTTATTTATATCTATAATGTGGGGGTTGGACATGGGGGATATTATGAAGAAGAGAAGAGGCAAACAGCCGATCAAACCGGATATCGAAGAAGCCTTGAAGGAGAGGTTGGTCTATCTAAAAGGGGTTCAAGGGTCCACCATGAACATACCGATAATCTACAGGAGGACCTTCAACTGGGAATCCGATTCCATCATCTTCAAACCGATCAACAAAAGGGCATTTGTTGTCTATCGCTCCGATCTCGAGGATGAGGATATCGATCCGGATAATTTTGTCATCAGGAAACTGGATATCGGGAAACTTCCCTGGTATCCAAGCGGTAGGGTCGAAGCAGATGACAGGGACCGTTCCCGGAAAGAAGAGCTGAAGGAGATGCTGGTATCCCTGTCATTGACGGACAGGTTCGTCCATGTCGATGTATCCAAACCGGATGATATGGATCTTCAGGTATGTTTGAGGGATGATCTGGAATCCCTTTCGGGAGAACTCGGTTATTCCTATTCCACGATTCCGGATGCATACAGGTGCACCTTCCAGTTTCCACGACATACCAATGAGCAGATGGTGAATCGTTCGGTATCTGTCCTGCGGTCCACGATGAAACTCCTCAGGGGTTTTATCGAGGATTTCCTCGATCTTTCATGTAACGGGGCAAAGGAGAGACTGGAAGAGATCAGATATTCGGTGGAGATGGCAGAGGTCAATATGGATCGGATCTACACGAACGCTCTCAATGTTCATTGGGACCTGCCCCAGATAGAACCGGCTGGATTCTTCCTGATATCACAATCGTGCGAACGGTCCCATGATGAAATAGAATATCTTGTTGACTGCTCCTTGGAGGTGTTGGACCTTCTCGACTGCTCGGATGATAATGATGTGATGGGATTGCTTTTTGATGAGCTGATATCGATCTGGAGATCATCCATCGGCAAGGCCCTCGACAAGTTGGACGCCGCTCTCCAGACAAGAGAGATGGGTGAAGATGAGGCCCTGGTGCGGTGCCTGACGATCATCAGGGAACACAGGATGGAGAAGCAGCGCAGATCCTCCATGCAGGATCGGTCCATTACCGAACTTGCAACAAAGATCGAAGGATTGTCAACACGGAATGTGGAAAAGGGTGGGATCAAGCTTTTCGCCAGAAAAGAGTATGTGGGTTCCATCGAGCTTCTGTTCGGAATGAACCAGTCTGCTGTCAGATTGGGTAATATCTCGAAAGTGATCGCAACAAAGCAGTTGTATGTGATCAATTCAAAACTTTGATCGTTAGAGGAATATCTGCTGATGTCGATCTTCAATATGTGCCATCGCCACTTCAGTTCTACTGCCCATGTGGTATCGTTTTATCATTGTGTCTTATACTGTGGAATTTATGTCCATATATTCATTATATATTTAAAAATACTGATATAGCCATAATGCCATATGGATATTGAGGCCTGAAAGAGCCCAGGAGGAAGAAAAAAAAAGAATACCGATCGATGACAAGGACCTAAAAAAATGCCTTCATATGTTTCACCTTAACGGTCCACAACAAGGGCTCGTTGGTGCCCTGGGGTGTGGACGCCGGCTGATGAGGCCGAATGGGATCGGGCCTGGAACACCCGAACCTGAGGGGGAGAGGAGATACCAGCGCAAGGGCAGGGGATAAGCCTATCTCCTGCCCGGCCAACCCTGCAAGGGGTTGGCTCTATTCAAGGACGATTTTTAAAAAGTTTTACTTACGATCCGATCATTATGGTGCCCATAGGGGTCTTATTATGTCCAGCAAGGTTTTCTTCACAGGTCTAAGGGCAAGGAACGACCAGACAAGCAGGGTTGTGAGGGTCAGAAAGCTATTCGAAGCAGCCGGTCTTGGAGACTGTATATCGGAAAAGGACCTGACCGCCATCAAGATCCATTTCGGTGAGAGGGGAAGTGATGCTTTCATCAATCCGATATTCGTCAGACAGGTCGTGGACAAGGTCCTTGATAAGGGAGCCAAACCATTCCTTACCGATTCAAATACGTTATACAAAGGAAGCAGGCACAATGCCGTGGATCATCTGATAAATGCCATCGAGCATGGGTTCGATTATTCTGTTGTCAGGGCCCCCCTGTTGATCGCTGACGGTCTGAGATCGAAGGATGTCAGATGGGTGGAGATCGGAAAGAAGTATTTCGACAAGGTCAGGATCGCGGCAAATATCCAACAGGCGGATTCCATGATAGTGATGTCTCATTTCAAGGGCCATATCATGGGTGGATTTGGAGGGGCGATCAAGAACCTTGCGATGGGTGGAGCGTCGGCATACGGGAAGATGGACCAGCATTCCGTAAGACCCGAGGTCATCGAGAAGAAGTGCATTGGATGCAGAACATGTATGGAGATCTGTCCGGTGGATGCCCACATCTATGAGAATGGCAAGGTATGGATCGACAAGGAGGTATGCATCGGATGTGGTGAATGCATTATCGTCTGCCCGGAGGAAGCTATTGGCCTGGACTGGACCACGGAGCTTGACCCATTCCATGAGAGAATGGCAGAATACGCCCTTGGCACAACTATAGGCAAGGAGGGCAAGATAGGATACATGAGCTTCCTTACCAGGATCTCTCCCGAGTGCGACTGCTTCTCATGGTCGGATTATCCGATCGTTCCTGATATTGGCATCGTGGCCTCCACAGATCCTGTTGCTATCGACAAAGCATGTTATGATCTGGTCAATCAACAGGTCGGGTTCAAACAATCCTCATTGAAGAGCGGCTGGGAACCCGGAGAGGATAAGTTCAGGGGATTGAAACCGCAGATAGATTCCCTCCATTCCATCAAATATGCGGAGGAGATGGGAATGGGGAACATGGACTACGAGCTGATAACTATCTGAAAATGAAAAGAAAAAAATTGGAAGGGGTCTCTCCCCCTTCCATTGTTCAGAGGTCCTATGTTCACTCGGGTTCTTGATATTCCTCGAGCTTCTTATTCAGGTTGATATCGTTCATGACATTTTTTATCTCATCCGGAGATATCCTTATCCTTCTATCCTTGAAACCTGTCTTGATCAACAGTTTCCATACCTTGAAGGCCTTCAATTTCTCGTAGGGGATATCCAGTGAGTAGATCTTACCGATCTTTTCTCCATCACAGTCCAGGACATGTCTTTTCTGGATCTCATCATAAGGATAAAGGTTCCTTGTCGGTTCCTTCGGGACCTCGCCCTGTTCATGTTCGTCCTTCGCTATCATCCTGTGTTTCTCAAGGTCGACATCCTTGACCGCATCGATATCGAGAAGGAATGGGCTCTTGACCAGTCCGGGGGATATCTTGAGGGCTTTGATCTCCCATGTTTCAAGGTCGATATATATCTCCTTGATCTTTCCCAGGGATTCTCCAACAGAGTTGACAACCTCATATTTTTCGAACATCTCTTCCAACATTCTCATCCCTCCTTACTTCTTCCCCTTCTTTGCGCTTTTCTCGATCAATACCAGCTCCTTTTCCATACTGGAGATGATAGCATCGGAATCCAACATATATTCCTTCATCTCCTTCACGTTGCCAGTTAATCTGGTATATCTTTGATCATACGCTTCAAGGTCCAGGTCCGTCACGATCCCGTACTCCGAGATGTACGAGTCAAGGTTCTGATCGAGATATTTTTCGATCCTTCCATCGAAGAGCCTTCTCTTGTATGCCGGTTCCTGGGGCTCTTCCTCTTCATCCTTCTTTCCTCCGAATCGGGAGGTCAACCAGCCGAAGAAACCCTTCTTCTCTTCTTCAATTATTTCGTCTGTCATGGCAATAACCTCCTTCAGAGTCCCTCAAAATTTCCGATCTTCTTGTCCAGTGTTGAAAGTCTGGAGTCAAGATCATGCCTCTTCTTCTCCAGGTGGGAAATGTCATCTCCTACCTTGGACAGTCTCTTGTTCATGTCCTTTTTAAATGTCTTCACACGGTCTCTGGTGACCATGTCCCATTCGGTCATGATCTTCCGGAAATTATCATCAAAGTAAAGCTGGATATGTGATGGCATCTGCGCTCTCTTCTTTCTGAGCTGCATATACCATGCAAATACCAGAACAAGTGACAGTGCAAGGATCGCTATTATTACAATATACCAGTAATTGTTCACATCCATGTTCAACACCTCACTCCACTCCGAACTTCAACTTCAGTCTTTTCATTCTGACCTGAGAGCTCTTGATATTGTCGGAGAATGAGCTCCTCCATTTTTCAAGTTCGTCAATCCTTTTCTCAAGAGACTCGAAATTCCCATCAAGATCCTTCAGATCGGAATTGTCGG
>JAUVCN010000183.1 GCA_030595715.1 Thermoplasmatales archaeon
AGGAAAAGGGGGCGGGAGCGGTCCACTGCCCGAATTCCAATCAGAAGCTTGCAACGGGCGGTTTCTTCCCTTACAAGGACCTGAAAAAGATGGGGATTAACGTAGGTCTCGGGACCGATGGGGCCGCATCCAATAATTCTTATGATATGTTCAGGGAGATGAAGGCGATGGCACTTCTCCAGAAAGGGCAGTACTGGGAGCCTACCGCCTGCACGTCAGAGGACGCTCTTCTCTGTTCGACCGTAAATGGATATGATCTCCTGGACATCCGCGGTGGAAAGGTCATGGAAGGAATGACAGCGGACCTGACAATCGTCGATATCGATCCGATGATGATGCCGCTCAGAAAGGACAATCTGATGTCGGCACTGGTCTATTCAGCCACCGGTCAGATGGTCAGAGGGACCTTTGTTCAAGGAGAACCGATCTATCTCGATGGAAAGATGAAGGATGGTTCTGACTGGAGAGAAAGATATCTTGATCTTTCCGAAACGAGTGCGAATGAGATGGACCTGTAGAATTATCACAATTTACCAACGGTTAAATACAATCGCCACCCATATATTCAAAGGGTGATGAAATGTCAAGAGTAGTCAAGGTCCTATCAATAGACGGAGGAGGGATCAGGGGCATCATTCCCTGCATGGTCCTGAAGGAGATCGAGGAAAGGACCAAGAAGTCCATTTCAGATCTTTTCGATCTGATAGTCGGAACATCCACCGGGGGCATGATTGCCCTGGGGCTCACAAAACCGGGTGCTGATGGCAGACCGGAATATGATGCAGGGTCGATGATCGACTTCTACGAGAAAGAGGGGAAAAGGATCTTCCATTCATCGATATGGAAAAGGGTAGAATCTGCATGGAACCTCCTTGATGAGAAATATGACCCCCGGGGTTTGAACAGGGTCCTGAAAGAATATTTCGGAGACACAATGCTGAAAGAGGCCCTGAAGCCAGTTATGATAACGGCATATGAGATAGAGAGCAGAACCCCATGGTTCTTCCGGAGCGAGAGAGCGAAGATATCCGATAATTATAATTTCAAGATGACCGAGGTTGCCAGATCGGCATCTGCGGCACCAACATATTTCCCACCCAAGAAATTGGACCAAAAAGATGATTATTACTCTCTTATCGACGGAGGGGTATACGCGAACAATCCGTCAATGTGTGCATATGTCGAGGCGAAGACCATGTTCCCCGATACCAAGGAAATGTTGTTCCTTTCACTTGGAACGGGTGAATTGACAAGGAGGATCCAGCACAAGGACGCAAAGGATTGGGGGCTGGCACAATGGGCCCATCCTCTGTTGAACATAATCTTCGATGGACAGAGTGATACTGCGGACCATCAGTTGAAACAGCTGCTTCAATTCTCGGGAAGTGAAAAGAGATATTTCAGGTTCCAGACAAGATTGGACAGCGGGAATGATGACCTTGATGATACAAGGGACAGGAACCTGAAAGCATTAAAACTGGAAGCAGAAGAAATGATAGGAAAGCATCGAAGCGACATTGACCTTCTGGCAAAGGAACTGACCTATGAGTGATAGGACCCCATATGTCCTCCTCTGGTTCGATGACGGATCATTCAGCACAGAACTATTCGATCCATACCCGGACCCTGGAATGAACCCGGTGGCAATATCTTGACAACCGCCCCTCTCTTTTGAGCCGAACTGACAACCCAATTCAACGATCTCCTTCCCCTGCTTGTCAATATTTCAGCATTCGAAAGGTCCAAGATGAGGTCCTCCCCATGGTATTCACTGTTGAGAACGGTGTTCTCGAATTCCAGTAAGGAATCGTCATCAAGGCTCCCCTGAAGCTTCCACAGGATCTCATTTTCAGATAGTCCCTTTTTAAGCTCCATGGAAATACATTGGTCGGAGAGACAATTAAACCTTGCCCTTTTCAATGCTTACTCGGAGGACCCTGAATTGTTTTACACTCTTTCTTTCACTGTAGATAACAAAAAAAAGTATGAAAAGTGAGGTTAGCAGAAGGATAGGAGAAGCGATCAATCCAACGAGAATGATCTCATCTCGATAATTGTTCAGGACCTCTATCTCGATGTAGGATCTGCCAACGCCAGTAATTTCCCCCATAGCTTCTGCCCGGGGAGAAACTATCCGGAGCTCGATCTGATATTTTCCTGGCCTCTCATCGATCGGGACGTGAATTTTCAGGGGTATGTGTTCTGTCCCGTTCATGGAGATCGGAATATTGTCAGAAGGCACTTCATAGGTCCATCCACGATCTTCAAGGTTATCCTGATCGTGGATGATACATATTGCAAGGTCATCTCCATTCCCACTGTTTTCGATGGGCACGATCGTGGAAATGGTCCTTCCAGCCTTGATCCTGATATCCGCTGACTCATTCACAATGAACCTCGAATATTGATCGACAATGATCGAGGAATATATCTCATCCAGTTTTCCTGTTTCCCCGCCTGGAATTGCTTTCCATGTTCCGTTTAATGATAGAGGGTATTCTCCAGTTCTCTGTCCAGGGGGAAAAGAAACCGTGAAACTGAAGGAGTGGATACCAACTGCTTTATTGAACCACAATGTGGGGATCTCATCACATTTCCATCCACCGGCATCAACATGAAGATCGACCTCAACAGCGTCAATGTTGATCCCGGTAAACTGACATGTAACCTCTCCGATGAATGATTCTTTCCCGATAAGATACATTGGATTAATATAGGGAGTTGCCCCGAATTGGCGCCACATGATCACAGCTGAAACAGTGAGATCTGGGTCGCCATCATCCTCACCGTTTACAGAGATTGGAGAAAAAATAATGACAGATATCATCAGAAAAATGGAAAGACGGATGATCTTGAACTTGAAGGAGGAATAGGCTGGATAATTCATCTTCTGATCCTCCTGATAATAATAACCAGCGATACCGAGAGAAGAAGAATGAGTCCGATGGGAATGACAATGATCGCAGAAAGGATCAATTCATCCCCGTAATTGTTCAGGACCTCTATCTCGATGGAGGATTCGATCCTGTATGATAGATCTCCAATTGCCTCGGCCTGTGATGAAATGATCAAGAGCTCTATATGATATCTTCCCGGCTTTTCATCATGGGGCACCTTAAAATTCAATGAATAGATCTTTACCTTCCCAGGGGGGTGAGAGCATTTATCCATTGACAACTGGATCTCCCAACCCCTTTCGATCAAGGATTCGAGATTGGATATTTCGATCCTTGGCCTATCGGCTCCGTTTCCGGTGTTGTTCATTTCGATCCTTACATTTTTCGAGTTTCCTGCCCTCATTGTAATCTTCTCGGGCTCGGTCAGGTTCATCGAATAATGCTGCGGGACAATAAGAATGCAGGAAACAGGGTAAAAATCACCACCCACAGTTGTATTTACTTCGTTCCATTTGCCAGATACCAATACTAGATATTCTCCGTTTTTGGTGGTATTATAAGGTATGGAAATAGTAAATTTGAACGGCTTTGACCTATCTTTCAGGGTGAATATAATATCCGGGATCTCGGATACCTCAAATCCAGAAGCATTAACGGACAATGACACTTTGATATCGGGGCCATTTCTCGGGAGATCGCAGGATACTTCACCCGCATTTTCTCCCTCGAAATTATTCACACCATCCATCGGGATAGTGATCTTGGTTTTCGCTAATATGATAATATTCGCCGGTTCTGATATCCCATTTGACGAAGTCTGAAACCCATTGAATAGGGTCATGGATACAATGAGGATCAGGGCAATTGAGATCATCCTGCCTCCAATTTCCATATACTGGAATTGAAGAGTTGAATATAACCAGGTTGTTGAACAAAGATGTCCGTTCTTTTTGAACCTTCTTTCAATAGGTTTAATCTATTTTGAATTTATAAGGACCCGTGGTAAAAAAGGGTAAGAAGAAGAAAAAAGACCGAGAAGATAAAATTCCTTTTCACCAGGATTAAATCACGGTAAAAATATTTTTGATATAAAAAGTAACCCAAGGCAATTTGGGCCAGGAAAATAAATATCAATATAAAAAAAG
>JAUVCN010000186.1 GCA_030595715.1 Thermoplasmatales archaeon
CCGAATTCGGGGAATTCGGAGCGGGGCTACTTATATCCTATTCAGCTCAACTTTGTTGAGCGAATAGGATCTGATGTTGCACAAAAATACTACAACTCGGGTGTGGGGGGGTTAAACCCTTACCCTCCGAATTCGGGGAATTCGGAGGTAGAGGGGGGGTCCCTTGAGTTATGCCGCAAAGCGGTATAACTCCACCGCCACGGCAGTACCATTTTTCGGGAGGGTGGGGGTTAATACCCTTAATCTCCGAATTCGGGGAATTCGGAGCGGGGCTACTATACTCCTTTCTGTTCATTAGCTATTCTAATCTAAAGAAAGGGGTACATTAGGCAATATTTCCATTACTCGGGAGGGTGGGGGTTCAACCATTACTCTCTGAATTCGGGGAATTCGGAGTGGGGCTACTATACTCCTTTCTGGATGAGATTATATTATTATCTGAAGAAAGGGGTACATTAGGCAATAATTCACGTGATCGGAAAAATGGAAGGTATCTACTGAATGTTCGACCACCGTTTTAAGTGGAAATCGACGAATAGAAATATCCCGTCATCGTTTCCCTCTCGAACCTGAGGGATTTGATGTCATACAAGATCGCTGAGCTACCTGGTGATGGTGTAGGTATTGAGGTAATTGAAGCTGCCAAGATGATCCTTGATGAGGTCGGTTTCAAGGCTGAATACATCCATGGAGAGATCGGATGGGAATTCTGGAAAAGGGAGGGGAACGCTCTCCCTGAAAGGACCATTGATCTACTGGGAAGGACCGATTGTGCACTTTTCGGTGCTATCACTTCCAAGCCAAAAGATGAAGCAGCAAAGGAATTGGACCCTTCCCTGAAAGATAAGGGATTCGTTTATTTTTCCCCTATCGTCGGAATGAGACAACTTCTTCAACTCCATACCAATATGAGGCCGTGCAAAGCATTCAAAGGGAACCCTTTGAACATAAAGGAAGATGTCAATGTGGTCGTATTCAGGGAGAATACGGAAGGCCTCTATTCAGGTATCGAATGGTGGCCAGTTCCCGAAGAGGTCCGGGAGATATTCCTGAAGAACCACAAGAAATGGACAAGGTTCCACGAGTTCCCTCCTGATGAGGTCGCTGTTACTCTCAGAGTGATATCCAAGTTGGGTGCAACGAGGATCATCAGATCGGCATTCGAACATGCAAAGGCCCAGGGAAGGAAAAGGGTCACACTCGCAGAGAAGCCAAACGTCCTGAGGGAAACTTCCGGCCTCATGACAGCGGTTGCAAGGGATATTGCCAAGGACTATCCGATGGTCAATATGGATGAGGCGAACATCGATGCGATGGCAATGTGGATGGTCAAGAATCCTCAGGACTATGAGGTGATCGTGGCTTCCAACCTGTTCGGCGATGTCCTATCAGATCTTGGAGCACAGCTTGTAGGCGGTCTGGGATTTGCATCCGCAGCAAATATCGGAGACGATTATGCTGTGTTCGAACCCACCCATGGGTCAGCTCCCAAATATGCTGGAAAATACATTGTGAACCCGATAGCAATGGTCCTTGCATCCAGATTGATGCTTCAACATCTTGGTGAAATTGAGATGGCCAAAAGGATCGAGGATGCCGTTGCCTCCGTCGTTGCAGATGGCAAGGTCAGGACCAAGGACATGGGAGGAGATGCCTCGACCATGGACATGGCCAGGGCCATCAGAGATGTTCTTTGATCCAGGTGTGATCGGATTGAAAGATATCAAAGGAGAGGTGGAATCCACATATGATTCGATTTCACCCTTCTTCCACGAGCACAGGAAGAGATTGTGGCCTCCAATGGCTTCATTCATCGAGGAAGTTTCCCCCTGCAAGCTCATCGATATCGGATGCGGAACGGGAAGGATCATTCTTGAAGGGATCAAGAGGGATTGCAGTGTCACAGGAGTGGATATTTCTACTGGTCAGCTTGAAACGGCAAGATCCTATCTGAAGGAACATGGATCATTGGAAGGTTTTCATCTTGTCAAAGCGGATATGGAGGACCTCCCTCTTCCGGATGATACGTTCGACGCCTCCACCATGATCGCTTCCTTGCATCATCTCCCGGATAGAATATCCAGGGTAAGAGCTCTGGTGGAGGCAAAAAGGGTCCTTAAACCAGGAGGAAGGATCCTGATATCGGTATGGACCTGGGATCAGGATAGGTTCAGGGAGCATCATCTTTCAAGGATCGGAGGTGAAAGGGAGCTCGATGATCTCGATGGACCTGAACCGGGAGATCATATGGTCCCATGGAAAGATGGAGAATTGAGATACAGATTCTACCACCTATACGGTCCGGGTGAACTGGAAAATGAAATATTATCATCCACACTGACACTCACAAGGTCCTATTTTGATGGAAAGAACCATTGGGCCGAGGCTTTCAATGACCAGAAGAACAGTCGATGAGTTTAATATAAGCTCACCGATTCGGTGATCATGAAAAAGATAGCTTTCGTTATCAATCCCATTGCAGGTATGGGCGGAAGGGTTGGGCTCAAAGGAACCGATGGGGTCATCGAGGAAGCTATACAGAAGGGAGCGGTTCCCAGGGCTCCGGATAGAGCAAGGGATGCCCTATCAAGGCTGAAGGAAGCATTCGACAGGCATAGATTGAAAGAGGAGATACTCTGGATAACAGCTTCAGGACCAATGGGGGGTGACCTACTTTCCGAACTCACCACACCCCTTTGGAAGGTCAAGATAATTCATGAATGTACAGAAGCAACTTCTTCGAAAGACACAAGGGAGTTTGTCAGGAAAGCGGTGGAAGAGGGAGTCGAGATCATTCTCTTCTGCGGAGGGGATGGAACAGCCAGGGATGTCCTTTCTTCTATTGATGGCACCCCTATGTTCGGTATCCCATCCGGTGTGAAGATGCATTCCGGGATCTTCGGCATAGATCCTATGATCTCTGGTGAACTGATGGAATTCTATATCAGAGGAGAGATGACGACCGGAGAGGGAGAGGTGATGGACCTCGATGAGGATAGATATAGAAAGGGAGATTGGAACATAAGATTGTTCGGTATTGCAAACACCCTCTATGAGCCAACATTCGTCCAGACAGGAAAGTTCGTCGTTGAAGAAGAAGGGATCGAATCGTTCCTTGAAGAGATCTCAGATGATGTTAGTGAAATGATCAAGGATGACATGGACAGATTGTACATTCTGGGTCCGGGGGGAACCCTTGATACCATAGGGAGGTCCATTGGCATTGACAGCACCCATCTTGGGATAGATGCTGTGAGAGGCGGGCAACAGGTCGGAAAGGACCTGGATGAAAAAGGGATAATATCTCTTATCAATGAACAGAAAGAAGATCCGACAACAGTGATCGTATCTCCCATTGGAGGGCAGGGATTCTTCCTAGGTAGGGGGAACCTTCAGTTGTCACCCAATGTAATTAGAAGGGTTGGGATCGAAAACATCCTTGTTGTATCGGTCCCCCAGAAACTGGAAAGGACCGATGTTCTCAGAGTGGATACCGGAGATCATGAATTGGATGGCGAGTTCAGAAAACTGGGATCGATCAAGGTCCTCTCCGGATACAGGACCTATCGATTGAAAAAGATCAGGTAAGTAGAATAGATACCATTGTGCGGGCCTGGAAATTTGATTCTGATTCTACTCCGATCCGTAATTTCCAGGTCAACACTGGATCGTCGATTCTACATTACCATTGTGCGCATTTTTAATTTTCGACAATAATTATACCATAAACAAGAAAATTAAAAAACTCGTAACCTTCTC
>JAUVCN010000054.1 GCA_030595715.1 Thermoplasmatales archaeon
CCTTTTTCTTCTTCATTTTCCTGTCACATGGATAGAGAGGCACCAAATGATACCTATAGATGGACTCCTCAACAAGGTGAATACCTTTTCCGAAGTGATATGAATAGACAATTCCCTCAAGTGAGTATCTTGCTATGAAGAAAGTCGATAGTTTGACAACTCCTCTCTTGATAAGAACGATATCTTTAGGATAGACTAGGATGTAATATGGATAGAATAAGTGAGTTAATAGGAATGGAACTAAAATGAATGGTGATATCATCAAAAGACCGATAATTGGTCCAATGGCGAAACCGTCCATCAACGCATCGATGAGCACAAGATCGAAAAAAACTCCACCGAATGACATCAGCATGGCCGATGCTGACATCAAGATTAGGTAAACAATATCATTTCTTTTTATTTTGACCTTTAAGAGATAATCATTATTCATCATCTTCTTTCCTCTTCGTGTTAGAGACTATTGGCGAGGCCTTATGTCTCATCCATCTCTTCAAGCTCCTCGAACACTTCAAGTTCCTTCAATTTCGGAGCTTTCCTCGCTTTTTTCGGTCTGTCATCAATTCTGGACCTGTTGGGTCCATCCGGTCCTTTCCTCTTTGATGGTCCGGACCTGTCATCTGCCAGGTCCCCGAGCGATCCTGCTTTTCTCTTGGATCCTGTCTTCTTACCAGTAACCTCATCCCCGGATCGGTCATCATCGAGCCCTCTCTTCTTCAACCTTCCTTTTCTTCCTTCTCCCATGGATGAGGATGGCAGTTCGGGTCTATCACTTGAACCAAGTGAGGATGCTCTCTTCCGTCTATCGGGTGAACCTGTCTCTCCACCGAGTGCCGGTCTTCTCTTCATTCCATAGACAGCGTCATACCTTTCCCTCTCTTTGGCCTCTTTCATATCAAGGTCCTTTCTCACCCATATGAAGAAACCGATGAAACCTCCGATCAGGATCAGCATGAATCCTCCAAAGAGGAACATAAGGCCATAGGGGGGAGTTCCTGCGCCAGGTTCGATATAGATCCCCTCGTCCGTCTTTGCCGAAGGAGCATTACCCTCGATCGGATAGACAGCACCGGTCAGCTTCAAGGTCGCAGAACTCCTGATATTCGTTGACTTGTCCACCTTCCAGGACCTGTTGAACTCCATCGTCTCCCCTGGTGCAATGGGAGGTACATCCCCTTCGATAAGGACCGTCCCTGAAAGTTCGATGACCCACTTGATGCCAACGGTCTCGTAGGGATAATTGTTCTTCAATGCCCACTTGAAATTGATCGTGTCCCCTACCTCATAGTCGGGAAGTGGTTCAAGATCGAGATCCGGTGCTCCATCACCATCGCGGTCCAGGATCTCCATTTCCGAAAGGATCAGTTTGATGGAAGCCTGGAGAAACTTCTGCTCCTGGAATATCCCATATCGGTATTTCAGTCCCACCACACCGGAACTGGCTATCGCTCCAAGGGGAATGTCCGCCCTCAAATAGACTGTGGCCGTCTGGCTTGGATCGAACGAGATGGTAACCTCGGTCAATGTGTCCTCCATGAACAGCAATGTCCGATCGAACTCTCCGGAGATGTTCACACCAGCAGCTCCAGTGACAGTTGACGCATTGTTGCCGGACCCAACCTTCACAGAATGGAATGAGAGTGGAGCCCACTCAGGTCTGTTCTCTATGAACAGGGTCACGGTGTCATATGAATTGCCTCTATTCACTATCTTTATCGGTAATATGTTCTCTCCCACCGTAAGCTTGTAGGTATCATCCGTTCCCGATGCGGTCAATGTAGACAGTTCGAACGAGTCCTCCCTCGCAACTTCCACCCTTAGTGAGATGTATGTTGTATTTGTGGTCCCCACTGCGATCAGTTCCACAACATGCTTTCCCGCTACCGCGTTCCTCGGCAGGTTGATGACCGGATGGAAGATCCTCTCCCCCTCCGGATCGATGGTGATCGGGATGGATACAGGATCAAGTGTATCATTGAACACTATATCCCATCCGGAGGGTTTATTGAATTCTGAGAGGGAGACCGTATCATAATCGATCGCCCAATTTTCAATTGAGATCGTGAACTCGACAGATCCACCAGGAGCTACTTTCTGATAGCCTATCGGGGTTACAGAGGATCTCAGATCATATATGGTCTGCACCTTGAAAGAAATGGATCCGGTTTCGAACGGGCGTGTGATACCATCGACCTCTGCGATCAGGATCGTTACCTTCTGGGATCCCACCGGTTCAAGCTCGGGGGGCCAAACCTTTGCCGTGACGACAAGGGACTTGCCGGGCTGGATCTGAACTATCCTCCTGGAAAATACCACTGTCCAGGTCCCATCGATCCTTCCCGTGGATGGGAGCATACCTTCCATGTCAAGAGTGACATTAAGGACGGTGTTACCGATGTTCTGCAAAGTGATATCGAATATCGATGGAGTGTTCCTTCCCACAATGTAGTTCGTGGAAGGAATGGAAACAATAAGAGGCCCTCTCTCACAGACTATCTCCAGTGAAAGGTCCCATTCTTCCATTGTATTGTCATTGCGTATGGTCAGGTCTATGATACCTGTCATTTCCGTTGGGGTCTTCATGTTGAGGTCCACGGCTTTTCCTTTGCCAGGGTCCAGGTCCACCACAGTCTCATCCCCACCATTTGTAAGGAATACCATCCAATCCTCCGGTTCATTGGTAATGGTCACTCTGTATCTGACCTGTTCCAGCTCATCGTTGAAAAGGTGGATCAGATAATTCTCCGTGGACCCTGGCTGAAGGTGATCGATGTAGGTTGTTGAATTTGACTTTTCAACCGCATATCCCCCGGAGATCCAAACAGGATATCCTTCAGGTAGGGCTTCCACATTCCCGTTGTCAAATAGGGATATGGTTGAGATAGAGATCATTATAACCGCAATTATCAGTGCTTTCGGACCCTCAATGTTCACCTGAACTCACCGCTCCTAAAATCAAAGATGTATATATATAACATTACTGGAACTTTCGTTGTTCATGAACGCTGGGATATCAGGTGCTCGCATTCTTCCAATTTCTTCTTGGCAGAGCTGAGGCTGGGGCCACACTCCAGGGCCCTCCTGAAGAATACCCTTGCCTCGTTCAACATCGGGGGATCAAGCTCCATGAAGACCATTCCAAGGTTCAACCAAGCCCTTTCGTATGAATCGTTGATCTCCAATGATTGATTGAAGGCCTGGATAGCAGATTCTCTTTCTCCTTTCTTCTTGAAAACGATCCCAAGATTGTTGAACGCCCTGTAAGCCTGATCGTTCGATCTGATGGCTTTTCTAAAACGTACCTCCGCTGAATCGAGGTCCCCTTCCAGGAAAAATACATTTCCAAGATGGTACAGGAGTTCATCATCAAGTGGATAATCTCTCAGGGCCCCGTGGAGAACTTCCTTGGCAGTCTCCAGATCGTTCCTTGATAGGTGGTACTGTGCCTTTTCGACCATTGAATAGAACCTGGCATCTTTGGTATTCTTCGCTCTGATCTTTCTCTTGATGACAACCTTCACCTTTCTGGGATCGGTGTGGCTCTGGACCATGGGTTGAGGGGGTTCAGTATATTGAGGTTCTTCATTTGTGGGGATGGGATCTTCGAGAACATTGACATTCTCAGACTTGGAGATCATTTTGACCCCATAGGCTTCCCTCCTGACCTTTTCGGATTCAATGGTGCCGTCAAGTTCTCTCTTCAGGTCAGAAATATGTCCCTCTTCATCTTCAATAATGATCTCCTCGGATGTGTCATCATTTTTCAACGGTTCATCTTCATCGAACATCAGGTCCCTTACCATGCTGATATCGATCTCGAAGGGAGGATCGTTCGATTCAGATGGGGGATCCTCTTTCTGTCTGTCTGGTCTGATCTGTTGTTGAACAGGTATATTTGTATGGAGTTCATCCTCCAATCTCTCTATCGCTATCTCCAGGATCTCCTTTTCATCGAAAAAGGTTTTTAATTTTTCTTCCTTTTCAAAGAGGTAGGTCTTGTCCACTTCTTCCTCAAGCAACAACTTAATTGTAAGGTCCGTTCTGATCTTCTCGACCTCGGTCTTTCGAACCTCGATCTCGTCCAGAACATCCTGCAGTTTCCTTCTCTTCTCATCGAGTTCCTTCCTTAGATTGGACCTATCGGTTATTGAACGGCCATCATTGCTCAATAGAGCTCCTAATCCCTTACCTAGACCACTCATATTCAATGCACCTTGAGGGTTGAACCAATGATACTCTCTAAAGCTATAACAAAATTGTGATATATAAGGAATGAACCCTAATTTCCAAATAACGATAATTTCGAACTTACATCGGGTGTCAATCTTAAATATGACCTTGCTTTCTCCCCATCTGGAACGGAAGCTCCCTTAGTGTAGACCGGCCAATCATTCCGGCCTTTCGAGCCGGTGACGTGGGTTCGAATCCCGCAGGGAGCATCTATCCTTTTTCTTAATCAATTTCCAATCCAAAAAAGGATAGTTTATCCATCTGGGGTTCGAACCCTGGTCCTGGAAGTTGCCATATATTCATCCAATATTCAGAAACTTGCAGGTGCGCACCATTTCATCCGAACCTTGTAAGGATGAAATTGCTGCTGCATCGAATCCCGCAGGGAGCACTTCTTCTATTTTTTATAATTATATCCGTGCTCCCTGCTACGATGAAAAATAATAAAATTTGAATGAAAACCGTTTTTCATCTCAGTCTTGACATTGAAATGTAATGAAAATGTCAAGGCCAGGAAAATCTTTGATTTTCTGATGGGGGTTGCAGGTAATTATAATTCAAATATGTTCAAACCTGCTCCCCCTCCCGCAGGGAGCATCTATCCTTTTTTCTTGATCCATTCCCAATCCAAAAAAGGATAGTTCATCCATCTGGGGTTCGAACCCTTGAGTGGTTGAATATTTCGTTGTCAAAATTTACGTTAAATAATGCTCAGCCCGGGGGGGAAAACCGATCCTTCGGGGAAAATGCAATTATAACTATCATCTATACCCATCTGCCTTAAGGCAGGAAGTCAGCAGCTTGTATGAGATGATCCTTCACGTTGATCTATCCAGATGCTGGATCGGAAAGTTAAAGGATAGATTCCCGGTCGGAGTAACACTCCTTGATACGATCCCGATCGAAAATGGTAAGAACGGTGTCCAGGACCTGGTCGATATCGACCTGAACGGATCTGACCCTTCCGAGATCGAGGAAATGGTAAGGTCCCTGAAAGGAATTGATTTCACATCGATCTCGATGAATGAGGGAACGAAAGTGAAGTTGATAGTAGGGACATCATCCTGCATGGGATGCAGGGCCCTTGCGGATGCGGAAGCTTTCCTTCTTTCTGCAAAGGTCCTCGATGAGGGATGGGTCGAATGGAGAGTGGTCCACAACACAATGGAAGCGTTGGACCATCTCAGGACCAGCCTGGAAGGAGCAGGAATGAAGAACAAGGTGATCTCTGTCAGTGATTACAAGGATAGGACTTCCCTTACCAAGGATCAAAAAAGGGTCCTTGGAACTGCTCTGGAGATGGGGTATTTCAATTTCCCGAAATCGGTGGGAGTTAGGGAATTGGCAAGGAAACTCAATGTTTCAACTGCCTATATCTCATATACGTTGAGGTCCGCACAGAAGAAGACCATTGAACTCTACTTCAGAAGGTAGATCAGGATAGTGTATCATCGTCGAATCTTGCTTTCTTGTGATGAAATATCAACTTCCTCAATGAGGATGATATGATATCAGGATCGTTGATGGTGTACCATTTCACCTTCCTGTATCTTCTGAACCGGCCTCCGGGTGTCATGAACACTACCGTTCCCCTTCCCGTGATCCTCTCGAACAGGGATCTTTCCACCTTGACATCGACAATATCGGAAAAAAGTGTTCGATAGGTTCTCTTGAATATTATTCCGGTCCGAATGTAGACCGCCTTATCGGTCAAACAAAAGAATGTCTTCCACCAGGCGATGGCACCGGACCCATAGACGATCAGGACCGCCAGCAGGACGAGAACGGAACCGATCTGGTAGAAATATCGGAGCATGAATCCCAGTATTCCAAGGAAGGCAAGAATGGGGAGGAGGAGAGCGAACGGGATGGTGAATGCTCCGGGGAACATAAGGAAGGCAAGCAGTGGATGACCCTTTCCAAGCAGGGCCTTGGAAGGCCTCCATTCGAGAAGTAACGACTCCTCCCTCCGGATGAATTCCCTCGGAAAGGTACCCTCATACTTACCATAGGGACCTAACTCCATCAAGGGTGCCAGAAACCTTCTACCTTCCATCAATGGTTGCAGAGAAAGAACATGGATAAAAGGATTGCTCACAGGTCCATGAGGGGGATCAATTCATCGATGGGGACCACGATCGGAACTCTGGAACCAATGGATCGATCTTTCTTGGGGCCTGAAAGGACCTTGATCGCTCCAAATGACGTCTCCACCAGCAACAGCTGCTCTCCCCCTCTGTATTCGGATGATATCACAATGCCTTCAAACGCCAGACCGGATCCTTTCTCTCTTACAGATCCGGGTCTGAAAGCGATCCTATCCGGTACGGGACCACTCCAGGGAACATTTCCCAGTCGTGATCTGAGCGAGCTTTCATCATTCCCCTCTATCCTGAAGATATTTTTAACTCCCATGAAGATCGCGGTCTTCGTCATCTTTGGCCTCCAGAACAGTTGCTTTGGATCTCCTTCCTCCAGTATCCGACCTTCATCAAGGAATCCAATACGATCGGAAATGGCCATCGCCTCAACTTGATCGTGTGTAACATAAATGGCTGGAATGTTGGCTTCTTTCAATATCCGCCTCAGATCCCTTCTCAGATCATCTCTCAAAGATGCATCAAGAGCTGACAGTGGTTCATCCAGAAGAAGATAGGAAGGGTCGGAGGCCAGCATCCTTGCAAGGGCCACCCTTTGCCTTTCACCACCACTCAATTCCGATGGCATCCTGCGATCATACCCTGAAAGTCCGATCCGGTCCAGCAAGGACCTGACCCTGGCTCTCAATTCCTTTCCACTGATGCCCTTGACCTTCAATGGGAATGAGATATTCCCGAACACGGTCATATGGGGAAAGAGAGCATAATCCTGAAAGACCATCCCTGCTCCCCTTTTCTCGGGTCTGTATTCGGTTATATCCTTTCCATCCAGAAGGACCTTTCCCTTATCCGGAGACAGGAAGCCAGCAAGGATGTTCATCAAAGTGGTCTTTCCTGACCCGGACCCACCAAGTAGAGTGTAAACCTCTCCTTTTTGAACGGTCAGGGATATCCCACTCAGGATCTTCTCCTTTCCATATGAGAACTCAATGGACCGTATCTCCAACGTCATTCACGTATCCCCCATTTGACGAACATCTTCTGTATTATCTCTATCGAAAGGAACGAAAGGAAAGTGATCGCTATCAATATCACGGAATATGCATACATGGGACCAAGTTGTCTACCTGCGCCCTCGATCGTTCGATACAGGAATACCGGCATTGTGATGAACTCCTCGCTCGATACCATCATGGTCGCTCCGAGTTCCCCTATCGATACAGCAAAGGCAAATACTGCAGCAACAAGGATCCCTGGCATCAATAGTGGAAGTTCGATGTTGAAGAATGCCTCGAAACGGGATGCGCCTAGCGATCTGGCAGCCCTCGCCAGGTCCTTTGGAATTGACATCATTGATGAATATATTGCCCTGGCTCCAATAGGATAGGCGATAACAGCATGGACCAGGACTATGATATACCAGGTCCCCGAAAGATGGATCGGGCCGGTCGAATAGGCCTTTACCAGGCCGTACCCCAGAGCGACTGATGACGCACCCAGTGGAAAGAGGAGCATCATGTCCAGGAATCTCTTCGATACACCCCCTCTCAATACCATGGCCCATGCTGTCAGGTAGGAAAGAGGTACGGAAAGGACCATTGCCAGGAAACCGAATAGGATGGAGTTCCTGATGGCATCCAATGGAGTAATGGACATACCTGCCGAACTCTCCATGGTCAATATCCTCTCATACCAGATAAAAGTGAATTCCGAGGATATGTCATTACCCGAGAACAGGCTCCCGATGATCACAACGATGATAGGTGAGAACACCACCAGAATTACCATAAGGACATATGCTGAGATGGATACCCCTGCCAGTGGTGATATCTTTCTCTTCAGGATAGGGCCGGAGAAAAAGGCCACTTCTTCCCTGGACCGATCCTTTGACGAGCTCCATATGTAGATCAGGGTCGTAGCGATCACGATCAGGGATTCGATGATCACCAAAGCTCCGGCGTGATGGAACCGTTCTCCGGTGAGTGCAATGAAAAGTGACCTTATCTCAACTTCTATCGTATGGTTCAAGCCACCTATGAGAAGTACTATACCGAATGAGAGGAAACAGAATGTAAAGATGAGAGAGAGAGATGAAAGGATAGAATACCTCAACTGCGGAATAATCACCTGGAACAGTATTCTGATCTTTCCTGCACCGAACGATCTTGCTGCACGGACCAGATCAGGGTCCATATTGACGAATCTTGCATGGAGGATCCTGATCGCAATGGGAAAATTGAAGAATATATGCGCGATCACTATCAGGGTCCTTGATCCTATCAGATCAAGATGATCAAGGTCCGCTAGCGGAAGAGAGTTGTATCTATCTATCAGCGAGTTCAGGTTTCCTCCGGAACCGAAGATCGCGATCATGCCCACCGCAAGGACCAGCGACGGTACGACAAAAGGAACGGTCGTTGCTGCCATGACCGCTCTCTTACCCGGAAAGTCATAGGCTGACAGCAGATAGGCCCCAGGCAAGGCCAATATCAAAGTTAAGATCGCGGAAAGACCGGACTGCCAGAATGTGAACCAGATCACTTTCAAGTAGATCGCATCGGTCAGTACCACCTTCAGGTTCTCGAATGTATAGTCACCTTGACTGGTCTTCAATCCATAGGACATCATTAGACCGAGTGGGTAAAGGCAGAAGAAGGAAAGGAAAAGAAGGGGGACAGAATAGATAGCCATCCGTTTATGGAAAGGTTCCCTTCCATTCCTCCACCTTTCCTTCATCTGCTATCAATCCTGCCCGAAGAAGGCATTTCTCCATGAATCCATCCAATCCTCGTAGTTCTCTTCAAGATCGGGTAATGTCGGTTCCACATGATCCTCCGCGAAAACACCATATTCCTGAAAGGCAGGATCGATGGGTGTGGATGGTACTACTGGCAGCATGTAATTGTTGTATACCTGCTCCTGGAAAGTATCAGTCAGGATGAAATCCAGGAACTTCTTTGCAAGGTCAGGATCGTTCGCGCCTTTGACCATGCCTGCTCCTTCGATCTGCCGATACCCTTCGTCCTCAGGGACGATGGTCACGGTATTGGCGGTCCCGAACCACATCTTCTCATACGCCGTATCCAGTCCATAGGATATTGCGATCGGGGCTTCCCCTTCACCCCATAAAGCATACATCACATCCCAGGAACCGAACATCTTGCCATTTGCATTGTCTGCGAGACCATTGAAATAACCCTGGTGATCCTCACCGGCCACGGTTCCAGCCCATATCATAAATGACGACCCGGTCGAGGATTGTGCCGGGTCCAGCAGTAGTATTTGACCATCATAGACAGGGTTGGCCAGATCAAGGACAGAGGTGGGAAAGGGGATCCCCCTCTCTTCCATCATCGATCCGTTGCATATCATGGCAATATAACCATAATCAAAGGGCACGATAAAATGGTCCGGATCGAATGCGAAAGTAGGATCCAATCTCTCGATATTTAATGGAGTGTAAGGTTCCAGCAGGTTCAAAGAAACGGCTTTATGCAACATTGAATTATCCACACCGATCACAATATCGGCCTTTGGATCGCCCTTCTCCAATTCCAACTGGGACAGCACGACCCCCATGTCACCGGGAGTATGTATCGAGACATTCACATCATACAACTCCTCGAAAGCGGGTATCACTGCCTCGGCAAGTCCATACGTTACGAAGCTCTCATACGCATAGATCACGAGGTCCTTGTTCCCATCATCCTTGGTCTCCTCAAGTATGAATATAGCACTTCCCACTGCAAGAGCAAATATGAACGATATCGCTATCAGGGTGATGATCGTCCCTCTGGATAGTACTCCCATTCCGTCATTCCTCATTCGATCCCACTCCATTTTTGTCCACTCCATCTTGTAGATCGATCATCATCATAGCGACCTCAAGTGCCGATGCTCCCAGAATGTAAAGGCATGGTTCGACCCCAAAATCACCCGGGTCTGCAACGGCCCTCTTTCCGCTTACCTCGGTCATCACCTGCTTCAATGAACTGGAATCCCTGTCGATCATTTCGAGATCATCTGGTTCGAACATCCTCTGAACATCATCTGAGAATCTGATACTTGCAACGGACCTCACACTATTATCATCCTCCATCGCATAGAGGAGGACCTGGGCAAGATGTTTGGATGCACCGAACTCGGGCGGTTGAGCTCCCTTAATGACCCCTTCCCTTTCCACCAGTCTACCCGGGAATGAAGCAACTTCTTCGATGCTCCTTGCTCCATCGATAGCCTGTGCAAGGTTTATCTTCAATGCCGGTGTGATAGAATGGAGGTCCTTTCCAATGAGCAATGATAGGGCACTTTCCAGGTCCTTTATCACATTCGATCTGGGACCGGTAACGGACCTATCAATGAAACAGAACATGTGCGGTCTCGATCCAAATCTCTCCTCGAACCTTCCGGAAAGAAGTCCCGATCCCATGCATCTTCTGACACTGGAACAGAATCTGATCGATAGGTCATCCAGGTCTTCTCCTGAAAGAGCACCGGCTTCCAGATCTCTTGTTATCATATTCACCATCTCGGATATGGACCCAGGTATCTCGTGCTCCTCTTTCAGATATCGACTTACCATTGCCTGGGACGTTCCAAGTATCGATGCAATGGAAGATTGGGACCAACCCCTGTTTCGAAGGTTCCCTGCAAGTTTCCTCCTGACCTCTGGGAGGACCTCTTCCGATATGATCAGTTCCGGGATCTTCATATTACCAGGTTATGTTATTTTAGAACCCCAATATAATCGTTTCCCCATCCAACCATAACCGGGTTGTGATGGTCAGATTGAAATAGAGGGAACAGGATTCCAGTCCATGAGTCCGATCGGGAGGAAGAAGAACTACAAGGTCAGGACCGGAGCCAGAACGGCCTCCAAAGGTCTGGAGAAGGATCTGAAGCGAAGAGCGAAGAGGCTCTCCAACGATCCGACCCTGGCACTTCCTCGCTGTACGGTGGACGTACCTTTTTTCATCAAGCTTGAGAAGAAGTTGAAAGATGTCCAGGCAAAGAAGGACAGCAAAGCCGCATTGGAGAGAGCTGCCAAGAAAGGTGACAGGCTAGTCAGGGCCTATGCTGCGGCATTACTTCTCAATCACGAGGATAAGATCCAATATCTTGCTGTCCTGAGAACTCCTTTTGGCGACGTGGGTTATGCGCTCAGGGGAGAAACAAGCAAAGAGAAACTGGCAGGTGTTCAGAATTACGATAATCCCAGGATCAAGATGATGGCCTATCTTGAAGAGGTCAAGAAAAAGAAGCTGTTCCTCTTCATAACAGAGAATGAGGTGATCTGCACCGGGAAAGATCCCAAACCACCGAAAGAGGTGCTTGAACCTCTAACGAAGAGATTGGGCAAGGGTATGAAAAGAAAAGGGGATGTGATACACTCACCTGATCTGGACCCAAATATTGCAAAGAAAAGAGATCCGTTCAAAGAACCCTATCTTGTTGTCAGATGGACCCCTGCCGAACTGGATATGGCAAGGACGCAGACCCATGCCAGGCAGAACGAGGACAATATGTTCGCAACATGCGCTTCATACATGGCAACAGACAAGATATCCAATTATTTCGATGTTGATGTGATCGTCAGGCCAATATGTGACAAGGGTGAGGATTGCCCATGTAATCCGCCTCCGGAAGTAGAGGAGAAACTGGGATTCCTTGAAAGATTGGGGAAGGTTAAACCCGCTACCAACATTGAGTCATATCTCGAAGGAAAAATGATGGACCATCGTCTCATCGAGAAGGAAAGGGACGATTATGAAAGGAGATTGAAGGAAGCCGAACAGACGGTCTATATCATCGAAAACAGATGCTATGGCCGATCCAAGGAGGAGCTTCTCAAAGGATTGAAATTAAAAGGAACGGAACATACGATAATGAAGGGGTTCCTCGATCTTTCCAAAGGCCCCATATTATCTTCCGAGAAAAGTCCGAACCTGATCATGACCCCATTCTGGGATGATATTGGCATGGACCTATTATCGAACATTGTTAAGGACAAGAAGATCGCGGCAGACGTTTTCAAAAACTATCCGGTTCCGAGATATCAGCCTCTAACGGTCATCGAAGAGGCCAGGTTCCTTCTCGAGGAGAAGAAAGTGAGGAACATGCTTCCAGAACCCAGGGACCCGCCGAAAATGGTAGAGTTCGCCTATGAATGCGCCATCTCCTATCTCGTCAGGGGAAAAACAGGTGCGTCCAAGGTCCTTGATAACTTCCCGGGTGACGATATCAAATTGAAGGCCGCCAAGTACGCATTCGTGAAACATCTCAACCTCGCCAAGACATCAGGCTGGTCATATACGACCCACGAGATAGGATACGCTCAGGGCATGGACGAGATCGTCAAAAGGATAATCGTCAGGGACCCTGACGGATTCAAAGCAGGTCTGAAGGAACTATGGAAAGCAACTGGTTCCACAAAGGACCTTGAATTCCGTTAGGAAATCCCGGGGAACTCCTAAATATGTATTATCTGTAATAGAGGATTCTGAGACAAACATTAAATATTGTTCCAGGGGTTTTCTCAAATATCCGGGTTCAGATGGGATGTTCCCCGTGGAAGGAAGGTGATCCGATGGAAGATGCTGAGGAACCTAATGAAGGGCAGAATGGAGACATCGAAAAGGAGGCGGTGGACCAGGCATCCGAGATGATATCCATGGATGATAGTGAGATCGTCATACTGGATAAGAAGACCGGATCGAAAAGGTCCTTACTTGACCTTAGATGGCTGTTCAAAAAGGGTGGCAAGGTCATAAAGAAGGCGAAGGGACAGGAATTGGATGAGGCTACCATAGAAGAAATGAAGGTTCATGAAAGATTCCTGTATTACAGAAGAAAACAGGATATGGAGAACCTCAAAGGAACAGTACTTTTCGAGATCCCGATCCTGGATGAAAAAGAATGGGAGATCCTCGAGGAGATCCAACCGATCAGGGAATCCTATTCATACACCAGGGTACTGAAGAATAAAAGGACCAAGGACGTTATTTACGAGGCCATTGAACCTCCCCTGAGCGAGGAGGAAGAATACCTGCACGATTATCTCAAAGATACTCTGGAGAAGAACATAGATGTTGACAGGACCATCTCCGGTGATGTAGAGAACGAATTGAAATTGAGGAATCAGATGAGGAAGTTCCTGGCGAAAGCGGGAAAGCATCTGGAAATATCCTCGTTCGAGAAGATCTTCTACTATCTATCCAATTATTTCCTTGGCTATGGCAAGATCCAGGTGATGATGGAAGATACGAACATGGAAGATGTCTCCTGCGACGGCACCAATATTCCGATATTCGTTTTCCATAGAACGTATAAAAACACCATGACCAGCGTCATTATCGAGGATGAAGATGAACTCGATGAATTCGTTGTGAACCTGGCTCAGAGATCCGGCAAGCATATCTCCATCATGAATCCAATACTTGACGCTACACTACCGGATGGTTCAAGGTTGAATGCAACCTTTGGCAAGGAGATCACCACCAAAGGATCTACATTCACCATAAGGAAATTCAAAGAAGATCCATTGACCATGGTCAATCTCATCCTCTGGAAGACACTGTCACCCGAAATGGCCTCCCACCTCTGGATGGCCGTACAATATGGGGACACCATGATGGTATCGGGAGGAACCGCGTCAGGAAAAACGACCACTCTCAATGCGATATCCCACTTCATACCACCATCTTCGAAGATTATCACCATCGAGGATACAAGGGAATTGCAGCTCCCCCATCAGAACTGGATCGCAGGATTGACCAGGGAGAAGAAAGGCGAAACAACGGGTCAATCCATCGATATGTATACATTACTTGTCTCTGCATTGAGACAAAGACCAGAGTATATGATCGTGGGCGAGGTCAGGGGAAAGGAGACAATGGCAGTTTTCCAGGCCATGGCAACAGGTCAGGTCACCTACGCGACCATCCATGCCGATTCGGTCGCCGCCATCGTTCACAGGTTGGAGAACCCTCCGATCAATATTCCCAGGATCCTCATCCTTGGTCTGAACCTTGTGGCACTTCAGGCACAGGTAAGGGTCAAGAACAAGAGGACACGAAGGATCAAGGACCTTGTCGAGATCGTCGGTCAGGACCCAGTATCACAGGAGATCATTTCCAACAAGGTATATACCTGGAATCCTGCCAAGGATGAGTTCAGGTTCTCGGGCCATTCCAATCTATATGAGAAGATCATGGATAGAGAGGGAATGACCACGGATGAAATAACCAGCGAGATCCACAATAGAGCGGATGTCCTGAGGTGGCTCGCATATTCCGGCAGGGATAACTATCAGGAAGTGGCAAATGTGATCAACGAGTATTACAGAGATTCAAAGCCTCTTGTCGCCAGAGCCAGGAAAGAGCTGGCCGGACTCAGATTGGAGAAACCTGACCTGAAAGTATAGATTATCCAACTCTCGATAAAATGTCAGATCCCACAACAATTCAGAGCTTATGAAGGTTATTTTCCTTCAACATAGACATTGAGATCACCCTCATCGGAAAGATAAACAAGTTCCATTCCGATCTTCTCCGCCGCATCGAATATCCGGTCATCACGATAGAATTCACCGAATACTATCCTCTGGATCCCGGCATTGGCCATTATCTTGAAACAGATCCAACATGGTGAGGCGGTAACGTAACAGTCAGCATCCATGACGGAAACTCCATGGCGGGCTGCCTGGGCAATGGCATTCTGTTCAGCATGGGCTGTTCTGGTGCAGTGCCCATTCTCCATCATATGACCTGCCTCATCGCAATGAGGCAATCCTCGAATGGACCCGTTGTAACCCGTGGCAAGCAGGGTCCTGTCCCTGACCATTACACATCCCACATGTTTTCGAGAGCAGGTCCCCCTGCTTGCGACCTGTTTTGCTATCTTCATGAAGTAGATATCCCAGGGATCACGACCTGGTGATGGAGAATCATCCATCTGGATCGAATATTGACAATCACCCTTCGGCAGATATCCACTTTCTTTTTCTTCCATGGACCCTTATGGTCATTTTGTTTAATTAGTTTTAACAGTACAAATCAAAGGAAGAATGACTCCCCCCTTCCCAGAGGCCTCCCGAAAGAGCACCCGGGTTCCGTTCAGGAAACCCGGGCAGGGTTTCAGGGTATGTCAGATCTCTAAGGGACGCGGAGTGACACCTTCGGTCCCTTTTCGATCATCATCGTGGTTCTCTCTCCATCACGCAAGTAGCTCTTCTTAACCCCTGAGCGATCGACCATTGCCAAGGGGGATATAAAGGGATTTTGAAAAAATACCACTTCAAAAAAAGGGTTATTTAAATATTTCCATCCAATCGTCGACCCGACAGCGACTGGAACCTTTGATCGAAGCTCTGGTAAGACAGTGAGATGGGCAATATATCTTACTAGTATAGGCGAATAATTACAAAACATATATATTCGGAAATCGCAATGGTGGGTGGGGGGCATCTATAGGTGCCCTGAAATATGTGGGAGATCACCCTGTTGGAGGAATGGCCGTGGGATTCAAATCCATTATAAACGAGTATATGAACAAATACGACAAGAAACCGGCTGTAGATGAAAGGACTGAAAGGGAAGTCGAGGTACAGGAGTCACCGGTCCAGGTAGAGTCAAACCCTGAGGACGATGAGCTCAGAAGGATACTTTCGACCCTGAGGACCAATATCAAGATCATTGGTTGTGGAGGTGGAGGATGCAATACGATCAACAGGATCGTTGAAGAGGGAATAATCGGTGCCGACCTCTATGCGGTGAATTCCGATGCCCAGCATCTTCTGACGATCCATGCCCCACACAAGATCCTTGTGGGAAAGAGGACAACCAGAGGACTTGGTGCAGGTGCCAATCCAAAGATCGGAAAAGAATCAGCCCTTGAAGCCGAAGAAGAGATCAGAGCTGCCCTTATGGGTTCCGATATGGTCTTCGTCACTGCAGGTATGGGAGGAGGTACCGGAACAGGTACCGCTCCGGTAGTTGCAGAGATCGCCAAGCAGATGGGTGCCCTTACCATAGCAGTGGTCACAAAACCCTTCCTCGGAGAAGGAGATTCCAGGATGGAGAATGCTGAATGGGGACTCGCGGAACTGGAAGAGAACTCCGATACTGTGATCGTCATTCCCAACGATAAGCTGCTCGAACTCGTCCCGAGGCTTCCGCTCAATGCTGCCTTCAAGGTTGCAGATGAGATCCTGATGAAGGCCATCAAAGGGATCACCGAGATGGTGACCAAGGTCGGACTTGTGAATCTCGATTTCGCCGACCTCAAAACGATAATGAAAGGTGGTGGAGTTGCTGTCATCGGCATCGGAGAGTCCGATGATGGGAATGAGAAAGCGGTGAGAGCAGTTGAAGAAGCCATCAACTCCCCTCTACTGGAATATGACATCTCATCAGCCAATGGCGCTCTTATCTGCGTCACTGGTGGTGAGGACATGACCGTCACCGAGGCAGAATCAGTTGCTGATTACATAAATGAAAGGATCAACCGCAACGCATCAATCATCTGGGGTGCCTATATAGATCCGGAACTTAGAGGAGCCATTAGGGTGATGCTAGTTCTTGTCGGCGTCACATCGGATCAGATCTCCGGTAAGACCGTCGGTTCCTTTGGTGATAAGGAAAGGGGTTACACCAGACGAGAGGAACGCTACGGTGTCCAGTTCATACGCTGAAACCAGGTGTTGCCATATGCTCAAATGTCCCCAATGCGGGGAAGAGAACAAGGATAGGGAGCTATACTGTGCGAAGTGCCAGAATAGGCTCCCTTCCATATCTTCCCTCAGGTCCACGATGAGGAACGGCCTTGAAGCTCTGGATTCCAACGATTTCCGGAAGGCTCTGGACAAGTTCACGGATATCGTAAGACAGAACCCTGGTGATCACGATGCCTGGTTCCTCATGGCCGCAACCAAAATGAGAATGGGCAGAGGATCAGAAGGTTGGGAGGACCTCATGGAAGTGGGCATAGCCAGGGAGACCGGCAGATGCACACACTGCAGAGGCAATGGAAAATGCAGGGAATGTGGCGGGGTCGGCATTTGTATCATGTGCAGGGGCACTAAGAGATGCTCCTATTGCGGTGGAAACGGGAAATGCCCCACATGTCGTGGTAACAGGTCTGACGATTGCAACCACTGCAAAGGATCCGGAGAATGTATCAGATGCAAATCCACGAAGGAATGTTCCTATTGCAACGGATATGGCCATTGCTCCGAATGCAGGGGAACCGGCAACTGCACACACTGCGGCGGGACCGGAGTGGGCCATGAACTCGACCTTTCAATGATATCGAAAGAATTCATGGAACTGAAAAACTGGTTCATGTGATCAACTAATGGACCTTCCAAACTTGATCCATCTCTTGATATCCTCATGTGGGTCAATATCCTCTTTCACATTGTTCTTCAGGACATAGATCGCATGCTTGACAGCTATACCCTCTTCGAAAAGGGAGATGGCCTCATCCCTGGAAACATTGCTATCCCTCAATCTGGACCTGATCTCATCCAGTCTATCCCTCAAAAGGGAGACCACCTTGTCCTTGGACCTATGATCTCTATTCGCAATTTCAAGGACATCCGTGACTGCGGTCCACTTTCCGCCATAGCACAAATGAGAAAGTCTATTCTCACCGATGAAGGATAGAGGGTTGTCAAGTTTCCTGAGGAGGTCCCATCTTAAAGGATCAGAACCTTGATCATTCTGGCCATAGGTCATATAGTATCACCAGGAGCAAGGTTGAAGGAATTAATTATTCTTTCTAAAAGTATATTTTTTATATAGTGAAGGATTATCCCCGTTTCGCCAAGATGAAGCGGTGGTAGCTCAGCTGGGAGAGCGTCTGACTGAAGATCAGAAGGCCGGGTGTTCAAGTCACCTCCACCGCACCATATATGTATGAGATACGAAGAAACGAAGAATGAGGGTGAAACATGTCCGACACGCTATACGACGTTGAGGTCTATCAGGGAACCAATTACTTTCTGGCAAAGATCATTGCCCACAAATCCAAGGAGAAGCCCATAAGAGAATACAGGACCGATACCTTGGAGGAGCTCCTTGAGAACATAGCAAAGGACATCCTCGAAGAGAATGAATGATCATTTACTCGCATTTTGTTCTAAATGATCTTCTTCACCTTTGCTCTCTGCCTGCTGTTCAGAAAGTAAACCGTATTTTCAGAGGTATCCCTCTTCGAGATCGAACCCTTGAGATCGAGCATGGATAGTTCCTTTTCGACCTTCTGAGATGATAATCCGCTTATACTGGAGATCTCAGATACCGATCCCCTTCCATTTCCTGATATGGCCAAGATGATCCTTTTCTGATCACGATTCAATACCAGGGGACCGTCCACAAAAGCCCCCATCATCGGCCAGAATCTCATCTTCATACCATCTTCCATGGGTCTGACCATACCTATCGATCCAAGATGTCCCAATGTAAAGAGAAGGTCCTTTCTGCTGATGGTCAATTCCTTCGAGAGCTCACCAAAGGTTATTCCCGGCAGATCCTGGATCGGAGATAGAACATCCCCTTCCCTGATCTCACCTCCTTTGAACATCTCCGATTGGATGAGATATGAGGTCCTCTCGATGAAGAACAATGACAGGACCGATATCAGAATAATGATCATCAATATCATCATTACGATCAGAAGAACTGGTGTGCCACCATATCCATTTTCTTCATCCGGGATCTCGAACCTGTAGTTCTTGTACATCATTCTGTAACTATCCTGTCCAACCTGTATATCGAGCACTACTTTGACTGTGATCGACCTATTGAAACGGGAAATATCCACAACATATTCTCCGATATCCGGATCACCATCGGTAGCGTATGATATCGGCCTGCCGATCCCTGTTTCATTGACGCTGATGCGCACAACTAGGGGATCGAATCCATTTTTCTCTATCTCCAGTTTGAAGATCAGATAATCTCCTTCCCTTCTCAGGATAGAGAGGTCTAACCAGGGATCCATGAACGATGAATTTTCAAGGATAGTGAGATTCCATATATGTGTAGTCCTCAAAGAGAAGTCACTTACCCGGAGCTCGATCTGATGGTCTCCAACATCATGATTCCAGGGCCGGATCGAAAACTTCCCGTTTTCCCGGAACTCTCCATCGTCCAGATCACCGATCACAGTGCTGAATAAAAATGGATGTTTCCAATATCCAATACCAAGTCCCTCTTCATTGGACCCCATATCAAAATCATAGACCTCACCTGCGATCAAGGTGGAGGGGAGATCATCGGTATAGAAAACAGGTGCTGTATTGTTGATCAATAACTGGTAATACTGAAGGGTAAGCCCTCCGAATAAATCCAGAACCTCCACGCGAATCGTCAAATACGGTTCATTCTCACCACTTTCTTCGATGAAAACTGTTGGAATAAACGAGATCATACCAGTATATGGATCTATATCAACAGATCTTGAAGAGTATTTCAGAGAATAGAAGGTCATTCCATCCCCCTCATCCGGGCAATTGAAATCCAGGAGGATGGGTACATGCTCGGTGCAATAT
>JAUVCN010000134.1 GCA_030595715.1 Thermoplasmatales archaeon
GCACATGGTCTTGTTGCCATTAACACGCTTCAGGCGATGATGATAGATATCTACACCAGAAGACCCATTCTCACCAATACGACAGGAGGTCTCTCAGGGCCTGCGATAAAGCCCGTTGGTGTCAGATGCGTCCACGCGATCGCATCAGATCCGGATATAGATATCCCGGTGATCGCTGTCGGGGGAGTGACCCACTGGAAGGACGCCATCGAATACATGATGGCAGGTGCCTCTGCTGTTCAGATCGGAACGGCAGTTACCTGGGGGAACCTCGATTCATTCAGATCTATCAGAGAGGGAATGATAAGGTTCCTTGCAGAAGAAGGGATAGGTGATATCAACGATATCATCGGATCTGCCCTGGAGGTGAAGGAATGAGATCGCCCGGGGAAATGGAGGTCCTCAGGGTGGATGAGGTCAGAAGGGAGGCCAGCGGTATCATATCGATCCTTGTCAAACCGGAAGATCCGGAAAGATGGAGGGGCATGATACCGGGACAGTTCCTCATGGTATGGATACCCGGAGTTGATGAGGTCCCGATGTCCGTATCATACCTGTTCGGAGATCCGCTGACGCTCGGTATCACTGTTCAGAACATCGGTGATGCCACAAGGGCCATCTGCGATCTGAGAGAGGGAGACAGAATAGGCATAAGAGGTCCATATGGTAACGGTTTCTCACTTCCCGATAGAACAGAAAAAAATACGATAATAGGGGTTTCCGGCGGGGTTGGAAGTGCATCAACGATACTACCCATGGAATGGGCCCACATGAAGGGATTCGACACCATCAATCTGATCGGTTCAAGGTCGCAGACCAACCTGCTGTTCCGTGACAGATGGTGTCATTCATCTGACAGGACAGGGTTCGCGACAGATGACGGATCATACGGTCACCACGGTTTCGTGACCGAGCTCCTTCGGAAGGAGTTGAAGGGGATGACCGATGATGAGAGGGATAAGACCCTAATCTTCACATGCGGTCCGGAGATGATGATGATGGCCGTCAAGACAGTTCTTGATCAATATGGCGTCCAGGGACAGTTCTCCCTCGAGCGGTTCATGAAATGCGGAATGGGTGTCTGCGACTCCTGTTCGGTATCAGGTCACAGGGTCTGCATGGACGGACCTGTGTTCACAGGGGACAGGTTGAACGATCTGAAGGAGTTCGGGAAGAGCCACCGGGACCGGTCTGGAAGGCTGATCCCGTTGAAGGAGTGTGTGAGGTGATATGATGATGGGAATACCGATCCGGACGATCTCTGTTTTGCTATTGATCGTCATGATGATCGCGACAGGTTTTTCGGGAGGACAATCGGACGGTGGTGTCAGGGACGGAGAACCCCTTCATCTATGGTTCAGGAGATCTCCTTCACAGAACATTACGACCCTATCATTCTACGAACCTGTAGTATCGGATGATGACAGGATGGATATCAGGTACAGACATGCCATCGGTCCGAAGGATACCCCGGGGCTGGAGTTGATCACATTCTTCCCCACCCATCCCGACAGCAATTTCCTGCAGTTCGAATTCAACGGGACATTGACCGGGAACTATTCACTGATACTCTCGGCTGCGGGCCCGATCACATCGTTGGACACCGTATACAAATTGAGGGTCACTATTGACCTTGATATCGAAAGAGATGGGGAATATGACAAGCAGATATCGTTCCTGATCACCGGGACTGCGAATTCATCCAGTGATAAACACACGGGGAATATTTCCGTTCCCGACGATCTACTGAAGAAATTCGATGGGAGGAGAGGTGGAAGGATAAGGGTGACCATGAGCAGAGAAGATGATCTGGACACCTATGTGATACTGTACTGCGGTTATCTGGGAAAGCAGTCCTTCATCAATTTACCTTACTCCAGGTATACCTACGTTCCACCCGGGGAAGTAGATAATAGCATCCCGACCATCTGGATCATCGGATTCGGATCGGTATTCATCATTCTTGTGGTCTTTATCGCAGTTTTCCTTTCCAGGAAACATGAAAAAGATGAACCCGCTGAAGAAGTGGAACCCCGCAGATCAAGGAGAAGGAACAGATGACAATGATATTCGATCTCCGGTCCGGTGTTTCCGGTGACATGCTCCTTGGAGCAATGTTCCAGATGTATGAAGGAGATCGTCAGGAGGTCCTGGACGTTCTGGTCGAGGCTGCTTCCGTTCTATCCCCCACAAGAGTATGGATCGAGGATATCGAGCGGATGGGTCAAAAAGGGTTAAAGTTGAATACCGAATGGGATGAGATGAGGTATGATAACACCCCGGCTCTGGATATGATGTCCCATCTCAGCGATGGATTGGGACAGATATCTGCAAATGACAGGGTCGCAAGAATGTCCAGGAGGATCCTTTTAAGCATTCTCGAGGCAGAGATGACAGCCCATCAATGCAGTACAATGGAAGAAGTGCATCTCCATGAAGCTGGAACCCCCGACACGATCGTGGATGCCGTGGGTATATCGATCCTGTTCGATAAGATGGAACTCGATGGAGAATGGGTGAAGGCAACACCGATCTCTCTCGGAGCGGGGACGGTAATGACATCGCATGGCGAGCTGGAAGTACCGGTTCCCGCAGTTAGACCGATGATAAGACATATCCCTGTCAGGTCCGGACCCATGGAAGGAGAGCTTGCAACACCGACGGGTGTTGCTGCCGTTTCTGCTTTCGTGGATATCTGGATGGGTCATGAGGAACTCGGTGACACCGGAGAGATCCCCGGTAAGCTCATGGGACTGGGAGCGGGAACCAGGGAGTATCCCTCCTTCCCCAATATGCTTGGCATATGGGAGGTGGAAGATTGAAGAACAGAAGCTACTCTCTTTCCCTTGATGGAGAGGGAAATTCCGTGGACCTGGAGAGGGGATCACTGGTAATGGGTGAAAAACGGATCAGATTGGTATCGGGTTCGCTTTCCATGAGGAGGAAAGCACCCGTATACAAGATAATGATCTGGGCGATCCTTATCATACTCGGAGGGGTGATCATATTCTCGGCCCTTTCCATGTTATTCTTCGGGGAGGGTGAAACCGACCCATATGTGGAGTTAGGAGATCATACCGAGATCGTTCACCGCCCATCAGCAGGTTATGATACAACTGCATTGTATCTGATGGACGGGAACGGGACATACTCGGACCTGGGTCCATCTGTCATATTCGAGACAGGTGATGGTCAGGACCTTGTATCGATCCCGAAGGACCTTGCCGGTCCTCTGACAATGGGAATATATTTCTACGGAGATGTGGAATTCCTGCTGGATCGGTCGATCCATACCATCAGGGTGGAGATGACATCGGATGACCAGTACGCTCTGAAAGGGATCGCCCTTGTGGTCCTTGATGATGCATCGATGATCAGAGAGAGAAAGGACCTGAGCGGTACCATGATAGATCAACGACAAAGGACGGGACCTGGAATATACGATATCAACCTGGATGATCAATTCCTGCAACAGGCAAGGATCATACAGAAAAGGGAACTTTCCCTGAGGAAAGGATGCATCATCATCTTCGAATTCCCGGATGGGATATCGGAAGGTGACATCTCCCTTGAACTGCAGTGGGGACCCGATCATTTCCACAGGACATCAAGGGAGGAGATCGCTCTCGGGGTGTTCATCGGCGTCCTGACATTTGGAATGGTAAGTGTTATCGTTATAGATCTCGGAAGGTCGAAAACCATTCTTGTTGTGAATGATGGTGAAACAGAACATGTCCTGACAGGTGACGAGGAGGAACTTCGGTCCCTCCACTACGAGATCTCCAAGATCACGATAAGGAAGATGAAGGAGAAGGAGAAGAAGGAGACCGTATCCATGAAAGGTGCGGGTATTACCCGGGGAGACTCCCTCCTCGATAAAAAGGACCTGAGAGAGGTGAGGTCCGATCTGAAGAGGTCCGTTGTCATCAACGAGAGGGTCATCGCACAGCTATGCCCCGAATGCGGTTATGATGAGCTCTATTACGAGGGCGGGTTGATGACAGGTCACGTATATCACTGCAAGAGATGTGATTATGTGGGGTCCTTCATAATCGAGAAGGAACTTGATCTTACCGATGGATGATATCGTATTGGTTCAACTCCGTTTAAAAGCCTATTTTGTCATAATATACTGTATGATATCGTTCGTGATCTGCAGATCGGATGCTCGAATATGTCACTTCCTTGTGAATCTGTCATGACATGAACATCGACGGTTCTTCTAAAAGACTATTAAACCTTGAATGTTCATGTTTTTGTTGGAACATGGAGGGAAAGAGAATGAAAACGAATAGACCGGTATGGATCCTGGCCTGCATTCTTGCGCTAACATTCGCATTGCCAGGGGCATCTTCAACGGAACAGGAAGAGAACCAGATCGAATTCGTCAAGGACATGATGGACATCTCACCTGAGGAGAATTTTGGCCTTGTTGATATCTCACTCGAAGATGTTCCTGACCTTAAAAGTGGGGATGTAAAGTTCAAGGGGAAGCCTTCGACCGATGTTCATGCGGGGATCGATATCCCTTCATACAGGGTCGATGGACTGGTCGAACCGAATACCATGGTGACAAGAGCCTCGGATGAGGAAAAGGAGGTGGATTTCCATGACTACCCGAATGGATCCAGGATAGACAATACAGGGGAGCTGATATCCGGTTCATTGACATATGATCCTGCAGGCACATCGGATTGGGTAGATTGGTACAAGATCGCAGAGACCGCTGTGAACCCGGCAGCGGGAGCCACTCTCGGTCCTTTCAATATTACAATTGAAATGACGAGCTTCCTTGACGGGAACGACGGTCACGATGATCTATATGAACTGAGAATAGTCGAGACGTCTCCGGATGTCTTCGAACTCGAGAGCGATTATTATGATTACGTACAGGTCCACGTAAGATATTACGATCCATCCAACGGGGTAATGGATATGGGGGGGACAGAATTTCTTTATGATGATCTCGACAGCGGTGATTCATGGGACCACGCAGGGAACTGGACATACGACTTCAAGACATCCGTTCCATCAACTGGACCTGAAGATCTCAATGGATTCCAGGATGGCCTGGACGAGGTCGGATGGTATTACATAAGGTTCGATTTCGGATGGATGCAGAAGATCGGTGCTCCGGATCGGAGCGGTTTCTCGGTCCATTACGAGTTCGACATACAGGTGAACGATCAGGAGATCACCGATGATGGGTCCAATACGATCGAGACCGCATCGACGACCAGTGATGGAAGGGGAGTCCTTCACAGCCAGTTCGACCATGCGGACTGGTACAAGTTCGAAGGGAACGATGCGGAGAAGCTATGGAAATTTGATTTCTCCATCGAGAAGACATGGGGGGCAGCAGGTATCGTTCCGGATCCCGAACCGGCAACTACCGGAACGCTATACGACACCTGGATGGATGTTTGGGTGGTTTTCCCAACATCCGGAGAGGATGAGATATGGGGAAATGAGGATGATTCCTGGTATTCGGGAGCACATGTTGCGTTCACTTACTTTTTGTCCGGAGATGGTATTATCAGTGATTCGCTCTATTACAACTTCACTGTCACCAACACTGGAGTGGAAAACGGCGACAGGGGAGTGTACATCGGAATATTCGTCAAACCTGTAACTGCAACATATGATGATACATCCATCACCGGATATCAGTACAATTTCTGGAACACATTTGCCAAATATCAGATACATCTGCTCGATCTCGTGGAAGAATCGGTCAATCAAGACCCGGTTGTTTCCGATCTCAGGGTGACCTCCGACAATACTTTCTATGGAACGGGCGGGGATGTATCCAATGAGTTCACCTTCGAAGTGACCTACACTGACCCTGACGGCGATGAACCGGAATTCCTGGACCTCTATCTGGATCATGGAACCTCCAAGGAGCAGATGTATTCCATGCTTTTAGTGAACGATGGAAACGATGTGACAGATGGTAGGGTCTACACGCTCGCACTTGATGGGGATGATATAGGAGACAAGGACGATCATTATTCGATAATGGTAAATGCGTCCGATCTGATCCTGGAAGGGTCCCTCAGAACTGCAATTTTTACACCTCATCTCTATCTCAACGATACACTGCTCGTCTGGGATGACGGAGAGGTCAAACTGGGAACCCAGATAGATGATATCGATCCGATCGATGAGGACGGCGGAACCATCATGGTTCCCATGGATTCATACAATGGAGGACCTTTCAATGATCCGGAGAGGGTCCTGAAAGGTGTTATGGTATGGAACTCCACTGAGGAGGCATATTCAGGAGACAGCTCCACCGGTCTGTTGCATATAAACATGACCTACAGGAACGGGGACGGTTGGTACGCAGCGATCACTCCGAAAACGGATATGCACGGTCAGGAGGTAGTTTCCTTCTATGGATATGATGTTCATTCCCATATTATAAAAAACTATACGATCGAAGTATACTCCGTCAACGACCCGCCGAAGATAACGGGATTCGAACTCGAGGGTGATGCAATTGACATCGATGTCAGTGATCCGCTCGAGGTCGAGGTGGACCTGCGATCGGAGGGTATCAAGGAGGATATCCTCTTCGAGTTCCGGATATTTGCAGAGGATACCGATCCGGAAGTTGACAGGACACCGATAACATACGAATATCTGTCTTCTGGACCATCCTCATGGTCCACGACCCCTTCGATCAACAGGGATACCGGTATTGCATCATTTACACCAACCAACTCGGATGTCAGGGACAATGGATGGATGAAGTTCAGGGTCTCGGATGGAGAGGCAATGATCGATATCAAGGTCCTGATAAAGGTCACGAACGTTCCGGATGATCCGGTGCTCAACCTTGAACCCAAGTCCATATCCGTCATGCAGGGTGAGGAATGGTACATCTATTCCACTGTTTTCGATATCGACAAAGGTGATGACCACGTTTTCAGCATCAATCTGGACACGGAGATCGTTGAGGACATAGATCCCATTGCGGATCAGCTTCCGAATGTTATTATGGGAACCGACCTGATAACATCGTTCGATACCGGTTCGGGAAGGTTCACTCTCTCCCCGCTGACAGATAATGTCTGGAAAGGGTACAACGATGAACTCCTGGAGCAGGTCACGTTGACCATCGTCATCAGGGTAGTGGACCTTGCCGGAAGGACCGATGTGAAGGTCGTGAACGTCACATTGATCAAGGATGGGCCGTGGATCCCCGAGGTACCGGACCTTGATCACACGATCCCCGATGATATCGCAGAGACCATCGATGTTCATGAGGGCCTGACAGTAAGTTTTTCAGCAGACGAATATGATCCCAGATATGGGACCGAATGGATCTATTCATGGAGCTTCAGTGACGGAGCCAAAATGACAGGAAGGGAAGTTGAGCACACCTTTTCATCACCCGGGGACAAGACCGCCAGGCTGACACTTGTCAACGGAGAGTATTCCACAACAGTTCAAACCCAGTCGTTCAACATTCCAATAGCGACCGAACCTCCGGAACCGCCAAAGGATCCAAAAGGTAGCAATACGGTCCTCTTCGTGGGTATCGGCTTTATGATCCTTGTCATAATCATTGTGATCGTGTTCATGGTGATGAGGAAGAAACAGGCCCCTGTTGCACAGGAGGAATATGATGATCCGCGTCATCGGTCCCCTTCACTTTCACCGGGAGCCTCAAGGGAGAGATTGGCGCCTGCCACCTCCTTTGGATCTGGTGCGGAACATCTTCCACCCGCAAAGAGTGAACACCCACTTCCCGGTGTGAACTGTCCGAGCTGCGGAGCTCCGGTTTAGAAGGACTGGTTCCTCTGTCCGGATTGCAATTACACTCTTCTATGTTTTGATAGTTGAACTCTTCTTATGGTTCCCTAAATACCACTGTAAGGACAGGTTATCGTGTGGGATCCTTCTTC
>JAUVCN010000145.1 GCA_030595715.1 Thermoplasmatales archaeon
TCTTTCATTGCACTTCAGCTCTTTTTTATTCCCAAGATCATCTTCCACTGTTGTGATATTGTGGTCCCGGAATGTCATCAGATCGAACGTATTGCTTCGGTAGGTCGCGTTTCCCTCCTCCCCCGATGCGCAGAATTCCTCAACCGAGTGATACAGCGGAAACAATCCATTAAGCGTTGTGAAGATCAGCTTACCAGGGTCCTTCAATGCCCTTGAAATGTTCTTCAAGATCTCATGGTTCATATCATCTGTTTCCATAAGGGGAAATGACCCTTCACAGATCATGATCGCCAGGTCGAATTCATTCTCAAATGGCAATCTCCTTGCATCATGTTCCTGAAACTCTACCTTCAGCTTCTGGGCTTCTGCTTTTTCTCTTGCCCTATCCAGCAGTGATCCTGACAGGTCGATCCCTGTGACCCTGTACCCTCTCCTTGTCAATTCGATGGAATGTCTGCCTGTTCCACATTCGATATCGATCATCTTCAACGACCTGTTATGATCCATCTCTTTTTCAATGAAGTCGCACTCGCCCATGGTTCCCTGTGCAAAACTCTCATTATCGTACTTCTCTCCATAATTCTCAAATAGTGTTTCATACCACTGTTTCATATTATTTCCCCATGGATGCGGTCTCACTTTGGAACAACGCCTGGCGGCTATCTGAAGTTTTCCCCATGAGAGAAAATTTGGGTCGGGCGAGTATAAAAAGGGAGCAAAAAGTCCGTATTAGGAGCTGTCTTGAGAGGTATTTTTATCTCTCGATCGCCACCAATATCCCAGAAACAGTATTCCGGGAAAAGCGACTATGATCACTAAAATATAAGGAACTGCAAAGCTGGAGTCTTGAGTGATCGGCCAATGGATCAACAATATCGGGATCGTCGCCAGACAGAAACCGAGGTTGATCATTCCCCCGATCTTCTCAAAACGCCATGCGACGGCCAATCCAAAGATCGCCAGGAACATGAAGATCGGAGGTATGTTCTCGATGAAAGGATAATCCTCTTCCGCATACGGGTCCGCTTCGCCGGTCGTCACCCAGCTTATGGTATAGCCGATGAGCATCAGCAGGGCGTATACGATGATTATTGCGCTCCAGATCCTGGCGATCCTGCGTATCCGTTTCGTTGATCGGTCGACCTTATGTCTTGTGCTTTCCATGATCGTCACCTTCTCCAATTGATCAGGTCCTTGCACATTCTTCCGTGGCCGTACCATGTGGTCCAGGGTTCAAATATATTTCTGTTTGAGGCACAAATTGTTGGTGATCCTCCTCAAGATCTTCTCAACATGGAGCGATCTCCTCAACTGTGACCTCAGATACCTTCAATGAATATTTCGCCTTGATGTAGAGGATCACTGTGAAGGTGTTCCACATCATGCAGGATAAATATACAAAGAGCAGCAGGAAATCCAACCTTATGGCAACGTTCACAGCCATCGCAATGTAGAAGAACATAAAATACGAGGTCAAGAAGGACGTAAGGTAGAGCGGCCTGAAGGTGAATGCAACGAAAAGAGAGGTGATGATCACGAGCATCCCGTTGTAGACGTCAATGAATGAGAGGGCGAAATAGAGTGTAATAAATGCCGCTGCTACTCTAAGCCAGTAAAATATGAAATCTTCCAGGTATGGGATTGAGCTGTTCCCCGATCTCGCCGCCCTCTTCCTTGCCCCAATTTCTTCGTGGTCATATCTCTTTATCTTGGCCCAACCCACCTTGTTCTTGAACAACCTAATCTGACCTACGAGACAGGCGTAGAGTAGAATGGAATAATTGAACAGTATGAAGAACGGGATGACCAGGAACATCTTGTGTTCCCTGTTGATCCTGTAGACCGGCAGAAACTGTATGGTCATTATGGTGAATGAATAGGCCATGAATGTGGCCAATGTAAGGAGAGCAGAACCGGTCTCCCAGTAGAATATGAGCGGGATCAGTATCAGCGAGACCGCCCTGATCATGGTGCCGTAGAAACCGTAGAAGAAGAGCAGGAACATCTCAAAGTGCGCCGTATATCTCATTTTATGATCGAAGTGCCTGGCGAAGACCTGGAGCCCGCCCTGATACCATCTCACCCTCTGTTTAACGAGGTCCCTTACACTTGCTGGTAACTGTGTGTAACAGATGGCATCTGGTGCCTCCACTATCTTGTACCCTCTTTCGATGATGCGTATGGATGTGTCGAAGTCCTCGGTTATGGTCTCATCCTCGAACCTGACCAGGGCCTTCCTCCTGTACACGGAGAATGGGCCCGGAGTGATCAGGACATCTGATGTTGAGCTCTGGGATATCTTCATGAATAGAAACCCGAACTCGTATTCGACGTACTGAAGATAGCTGAGCATCCGATCCCTTGGAACACCTATGATGTGTCCAGCCACAGCACCGATCTTATCGTTTGTGAAGTACCTCATTATCTTCTCGACGGCGGATGGGTGGGGATACGAATCGGCGTCAATGCTTATCACGAACTCCCCTCGTGAGTTTGCAAGCCCGTTGTTCATTGCACTGGCCTTCCCCGCGTTCTTCTGTTTAACATGTTTGAATATTATGCCGCGCCTCTTCATTTCCTGTGAGTGCCTCTTCTGAAATGTGGATATCACTTCTGACGTGTTGTCCTCGCTCCCATCGTCTATCACCACTATCTCCAATCTGGGATAGGTCTGTTTCAGGCAGGATATCAGAGTCTTACTTATGACCCTCTCCTCATTGAAAGCTGGAACCAATATGGTGACCCGTGGCCGACCCTTCAGGTCCCGGGTCTTCAGAGGAAAGAACAGCTGGATGAAACGGAATAAAATGTAGGGAAGGTCGAACATCAGCCAGAACAGGAGCAGATAGAAGATAGATATCATGTTTCCATTCCACCCATTGATCATAGTACGATGAAGATCGTAAAACCCAACAATTTCATGGTTCACCACTTATGATAAAGAGATTATATCGACGTGTTATAAAACCATTTCCCGGGAAATTCCACATAAGTTTACAGGGCATAGGTAGCGTAGGTTTCTTTTAATCCACAGACCTTAAAAAATCGAAAACCATCTCATTGAATTTCTCCGGCCTATCCATATTTGCACAGTGTCCCGCATCCTTGATGAGAAAGAACTCACTGCCCGGTTCGGAATCATGCCATTTTCTGCTCACTCTTCGAGCCAACTCCAGGTCCCTATCGCCGCTCAGGATCAACAGGGGGTAGTCTCGTCTGACGTTCTCCCTTCGTTTGATCACATTGCCCAATCCAGACATGGCCTTGAACGACCTCCTTGTGAAATGGGTTGCCATCTGATAGAATCGTGCCTGTCCCTCGGAAGATGAAACGGAGACGGATGCGACGTATTTCCTAAATGAGCTCATTGAGAACAGGGCCTTCAATATCCATTTGATATTCTCGGTTCTTTGAGCCTTTGAGATCTCCCTGTTATCTGCATTGATATCATATCCACCCAATATGGTCATCGATAGCACTTTTTCGGGGTTTTTCAGGGCATAGTACTGCCCGATAAGTGTACCCATCGACACCCCGATAAAATGGGCTTTACTTTTACCCAGAGATCTTATGATCGAATCGATGTGCTCAATGGAGCTATCGATCCTATCTTTAGCTTTACCCACCTCGGAGAGCCCATGTCCAAGAAGATCTACCGTGATCACCCTGTATCTTTTTGAAAAATGGTCGATCTGTCCGTCGAAACATCTGTGGTCCGCAAATGCAGGGTGAAGAAATATGATCAGCTCACCGTCAGGGTCGCCCGAGGTGTAATAGTGAATGGAATATCCTTCACGGTCCAAAGTCCTGTGTTCCACGGGACTTTCAATTCTAATTGGCGATGGGTCCATAACCTTCATTTACCTCACCACATGACTGACAGTTATCCCTGTGAACGCAGAGAAGTGATCCGCACTTTTTACACGTCCATTCGATCACTTGCGCTTTCTCGAATTCCTCAATTCCATCGATCTGGATAGCATGTAGATTTTCGATCATGCTCATGCCATATCTCGTCTTGTAGCGTGTATCCAGCTGTTTCAACCGCTTGCAGGGAAAGCTTTCACATGAATAACAGAAACCGGATCCGCCCCGGGCCAATTCCTCACAGTTCTTTATCTTACAAACCGTACAATGCTTTGGTTTGTTCTCATCCGGACCGTAACATCCAGGGCATGGCCTTCTGTTCCGTTGATAGCCTGTGCAGAGGTGACAATTCATCCCGCAAGGTGCTATATGTTCTGTTCTATTCATCATTGAAACATCCTTCACATTCCCAGTATTCCATCTCCTCATGATCCCCGGTCCATTCAACCACTTCCATCTCCATATCCAGGATCTTGTGTTTTCCGAGTGATATCTTCTCACCATCTCCAACAGGAAGTTTGACCTTTCCAAAAAAATGGCCTCCTGTGTACTCCCCGCCCTCATGGAGTTCGATCCTTAATTTCCTACCACAGATGATACATTTCCTCATGATATCGGAAGGGGTCATAGGGTTCACCATTTGCTTTCCCAGGCCCTACAGGTCTGTCAATAAATATCCCTGTATCTCTGATATACGTTTTTCGGGAACACCAGTGAAGGCAGCGAGCTCTGACCAGTGATCGAAAGCATCTTCAACTCTGTCTATCAGACCATTTGCTCTCTTCTTCTTGATGCCGGCGATCCTTGCAAGTTCCAGTAGATCATCCCGTTCAATATCCTCACGTTTGCTGTTCACGCTCATCTGATGGCGGCTTGTCCAGTTACCGGATGGATTCCAGGCATATATGACATCAAATGCCGGAGACAACCTCCATATCCCTCTTCTATTCATTAAAAACGCAATGTTCTTGACATGGTCATCACGGTTCCTACCAACAACGTTGAATATGGTACGCAGGACCTGCTGAACAAGATCTTTCTGTGGAAGCTCTATTTTTTTCATCGTCAAGATGGCCTGTTCATACGAATAACTGGAGGGTTGATTGAAATCGAAATGTGCGATCGCACACAGAGATTGCATGTGGATCTTTCCACCCTTACGTGTTCGATCAAATCTCTTTGTCATGAAATGGCTTCTCCCCCCTTCATGATGAAGCCTGCATTGTGACATCGTGATCCCTGCTTCCACTGCCATCAGATGGTATGTATATTCTATCTTACCATACCCCGATGGATCGGTCATTTCCCTGTCTTGGTTGTAGGACACCCCGTCAAACTTCATGATCCATTGTTCGAATCCACTTTCCATATCGACCTGCCCCGAACGAAATTCATTGTTTTCTGGATTCCAGGCCAAAATTGCCTTTGCCCTGGCGCCTCCTGCTGAGGTCCCCACTCTTAATATGTCATGTATCGCCTCCGTGTCATCTATCCCAGTTAGAGCCCCTCCAATGCCCGATCTATCATCCAGTATCCTATTTGAAAGATCAATGAGTTTGTTAACATCGACGTTGTTATTACTTCTGGAGGGTCCGATCGTTGCTGGTTCGAACTCCAGGGCTCCCATTCCTCTCCTTCCCGTATAACATAGCCTTTCAACCGGATTAAAGCTCTCGGGGGTCCTTCCCTGAGATGCCAGCCATTCATCGATGATCGCATTGCCGTATTTGTCGGGAAGGGAGTCTGCCAGGAGTCCGGGCAAACCTTTGAAGGTCTCCTTAGCCAGAGCTGGAAACTCATATGGAAATTCTCTCAGGGGCATCATCAATGGTGCCACCTGTATGCCACTTCTTTGAAACTCAGGGTCGTATTGAAATACTCCGATCTCTCGATCATCAAGCCAGGAAATAGCTCCGATCTGCTTTCCCCAAAGGATAACTCTTGCATTCGTCGTCTCAATCCCCCCACGACCAGGGGATATCGCTTTCATCCGGCTTGGTAGGGCGGGCTCTTTTTCTTTCCGAACCCAAATTGCCAACTCTCTCCAAGGGGCGGGCGTTCGGATCAGGTAATATATTCTTTAGATCCTCCTGAATTCCAAATGCTATCAATACGCGGATGAATGTGTCAAGTGAGGTTCCCTCGCCCTTCTCAAGGCGTCCAATGGTACGTAAGGAAATACACGCCTCATCTGCAAGCATCTGTTGTGTGATATTGCGAGAAAGTCTTATCTGTTCAACCCTGTCACCCAATGACTTTTCTATTTGTTCACTTGTGGCAAGTGAGAGATCTATCACATACACCATGTGTTAAAGATATCATAAGAATGGTATATAAACGTTGTTCAATATTACAATATAATGGGTAAGATGTTACCGTTAAAATGTCATATATATATTTAATAGGTAATATATTATCTTTTATAAATAGATGATAATCCGCATGATATCGATACTGCGATCATGTCATCGGTGAAGAAACATTCGTATGCCGGGGCCAGCTTTCCTTTCGTATGGGGTGATGCATTCTGTCTATCAACAGCCTTGAACAACAATGCAAATGTTCTGATAACGGCGGATAGGAAATTTGACAAGGTATTGGATATTTCGATAATGAAGATATAAAAAAAGATCAGGATCAATCCACGTTGACTATCTTGTTATGTGCTGGTGCCGCCCTAAAAATCTCTTACCAGATCTCAGGTTTGTTAAATGCTTCTACGCAATATGAATTACCTGCAATTGGTTCAATTTCATCACCAACCAATGATCGACCAAGCCATCCTTCTGGCTGCGTCAGTTTAAATGGGGCTCTCGCTATTTTTTCTGTAATTGAGTTAAAACCGACTTTCGAGTAAAACTTGGGGTCACCATAGGTAAATACTATCCTTACTTCGTTCTCTTTTAAGTGGCGAATACCAAATTTGATCAACTT
>JAUVCN010000021.1 GCA_030595715.1 Thermoplasmatales archaeon
GTCTTTGCCTGACAGGTGGAGCAGGCGGGTTCAAGTACTGGATCCTTCTCTATATCTCGATCACCATCCCCATTGGCCAGGCATTGATGAGAGGACTCAAATTCTTTGAATACTCCCGAAAATTGAAGGAGAAGGGAGAACACGTCTTCGGCCAGCAGCCCAAAAAAGATGAGGTATCCGAGACCCCTGAAGAAGATGAGAAGCGGGGAAAGAAGAAGAAAAAACCCAGAGAGGCCCCATCTCCGCCAAAGAAAAAGGGCAAGAAGCGCAGTTGACCCTCATCTTCTAGCGGAAGGGTAATAAAATGGTATCCATTAATCCGCTATTCGGAGAAGGTCCCATGGTTGATCTCGAATTGATCCAAATAGGTAAAGTGAAAGAGGTCTATTCCGTCAAAGGTACGGAAGAGCTCGAATTCAAGTTCACAGACAAGATATCGGTCTTTGACAAGGTGATCCCTTCCATGATCCCGAGGAAGGGTGAGAGTCTGTGCAGGACATCGGCATTCTGGTTTGAGAAAGGCAGGGACCTGGGAATTGGATCCCATTTCATCAGACTGACCGGACCGGACTCCATGAGGGTCAAGAAAGTGAATGTGGAAAGGGACATGAGGAATATCACCCCCACTTCCCACTCGATCCTCATTCCGCTCGAGTTCATCGCCCGATATTATGTCGCCGGCTCCCTGCTGGACAGAATGAAGAAAGGAAAGGTAACGAATGAGGAGGTGGGTTTTCCCTCTGCTCACACGGCAAGATATGGCGAACCTCTTCCCGAGCCTCTTCTGGAAGCAACCACAAAGCTCGAAGATGTTGACAGACCGCTCACCAATGGCGAGGCAATGGAACTGGCCAAACTGGACAGGGCGGAATGGGATGAGCTCTGGGAATCCGTGTTGAAGATCGATGCGGTGATCGAGAGAGAATCAAAGTCCAGGGGCCTTGTTCATGTGGATGGGAAGAAGGAATTCGGGTTCGATGCTGATCGGGACCTGATGCTGATCGATACCTTTGGAACAGCTGATGAGGACCGCTTCTGGGACATTTCCGAACTGGAAAAAGGAAATATGGTGGAGCTCTCCAAGGAAGCTGTAAGGCAGTATTACAGAGGATCCGGTTATCACACATTGCTGATGGATGCCCGTGAAAAAGGTGTGACAAAGGACCAAGAGCCGCCAATACCTGCAATGCCCGAAAATGAGGTCGACAGAATAGCCGGCCTGTACGCCGAGATGTTCGAAAGGTTAACAGGCGACAGGTTCTGAACCTGACCTCAGGGATCTTTCAGCCTTCGGTCATACTCCAGTCTCTTCTTGATATCGAAGAGGATCTCCTTTGCCTTGTTCAGCTTGCGCATCTCCTCGTTGATGGACTCGGTATAGAGTTCACCAACCCCTCTGTTCCTATCTGGATGGAAGAGCAAAGCCCTCTTCCTGTAGGCTCTTCTGAGTTCGGTGATGGAAGCATCCCTGTTCACCCTGAGTATCGAGTAAAGGTCATCCCCATCAACCAATATCCCTTCCATGTCCAGTTCCACGTCCATATCGGGTTCTTCAAGGGGAGGGGGGTCGGCTCTCTTTCTGGTCGGAGGGGGCATCCTCGCTCTTCGGGAAGGAGGTTCTTTCCTCGTGGTTTCCATCTCCTTCACGAATTCCTCGAAACTTGTCACATTTTTCCCCCGTGAAGGTTCGGGATCAGCCATTTCCCTCTGCTTTGGTGGTTCATTTCGTTTACCCTCATACACACTGGTCCGGATCCTCCGTTCAGAGCTCATTTTCATCCTTACCGGCCCTGGAACTGTGGTTTTCCTGATGGCCAACGCATCGTGTTGGACCTCATACTCTGGCATCTGCTCGAACTCCTTCTCATTGAGGGCTCCGACATAACACCTGAACATGGATATCTCCAGTAAAAAAAAGTAGATACCTCCAAGGGAGACAGGAATGAACCATGGTAATGTGGTAGTCCCGAACAGGACATAACCCAGTACAAAAACCCCCAGTGCTGTAGAGGACATCAATGCCAGGGTCCCGATGATCCTCCCACCGCGTCTCATATAGGGAATTATAAAGGAAGAGAGAAAGGACCATAGACCCAATTGCAGAAATATATAATTCAATGGACTGAGCGTGAAGAACCCCAGAAAGAACATGATCGGAGAGGTGACGATAAGGATCAGCGAGATCAGGACCAGCCAGCGTCCCCTTCTATAAAAAGAACCTTTCAGAAGGTAATATGATCCTGCATACATCCTGATGAAACCCACTATGAACAATACCACAATGATGAAAATGAGAATGAACCCGATCGGCGATTCATTGAACATCGTGAAGGCCAAGTATCCGAGGAATAGACAGACGACCCAGAGATTGAGTCCCACCAGCTGCCCCCGTGAACCTCTCCTGATGTACTCGTTCAATCCTGCTCATCTCCCCTATTTCAGGACCATGAAAGCAGTATGAGTATAAAAGACCGCAATGCTTTGGAAAGACATATATACAATAGGGGGTTCAACCCGGAAATCGTGGTATTGGAATTCGCACTGGCAACCCTGATCTCGCTTCTGGCCATCGTCAATCCGATGGGGGCAGTTCCCAACTATGTGGCCCTGACATCGGACTACACGTTGAAAGAGAAGAAACGGGTCATAAAAAAGGCAGTCGCAGTCGCGCTGATCGTTCTGATAGTGTTTGGTCTACTGGGTCAGTTCATATTCGATTTTCTGAATATCACTGTCCCGGGATTCAGGGTGGCCGGAGGTGTTGTTCTCTTTATCATTGCAATGGACATGGTCCAGGGAAAGACACCGGGATCGAAATTGAACAAGAAGGAGAAGGCCGAGAACCTCGAAAAGGACCAGGTTGGGGTCATACCACTGGGTGTCCCTCTCCTGGCAGGTCCCGGGTCCATAACTACCGTGATGATCGCCGTATCGGATAGCGGTGAGAACTTTCTCGTCTCGGCACTTGTGGTTTCCGGATGTATCACCGTTGTTATGATCTTCGCCTATCTTGTACTCCGGAACTCTGATAAAATATTCAAGAGGTTAGGCCGGACCGGGACCAAGATATTCTCGAGGATCATGGGACTCCTGCTTGCAGCGATCGCGATCCAGTTCATCGCCGATGGTATAAAAGGGCTATTCCCCATTCTTGGGTGAGGCAGAACAATGCTCAACGGGACCGATCCATGGGAGCTCTATTACAAGAGAGGAGCGGTAACATGGAAGGGGTCACCCTATTCCTTACCCGAACTCAAGATCGGCTCCAGGGTCCTTGATATCGGATGCGGGACCGGTTCCACCCTGATAAGGGCCATTGATAGAGGTTGGGATGTGGTAGGGGTCGATATCTCCGCCTCGGCACTTGACATTACAGGAAAGAGACTGGATCAGAGAGGTCTTGAATGTGACCTCAGGGTCCTTGACATTACCGATGATGTATCGGACCTTGGTAAATTCGATCTGATATTCTGCCACTATATACTGGGGGCATTGGGAAAGGTTGCAAGGGATCTCGCATCCTCGAATATCGTATCCATGATGAAGAAAGGATCCATACTCTCTTTCGAGGACATTGCCGTGGGTGATATCAGGGAAGGGAGAGGCCGTATGATAGAAGAGATGACCTTCATAAAAGGGAATGGGATCGTTCAACACTTCTTCACGTTGGATGAGATCAAAGAGCTCTTCAAGGACCTGGACACATCAGATGTTCTGATTGACGAATGGACACATGGCATGATGAAAAGAAAGAGGACAAGGGGTTTAATGATACTCGAATGATATCATATCCTCGGAAGGACCTCGGGTGGATCGGTTGGTCTGAATGTATTGGTATCCACCCATACCCCGTAATGGAATACCTTTGCGCATATCCTGTCATCGATCATGAATTCACCCCTCAGGGCCCATTTTGGTCCATTCAACTCCTCCACCCACATGATCGCAGTCACCTCATCCTTGAGCCTTGCAGGCCATTTGTAATCAATTTCCGTGTGAGCCAGGACCGGGACCTTTCCTTGTTCGATCAGGTCCCTGATATCGATGAATTGGTCCAGGACCGCTGTCCTCATATCTTCTGACCATCGAAGATAGACCTGATTGGACACCACCCCTGCGAAATCTACCTCATAGGTCTTTACTTCGAACTTTCGCTCTACTGGATACTTTCTTTCCTCCATGGATGCATCACCGATGAAGGTGGAGTGTGAACAGATTAAATAACCTTGACCAAGGAAGCTTATTTACCAGTTCCACCTAGCCGACCCAATGAAGGATGTGAAAAGGACCCCATGGTTCGATACAAGGAGGACCCCCCGCTTGATGGGAGTGGTCCTGTTGTTGGTCGCATTCATGTTCATCATGGCAAAATTGATCCCGACAAGTGATCCTCCCACCAGTTGGGAGGGTCACGGAGACAATCTCCTTATCCTTCACATCTTCGAGATCGGCTGCCTGATATTGATGATCGGGGCCTATTTTCATGCATCCAAGAAATGGGGAAGAAAGAAAGCCACATTCTTCTTCATCTTTGCATTGATGTATGGTTTCATCCTTGAAGAGATAACCGTGACCCAGTCAGGATACTACGAGTACAATCCGAATGCATGGATCATCATTGGTTCGACAATGATGGCAGTCCCATTCTGCTGGACGGCCGTGATATATGCATGCATAAGAATGATCCAGCAGAGAAAGGAGCTTTCCGGACTGGCAAAGATCGAAAAGGGACTCCTTGCAGGCGTATTGGCCGTTTCGATAGATGTGGGTATCGATTCCGTATTCGCAAATTACGGATTGTGGCACTGGGAGGAATGGCAGTGGCTGGGTGTCCCTCTTGCGAACTATACTGCGTGGTTCATGGCTGTCGGAGGGTTCACGGCCATATGGATGGATATCGAGGAGGTGAAGGTGCCTCAGCTCTTCAAGGAGATATCACTGGCTGCAGGTGTGGTGATATCATACGGATTGCTCCTGCTTCTCGTGTTCGTCACATATATTCTTCAGGTGGTGGTGTTCACATGGATCTGAGAGAGATCACTTTTCCCGAGTGGCTTGCGTTGCTTGCCCATGTAGCAGGTGTGACCATATCCATATGGATGGGAAGATGGGACCTCGTTGCAGCAGGAATCGCGTTTGGAGTTCCGTCAGCCCTGCTTTTCCATGATCTATCACCCTCGGGAAGGGGGTTGATCATTTCATTTCTGAGAAAGATAGTATAGTTTTTAGGGGAACATATTGTATCAACGTAACCAGATATTACTATTGGTCTTCAATATGAAAGAATACGATCTAATTGTGATAGGGAGCGGTGCAGGGTTGAATGTCGCCTCGAACGCGCATTCCGACGGAATGAACGTGGCGATCATCGACAACGGCCCACTTGGAGGCACATGCTTGAACCGGGGCTGCATCCCGACCAAGATAATCCTCTATCCTGCTGATGTCGTCCAGATCATGAAGGATGCCGAGAAGGTCGGGGTCCATGTAAAGGATGTGAAGGTGGATTTCAAGACCGTCATGAGGAGAATGCATGAGCAGGTCGACGAAGATGTGGCAATGACGACAAGAGGAGTGAAGGCTGCGTGGGGGAAGGGTCTTGATTTCTACAATTCCACCGGGAAGTTCGTCGGGAAGAGGATCGTCGAGGTCGATGGAAAGAAGATCACGGCCCCTTTGATCCTGATCGCAGCTGGAACCAGGGAAGCGGCTCCATCGGTGAAGGGATTGAAGGAAGCTGGATACATTGATTCTACCACGGCACTGGAATTGGAAGAGGCCCCGAAAAGCCTGATCATCATTGGCGGAGGTTACATTGCGACCGAGATGGCGCATTTCTTCGACTCGATGGGAACCAAGGTAACGATCCTGGGGCGTAATGATAGATTGATCCCCCTGGAGGAACCCGAGATCTCCGATGAGGTGAAAAGACGCCTTTCACAGAGAATGAGGGTCCATACGGGATACGAGGTTCTGAAAGCAGGCATGGAGGATGGAAAGAAGTTCATCGTTGCAAGGAACAAACATACCGACAAGAGATTCAGGTTCAGGGCCGATGAGATAATGGTGGCTGCAGGAAGGCGGTCCAATGCCGACCTCTTCCATCCGGATAACACAGGAGTGAAGACCGATCAGAAGGGATTCGTTATCGTGGATAAATATCTCAGAACGAACATTGATGGGATCTATACGATCGGCGATGCCATTGGAAGGAACATGTTCAGACATACTGCCAACTACGAATCCGAGGTTGCCTGGACCAACATGATGGCCGAGAATGAGAACGACATGGTCGAACTGGATGAACATGCGGTCCCACATGCGGTTTTCACCTGGCCCGAGGTGGCATCCGTTGGCATCAGGGAACAGGATGCCATTGACCGGAATATCCCGGTCCTTATCGGTCAGGCATCTTATACCGATGCTATCAAGGGATATGCCATGGGCGATGATGGCTCCAGTTTCGTGAAGGTGGTTCTGGATGCAAAGGGCAGGAAGATACTCGGAGCCCATGCGGTCGGCCCTCATGCTACAGCCATGGTGCAGCCTCTGGTCTACCTCATGAACTCCGGAAAGGGGACCTACATGCCTCTCGTGAAGGCCCAAACGATCCATCCCGCCATGGAAGAGATCATGGTCAGGGCATTCGGGAACCTTCGACCCGGAAACGGACAGGAAAGGTTCTTCGGAAATGGACATTCTCATGATCATGGCAAGTCAGATTGATATCAGGGAATGGAAATTAAAAAATAGCATCCCTCTCTCTCTTTGACCCCATATATGGGGGGAAAGAAGTGAGAAGATACCTGCCGTGCCTTCTGGCATTGATGTTGATGACAACGTTGATCACTCCTTCAAGCGGTGAAGAGGAAATTGGAGCTCCAACAAGGGCCGAGGGGAACATACTGTATGTCTCGGAGACCGGGTCCACATGGTCCAATATATCTGATGCGATCGACAATGCCACCTCCGGTGACACGATAATGATAGCACCCGGTAATTATTCATCAGGATTCTTGTTATTGAAGGACTCGATAAATATAATCGGGAATCATACCCAGGGAGATGTCAATATCAAACACATTGGCTCGGAGGCCATCATTGGCATTTCAAGCGACCGGTCTAATATTTCCGGATTGAATATCATTGGCGAAGGGACACACCTATTTGCTCTGATGTGCAGTGCATCCAACAACGTCACGTTCAGGGATATTGTTATCAGGTCTCTTGTATCGGATGGATTTTTCCTCAGGGACTGTTATGATATCAACATTGAAGGAATGGAAATTAGCTCGGGGATACATCATCCGATGGAGATGCATGATATTGACAGGATGATGATGAAGAACTTCTCGTTCGATACCATCGGTTCAAGATACTCTGTTGGCATCTCGGGTGGATGCTACGATATCACCTATCTGAACGGTTCGATCTCCATGAATGATGAGTTCTCTATCGTTTTCAGGACATTGGATGGATTGGACCTGACCATTGATGATGTTGATACAACGTATCAAGATGGATTCATCAAGATGGAGATGGGGGAAGTTGAGATATTCGATTCCATATTCAATTTTGAAGATGTCATCATTGACTCCACGGATGTGAACGATACCGTCAAAGTATTTTTCAGGAAGGATATCAGAGCGTATGGAGAGGACAGATATGGGAGGATGGGGAATATATCTGGTGTGGAATTGAATCTCACCACAGATGCCGAAATAATGTACAGGACACCGTTCTATGGGGGAACGGATGATGCAAACATCAATCTTTCATACAGAGGCCCGTTCTCATTCCTTTCAAGGAACTATACGGGAGGAGGTTTCCCATCCACAGCGAACGAAGCTTACCTTCAAGCATATTATCCGGAAGCTGATATGAATGGTTCTTTAGAGATAATGGATCTGAACCTATCCAACACTGATCCTATAATTATTGAGTTCAGGGACATCTGGTTCACCAATGGAACCATCTTTGGCCAGGTGAAATACGATGGAGGACCTCTTAATAACACTCCTGTTGCCAATGCATCTGTTCAGTTATTCATTCCTTTAAGTGCAGAGGATCTTAAAGTCTTTAGATTGAATCCAATTCCAGATTACAGTATTGGAAATCTTCAATGGGCACATACAAATTCAACAGGCCATTATGAATTCATGAATATCTCCTTTGGACATCATCTCGGTATTACCATCGGTCAAGAGGACATGGTGATAAGAGATGGGAACATTTCAGGTTATTATCATGAGGGAGTTGGATTTGCTCATATTCTGAGAGAAACATTACATAAATCATACAGTTATATTGTTTATTTCATTGATACTACGGGTCAATTTCCAGATACTCAGATCAATATCTCAGTCCCATACTACGAATACATTCCACCCATGGAAGGACCTATCTCCGGGACAGTCAAATTCAATGATAAAGGTCCGAAGGCAAATGAGACCGCTCCTAATGTAACGGTGTCCTTGTTCAACATCACCGGAGACAGGATCGGAGAAACCCTCTCCGATGAGAATGGGAACTATACATTTTCCAACATCACGTTCGGAGAAGGCTATGAATTAAGAGCAATGCCATCTCCTGAGGACCTTGGGATCAACAATAACAGAACCGGATATCTGTTCTGGGACGGTTCCGGGTTCGATCATACGGGAGATACCGTCTTCAATATATCCCTTAAATATTTCCAGTACGTAGAACCGGTGATCAAACATCCGAAAGTATTCATCATCGATGATAACAACGACCCCCTCGACCATGTAATGGTAACGATCACTACAGGTGAAGATGAGTTCACAGCATTTACCAACGAAGATGGTATCGCCGAGTTCAGGGACATTGATGGGATCGAACTCCCGGATGGTGCGGTATTGAAGGCTGAAAAAGATGGATATACCACCATCGAATGGAACCAGGGAGATGGGATCCCGAAGATGGAAGAGGAACCCAAAAGGGGAGATGACATCCTCCTTGTATGGGTACTCATAGGAATGATCATCCTGATACTGGGATTCGGAATGTATCTTATGATGAAAAAAGGCAAATCCGAAGGTCATCACGAGGAATAGTTAAAAAAACCCAATATAATCAGCATAAAATATCACAGGTTTTAAATACCTATACTTTTTAATTCCTTCCGGATAGGATCGCAGGATGATCCAACAGCGGGATGGGATCGAAAATGCACTTGAATACCCGATATCCGATCAGTCCTAGGAAGGAGGAAGATCAATGAAAATGACAAATGTAGCGATAAGCTTGATCCTTTTGGCATCAATGTCAGGGGGCCTCATTTTGGTCGCGGAGGATGCTGGAGCGGATCAACCAATAGCTCCCACGACAAGATATGTCGCAACTTCCGATTCTACCTATACATCCGTTCAGGATGCAATAGATGATTCGGCAGAAGGTGACATGATATACATTGCGAACGGAACATACAACGGGCAGTTGAACATCGGCACCAGTCATCTGCACATCGAGGCGAACTACACCGACGAGGTGAAAATAACCCCTGATGTGACCGGACCGACAGCATATGTTGGAAGTGTGACAAATATTACCCTGGTGAACATCAACTTCACATCCCCGGACTCACAGGCAATGAGGGTTCACCTCTCAGATAATATTACGATGATAAGCTGCACCTTCTGGTCAGGCGGAGGAACCGCAGGTTCATTGTTCATCGACGAGAACGAAAACATCACCATAATGGGTGATCTCTCCACCGGTTTCACGGTGATCCACTCGGAAAGTGATTTCAGTGATGCACTGAAGATACAGGATTCCGAGTTCATCTTCTGCTATATTGCACAGATCGAATCCCGGGGGAATTCCGCTGCTGCTGTGGCATTATACAATAAAAATTCCTACGTGGTCATCGCAATGGCTTCCATTGGTGCAAAAGGTATGAACTCGGATGCCATCGAAGTTGACACCGTCGACTACGGCATGGCATGGGGGATCCTGCCGATATATACCCAGGATATCGTGGATATCAATTCTGGAAGGTTCATTACAATGGGTGTCAACGTCCCTGATGCGGATGTAAGGGTAGGTTCCGCTGCTGAACTCGGAGTGTTCAATGAGAGACTCGTCATCGTCATGGATGAGAATGATGACCCCATCGAGGGAGCGGACATGAAGATGGTCAACAGCTGGGAAGGAGAGATATTTGCCACATCCCATTTTGGCGGCGTGGAAGGGAAGTCCGATGATGGGGGAGAGTTTGATCATATCCCTGTCCTTAACAGGATCTTCCTGGGTTCCAATACGCCCACCTGGGGTCAGAACGACATCACGGTCTACTATGATGGCGGAGATTTCCCGGTTACCATGGCAACGCGGGTGGATGCGAACACATCCGATGATCTGGAGATCACACTTGCCGATTTCGAGATACCTGAAGAAGCTGTAAATGTTAAAGCGGAGACCATTTCACACGAGCAGATAGATCTCTCCTTCGAGGCATCACCTGCACTCGATATCGATCATTACGAGATATGGGTCGATTCCGGAATGGGATCGGAATGGGATCTGAATACAACTATAGCGGGAACTTACCCTTATTTGGGGATGGTTCCTGATATGAACTACAGCTTCAAGGTGATCGCGGTAGATGATATGGGGTATGGCTCTGATGGCATAACGGTCTGGAACATGACCTACCCACCGGTGAACGGGACCATCGAGGGAATGGTCAAATACATGGGCGGCCCCATGGATGGAATGCCTGCCGTGGGAGCCACAGTTACCCTTGGTCATTCTATCATGGAGTTATTGATAACGACCACTGTCAACGAGACCGGGTTCTATTCCTTCGATGAGGTCAAATTCTCGGATGGGTACCTAATGAACGTTGAACCCGTGGACGTCGTTGAAGATATGGGGACAGGGTCCGGTTACATCTCCTGGGAAGGAGGATTCGAGCACACTGCACCTCTGGTCAAGAATGTATCGATCCCATACTACACTTATGACAGCGATGAGATATCAGGGATGATCATCTACAGTGGAGGTCCAATAGATGGTATGAACGCCACCAATGCAACCGTTTTCCTCTACAACGAGACAATGGTGGAGATCGAAAATACTACTGTGGGCGAAGACGGCATGTATCTCTTTTCGGATATCGAGTTCGGCATCAACTACACACTGAAGGCCACACCTGTTTCCGCTGTCCCGGACATGGGAACGGGATCAGGATATGTATCATGGATGTGGACGTTCAACCACACAGGATCCCTTGAAAAGAATATCAGCCTGTCTTACTACGATTATCATTCAGATGATATCAAGGGAAAGGTCATCTACATGGGAGGAGACAAAAATGGCCTTAACGCCACCAATGCAACCGTTTTCCTCTACAACGGGACAATGGTGGAGATCGCAAATGCCACGGTAGGCGAAGACGGTATGTATCTCTTTTCGGACATCGAGTTCGGCATCAACCACACATTGAAGGTCATACCCGTTTCCGCTGTTGAGATGGGGGGCACAAAATCCGGTTATACGATGAACATGACAGAACTTTTCAACCATACGGGTATACTGACGCAGGACTTCTATGTGCAGTATTACCTCTATGTCGAACCCGCCCCTACAACAGGTTCGATCTCGGGAACCGTCATCTATGAGGGAGGAGCAAAGGATGGTACGGTCATCTCCGGTGCAAAGGTATCCCTAATTGACGGGGAGGGAGTATATATCAATACCACAACGAATGCGACAGGAGGGTATCTTTTCGAGGATGTTACATTCGGAGATTACGCCATCGAGGTGTTCCCGTCAGCAGCGGAACAGGGAGAGACCGATGTCAAGAGCGGTTACATGGGAAAAGAAGTGGCCGAATTCACATTTGATTCCGCAACAGGTATCGTGGAGGACGTATCCCTTGTGTACTACAAATATACACCACCGGTCACATCCCATCCAAGCGTGACCATCGAGGATGAGGATGGAGAACCGCTCGAAGGTGTTCTGGTAACCGTAACGATCGGTGATAAGGAATACACTGCTACCACCGGTGCCGATGGTGTGGCCATCTTCGACCAACTCGAAGGAGGGGAGTTCCCTGAAGGGACCGAGTTCAAAGCCTCTCTCGATGATCATGGAACCATTGAATGGTCCGTGGGGGAGGATGTTCCAAATATGAAGGAGGACAAAGAAGAAGATAACACCCTGATATTTATTCTGATAGCGGTTGTCATCTTGGTCCTTTTGATCGTTGTCTTCATGGCATTCAGGAAGAAGGATGACGGGGCATTTGAAGAGTGATGTGAGAATGTTTCGAGGGGGGGCAACCCCCCTCATTTTCTTTTAACATGATAGGGACCCTCCTGCTTCAATACTAATTTGTACCATAATGTTTTATAATCGTCCCATATGAATTCGAATCATATACCAGGTGGTTCAAGGATGATCAACAAAACTGTCTCGACCATTGTCTCTCTTTTCATGGTCCTTACGATGTGGACCCTGATGCCGGTTGACGTCAATGTCGAAGGATCGGAAAGTTCGAACACGTCCGGGCAGACCATATGGGATCATGAGGTTCCGTTCAGGGGAATTAAACCTCTTGATGGTATCGCAACAGGAGAGATATATACGGATAAACCGGGAGATGAGACGGTCATAACCTCCAGGGACGGAGGCACTTACATCATCTATCTCGAGGATGATCATTGGATCAAGGAGAAGATATGGGAATCGCCGGGACAGCAGCTCACACCGGCCATCGGCGACCTGAGGACCGACAAGACGGGAAACGAGATCCTTGTTGTCGGTCTCTCATCCGGATCCGAAGGTGAGGAACCGGGAGATGGAACCGCAACGGTCCTTATCAGGGAGGGAACCTCCTGGGTCGCAGAACGAGCATACACCGATGATGAGCTCATTCATGGCTGTGCTATCGGTGATATTGATCCCACCATTCCAGGTGTTGAAGCGGTTTTGACCACTTTCAACCACACTGCTATGATGATCTGGTGGGATACCGATCACTGGAACAGCTCGTTCATGTTCTCCGATGGTCACAATATCAGGAAGGCGATCATTGCCGATCTGATCGACACAAATGAGGGGAATGAAGTGATCTGCGTCTCCAAGTCGGGAAATGCAACACTTGCATATGGAACAGTGGACAACTGGACGTGGGAGAGGATATACCAGGGTGAAAGTCTGGCCAGGGTGGCAGTGGGCGATGTGGACCCCGATCCGGGTCTGGAGATATACCTGGGTCTGGATGTGGCAGACGGAAGGGTCATTGGTATGAAGTGGACAGGTTCTGAATGGATCAACCAGACAGTATTCACTGACACTGACAAGAACAGAGGCGTCTGGACAGGGGATGTCGATCCCACAGTCCCCGGAAATGAACTTTACACCTTCGGATACTCGACAAGGCTCGTTCAGGTTACCGGCAGTTTCGCCCTGGGATGGAACTCCAGGGAACTGTTCCGTGATGTGGCAAGGGGGCATGAGATCAGGGTCGGGGACATACATCCCGAGATCCCTGGAAATGAGATCGGAATTGTTGGTTATTCCAGTAATTTCACTGTTGTATATCCTTCGGAGTGGGTATATGATGTCCCATTTACCGGGACCGAACCCATTGACGGTATAGCAGTAGGTGAGATCTATCCTGACAGGAAAGGATCCGAGACGGTGATCACATCCCGAGATGGAGGAACCTATATCAGCTACAGGGAAGACGGAAATTGGAAGAATGAGAAGATATGGGAATCTCCAGGGCAGCAGTTGACGCCATCCATCGGCGACCTGATCCCTGAAAGAGAGGGAAATGAGATCCTGGTTGTCGGTCTTTCCTCGGGAGATGAGAATAGCGATCCGGGAGATGGGACTGCAACCGTGCTTTATCGGGATGGAACATCCTGGGTACCAACAAGAGCATTCACTGATGACTTTCTCATCCATGGATGCGATATTGGCGACCTTGACCCCAACCATGAAGGGATGGAAGCTGTTCTGACAACCTTCAATTTCACAGCTGTGATGATCTGGTGGGAAGATGGTGAATGGCACAATGATCTGATATTCACTGACAGCCATAATGTCAGAAAAGCTGTGATCGCTGACCTCATCGACACACATGAGGGGAATGAGGTCATCTGCGTTTCAAAATCCGGAAATGCAACACTTGCCTATGGCACCACCGGGAACTGGATCGTTGAGAGGATCTATTCCGGGATCCCGCTTGCAAGGGTCGCCGTGGGCAATGTCGATCCGGACCCGGGGTTGGAGATATACCTTGGCGGTGATGTTGCCACCGGCAGTGTCATCGGCCTGAAGTGGACAGGTACCGAGTGGATCGATACGGTGGTATTCGAAGATACTGCAAAGAACAGAGGTGTCTGGACAGGTGATGTCGATCCTGATGTTCCGGGACAGGAGCTTTACGCTTATGGATATTCCACAAAACTCACCCAGATAATCGATCCTTTTGGAACCGGTAGATCATCCAGGGAGATCTACTCGGATACTGCCAGAGGACACGAGATCAGGATCGGCGACATTGACCCGGATAAAGGAGGAAATGAGATCGGAATTGTTGGATATTCCAAAAGGCTGGTTGTTGTTTCCCTGCGTGATGAGGGTGAACCTGTCGTCCCAACCTTGACAGGAGAAGGGGCGGCATCATTGAACCATGGCGAGTCAGCTTCTATTGACCTGATGGTCGATGGTGAATCATACATGACCCTGGAGGTCTCCGAGATAGAGGGCGCAAGAATATCTCTGCATCCCGAATCTGTATTCATCAAGGGATCCGTCAAGCTGATGATAGAGGCTGAACATGTGAAGGAGGATATTACAGAGGATGTTACCATCACCCTCCATCATATCGGCGGGACCGTCACCCGAACCGTTTCCATATCGATCACTGGCGATAGTTCCGAACCCGAGGTGGATACGACCTCTGTCTCTGCAGGTGAGGCCATCACATGGGAAGAGCTCGTTAATGTTACCCTCTCCGAACCTGTGACAAGGTCCTCTTTCGGATCTGCGGTCGGATCGGACAAGATCGGACTGGAGGTCGAAGGAGTTGTTCAGAATGTCGTCTTCACACTATCCGAAGATGGATCTGTGATATCCGTCTCGATGACAGAGGATGTAGGTAGAGGAGATGCCATCCTGACCATCGGTGGTTTGATGGACCTGGCCGGAAATGAGATGGAGACTTTCACACTTGACATCGAGATCAAGAAGGAAGAGAACGATGATCCGGGTTCTACCTGGCTTGTCATTCTCATAATTGCTGTCGTGCTGATCGTCCTGATCATGACCTTTGTATTCCTCGGAAAGAAAAAAGAGGATGAAGATGATGTACCTGACCTTCCCTCACAGTAGGTAGTTGAGAAATTGAAAACGAACACATTGCAGAAACTGGAAAAGGCCCTTTCGGAGGGCCTTGTCGATGAGGAGGTAATAGGGCTTCTTCTTGCGATAAATAACGTTGATGATGCGGTGACCACCTCCTCCTGTTCAGGCAGGTTCCAGTTGATCCAGGTCCCCACGCTCGGAGACAAGTTGGGTTCGAACGTACTTGGCAAATGGCACCGTAAGGTATCAGCGGAAGAGGTCCTTGAAGCCCTTGGAAAATGGGACGGTACCGGACAGGTCCACCTTCTTGTCCAGCCCCTGCTCGTTCACATCCGCTGCAGGGATATCGAGACCGCAGCGAAGCTCAGAACGATAGCACAGGAGAGTGGACTGAAGTTCTCGACCATCAGGTCCGTCAAGCTGGACAGAAAGGGGGGCGTCCAGGAATGGGGGGTGATGGTGGAGTTTCTCGGAACGGAAAGGATGGAGGTCCCTATCCACGGCATCCCAAGGGACCTTTTCGATGATATCATTCCACCTCTGGTCCACCATGGGAATGGATTGATAGAAAGAACCAAGGACCATATCGACCATCTAGCACAGAGAATAACCTCGAAGGACCGATCGGCCAATGGTGAATAAATTCTATCAATTGCCAATAAGGTTTAAAAAGGGGTTATCTATCATAAGTTGAGAGTGGTTCACATGGCCTTGTTGAATAAACCAGGAGTACTGATGTATCACGTTGCACTGTTCATTCTTTTCGGAACGCTCTTCCTGACGATGAAGAACCTCAATCTGGAAGATGTAACCGCTACTACCGGATACAGTGAGGCCCTGAAGGCATCCATATTTGGGATCATTGGCATCACGATAGCGTTCGGTTTCGTGGTGACCATCGCATCCATGATCTCGAAGGCAAGGAAGAACTCGGGTCTTGTAAAGATCCTTATGATATTCCTGTGGATCGACCTCGGCATTATGGCCCTCTATACATTTTTCCTCGACATACTCAAAGAGGAGCTGACCGATCCAGGCATCAGATGGATAATCGTCATCCTGACCTCGATCCTCTTCTTCATCTCCGTGATCGGGATCATCCTCTTCAAGTTCCCGGGTAAGGTCGAGGAAAGTATCCTTGCCGAAAAGGTCAGGAAGAAACTGGTTGCCCGGGAGAAGAAGGAAGATAGACCATACTGCCCAGTATGCAGGACCAGTGTCGATAAATCCTTCAAGTACTGCCCCAAATGCGCAGCCAAGTTCTCGGACTGATACCTTCCTATTAAGGTATAACCTATATGGATAAGGTCAGCCTATTCCGTTCAAGATGCCGGAAGACCAAACAAGACACAGGCAGAGATCATATGATGCCTTCCTCGCCCCCATGGAAGTCGCCTGGTTCGGAAAATGGAGAAGGAGGATACTGAAGGACCTCGAAGGCACGGTCCTGGACATAGGCTCGGGAACGGGGATCAATCTCAGGTATTACCCCGGGAATGTCGACTGCGTCACTGTCCTGGATCCCGATTCCGACAATCTATCCTTCCTTGAAAAGAAAGCAGAGAGGTGGGGATACGGGACCAACAGCGGCAGATGCCTGAACACTCAAATGGGAGCCGGTGAGGAACTTCCGTTCCCATCCCACAGCTTCGATGTGGTTGTTTCAACTCTCATCCTTTGTACGGTAAAGGACCCTGTAAAGGTCATATCCGAAGGTGCTCGGGTCCTGAAGAAAGGCGGCAAATTCATCTTCATGGAGCATCAGCTTCCGAGAAAAGGCCCCCAGGCAGCAATATTCAACTTGATATCGCCGGTGTGGCATGCCCCATCCGGGTGCAATCTGAACAGGAATACAGAGAAGATGATCAGGTCCAACAAGAAGCTGAAAGAGATCGAAAGCTTCCGGGGAGGTCCCCTGCTCGGATATCCATTCTTCATTGGAAGCTTTGAAAAGAAATGAATTTGGTGGATGAAGGAATGATGAAAAAAGTAGGGGGTTTCATCAACCCCCTATTGTTTTTTTTTATAAAATGCCCGCTGTCTTTCCGCCAGCTTCGAAGGCCCTGAGTGCTTCATCAAGCATCTCCTGGGTGAGTCCTGCATTGACCTGTACCCTGACCCTTGCCTTGTCCCTTGCGACCATCGGGAAGACGATCGGAAGTGCAAATACTCCCAGGTTGTAGAGTTCCTGGGAGAGCTTCTTGGCCTGGTGTGATTCGCCACACATCACCGGGATGATCGGTGTCTCTGTCCTACCGGTGTCAAAGCCCATCGACTGGATCCTCTTCTTGAAGTATTTGGTATTCTTCCAGAGGTTCTCCCAGTGTATTGGTTCCTCATCAAGGACCTGAATGGCTGCAAGTTGTGCACCTGCAACTGCCGGTGGATGAGAACCCGAAAGCAGCCAGCTTCTTGACTTGTTGTATGCGAAGTTGTAAAGGTCCTGAGATCCTGCTGCAAGGCCCCCCACAACACCGAACGCCTTGGAGAACGTCCCCATCTCCACGTCCAGCTTGTCATTGACATTGTAATGGACACCAATACCTGCGCCCTTCTCTCCCAGAACACCTTCACCGTGGGCATCGTCGACATATGACATTGCACCATATTCGACACAAAGATTAACCACCTTGTCGAGAGGTGACGTGTCTCCATCCATGGAGAAAACACCGTCTGTGATGACGAGTACCCTTCTCTTGTCCTGGTTCTTTCTAAGAAGATCCTCAAGTTCACCCATGTTGTTGTGTTTGTACACACCCCTTTGGGCTTTGGACAACCTTACGCCATCGATAATGGAGCCGTGGTTAAGCTCATCAGAGATTATCATATCCTCCTTGCCTGGTGCCAGCTGTGGGATGAGACCCGCATTGGTTGCAAAACCGGTCTGATAGACAAGGGCAGCTTCCCTTTTCTTGAACTTTGCAAGTGCCTTTTCAACCATGAAATGTATATCCATGGAACCGGCAATGGCCCTGACCGAACCAGATCCTGCACCATTCTTGTCAGTCCATTCCTTGGCAGATGCTATGAGTCTGGGATGATTGGATAGACTGAGATAATTGTTGGAACAGAGCATTATCAGCTCCTTTCCGTCGACCTTGCACCTTGGTGTTGAGGGTCCCTGGAGCTCCCTGAGCTGCCAGTTGAAACCCTTCTCAACGAGATCATCATATTCCTGTTTTAAAAAAGCGGTGGGATCCCTTGTCATTTTTTATTCCTCCTTTACGGATGCGACCGGGGTCAATATGATTCGGATTTATTACTCTTACTGAAAATAAACATGATTTGACGGGATAAGGTTTATCTTGAAGTAGTATCTCTATAGTCCGAAAACAAGCATAGGGGACCAAGATGGTAAAATATGTAAAACCAAGGAAAACAGAGGGCACTGATATTTCAAAGATCCTGAAACAGTTCCACCAGATCGATGTAGGGACGATCATGAAGTCCAAGATGTGGGACATGTGTTATATCACACCTGATACACCGGTCGAGGAGGTGATCGGAATACTCAGTTCCAGGAAACATATCTGGGTTGTCCAGTCCCTCAAATCCATGAGACTTCTTGGCCTTATAACCGAAAGAGACCTTGTCGATGTCATTGCACCGAGAAGGATAGATCCTTACCAGTTCACAATATCCGGCCATCACTTCAAATCCATGCTTTTCGGCGGGATCGAGACCGGTGAGGACATGATGACAACGGACCTCATCAAGATAGGACCCAAACAGACCGTCGGAGCTGCTTTGACCAAGATGAAGAGACATCACCTGAAGAGGCTCCCGGTGGTCGTAAAGGGCAAGCTCGTGGGCGAGCTCACCATGAAATCAATGATAATCCAGTTCAAGAAGGTCCTGAAATGGACCGCAATACTCGATGAACAGGAAAGAATTATGATGGAAGCTTCCGCCGAGAAGAAGAAAAAGGTCGTCAAGATAAAGAAGAAGAAAGAGTGACCTTTCCCTCTTTCATTCTCACTATAGACTCTCACTCTTTCATAAGTTCAATACCCGGACAGACCTGGGAATCTCATTTCTGGATATCAATGTCGTATTTTGAGGGATCACATAGCATTCCAGTCGATCCATCCCTTATCCCTGAACTTCTTCGACAGGACCTTGAGAAGGATCGGTGTGAGCAGGGCCATTATGATGGCATTGAAAACGACTGCGGAATAGAGGTCCCTGCCAATTATACCCGATTGGAGAGCTACACTTGCCAGTATAAGGTCAACGGCAGCCCTTCCGTTCATACCTACCCCAACCAGCAGGGATTCCGCCCAGTTCAGACCTGATATCTTCGCCCCAAGCCCCGAACCAACCACTTTTCCAGTGAGGCCAAGGATCACGATCAGTGGAACGAAGAGGGAAAGGGCCGCACCGGAAAAGGTAACAGAGTAACCCACCCATGCAAAGAAGATGGGAGCGAAGAACCCGAAGGAAAATCTCCCGAGGGAATCCCTCGTCCTTCTGTTCAGCGAACTCCTTATCGCCATGCCTCCAAGGAAGGCTCCGATCATCAGATGAAGTCCCATCAGATGAGCCATCACACCGAAAAGACCTGCCATCAGGATGGTCAATCCGATGCCCTCGGTTGCCCTCATGTCCCCCATCCCCTTGTAGGCCTTCTTCAATATCTTTGGCATAAGGAAGAGGGCAGCCAGAACAAAGGTCATTGCCAGTATGACAGTTCCTCCCACCGAGAGGAGATTTGGAAGATGTCCTGTGGCAGACATTGAAAGGAGAATTGAAAGGACGACGATACCAATTATATCATCAACGATGGCGGCATTGATTATCGTCATTCCGAATCTGGTTCGTATACCCTCGATCTGTATCAATGTGGAAATAGAGAGGGCCACGGCGGTGATCGACAGGGCACCTCCGATATAGAGGGCCACCATTACATCTCCGAAGTAGAGATAGGTGCCTATGAATCCCAGTCCAAATGGGGCGATCACACCGAGAGAAGCAGTCACGATCCCGGTCTTGAAAGATGCCAGGAAATCCTTGATCCTCGTCTCCAGCCCGGATGAGAACATCAACATCACGATAGCGAGGTCCATAAGGAACGAGATCTCCACTTCAACGGTCTCCGGTTTGAGATTCTCGATCACTCCATCCATCGGGAAAGATTCGAAAATAATACCTATCCGGCCAAGTATCCCTATCAGAACCGGGCCGAACATGAGTCCGCCGAAAATATTCCCCACGATGGTGGGAAGCTTCAACTTCTCTGCAAGCTTACCGAAGAAGAGAGCTGCGATAAGCAGAAGCAGCAGATAAATGAAGTTGAACATATGAGCCGTTGGTATCCGCATCTTATGTATAAAACCTTCGATTGATGGATGTGAACTTATTCTTATCCTCTCGACACCACCATCATCCTTTCCGGATCACATCAGTCTTCGACCCATCCTCTCTTCTGGAACTTCTTGTGTAGGAACTTCATCAGCATCGGAGTGGTAATGGCCATCGTCGCTGCCATGATGACAACAGCGGAGTAGAGGTCCCTCTCGATGATGCCTGCCTGCAGAGCAACGGATGCAAGTATCAACTCAACTGCGGCCTTTCCATTCATACCGACCCCCACAAGAAGTGATTCTGACCATTTCAAACCCGATATCTTTGCTCCGAGTCCTGCACCGATCAACTTACCGGAGAATCCAAGAACGATAATAAGAGGGACAAGAGGTGATATTGCCAGTCCCGTGAATGACACCGAGAATCCGACCCATGCAAAGAAAACAGGGGCGAAGAACCCGAACGCCCATCTTCCAAGTGACTGTTGTGTCCTCTTGTTCAGGGAATCCCTTATGGCCATTCCTCCGAGAAATGCTCCTATCATAAGATGAAGGCCCATTATATGAGCAATAACTCCGAATAGACCTGCCATGAGGATGCTGACACCCACCCTCTCGGTCATCCTGAGATCCGTCAGGTAGGAATACATCTTCTTCAGAAGTCTTGGAACAACGAACAACGATAATAGCACGAAGATCAATGAAAGAGAGATCGTCCCCGCAATGGACAGGGTATTGAGCCTGCCACTTGAAGAGAACGAGAGCAGAACGGATAGGATCATTATTCCGATGATATCATCGACGATGGCTGCATTGATGATGGTCATACCGAAACGGGTTCGTACGCCGTCGATCTGGATCAAGGTCGCGATAGACAATGCCACTGCTGTGATGGATAAAGCGGCTCCGACATAGAAGGCGGTCAGCATGTCTCCTATGTACCAATACGCTCCGACAAATCCAAAGGTGAAAGGGACAATGACACCGAGGGCTGCCGTAAGGATACCGGTCCTGAAGGAAGCAATGAAATCCTTTATCCTCGTCTCGAGCCCGGAAGAGAACATCAACATGATGATGGCAAGGTCCATGAGGAAGAACACCTCGAGCTCAACCTCCCCCGGGTGAAGTTGGGTGGCAAGAACAGTGAAGCTATCGATATCGAATCTGCTTCCAAGAGAATCCAATATGAATATCAGAAAAGGTCCTGCGAATAGGCCCCCCACGATGTTCCCAACGATGGTTGGTTGTTTGAACCTCTCCGCTACCTTGCCGAAGAAGATGGCGCAGATCAGAAGGAGCAGAAGGTAGATCACAGCCTCCATACTCATTGGTAAACCGTTACAAGTTATGTAAATGTTTTAACTGGATCAGTAGAGGTATTTGTTACATCTGGCGTATTGGATCGAGCAACTACCGATCATGTTAATGGTCAGGGAAGGGGCTTGACCATCCTCAATAGATCGATCAAGCAAGGTTCCAGCATGTTTCATGATAGCTCATTATCGTAAGATCTTCCAAAAAATGTATTCATATGATCGAAGTTCCAAAATAATATAGATAAACGAAGCATTGGGGTATCTTGCTGAACATGGAGGGGAACATCACCCTCTGGTAATAACCGATCCCACTAGGGGGCTTTGTGTATAAATGGTTAAAGAACTGATGGCAAGATCAATACTCCATTATCATGAGCGGACCTTTTCAACAAACTGGGATGCGAATATCTATCGAGGTTGTGAACACAAATGCAGGTATTGTTTTGCCCAGTATTCACACAGATACCTGAACACAGAAGATTTCTTTGAAGATATTTTCGTCAAGATCAATGCTTCGGAGATACTGACAAAGGAATTGGGTAAAAAGAAGTGGAAGAAGTTTCCCGTAAATGTGAGTGGGATCTCCGATTGCTATCAACCGGCAGAAGCCAAATACAGGATCATGCCAAAGGTGATAAGGTCCTTCATCGCGAATAGAAATCCATTGGTGATCGTTACAAAATCGATATTGATCCTGCGTGATATCGAATTGATCAAAGAGCTGAACAATGTTGCTGAAGTAACGGTAATAATCTCTGTTTCCACTCTGGATGAAGAAAAGCGAAGATCGATCGAGCCGAAAGCAGCTCCCACCATTGAAAGGATGAAAATGCTGAAAGAGTTCAAGGATATCGGTTGTAAAACTGTGGTTTTATTAATGCCAATTATTCCATATATCACTGATGACGAGAAGGACCTTGATGAAATATTCAGAGTTACAAAGGAGTTCGGTCTCGGCTCAATTATTGCCTGGCCTCTGCATCTGCATGGAAAGACGAAGAGTGTGTTCTATTCATTTCTAAGAGAACATTTCCCTGAACTCATATCCAATTATGATCTATTATACAGGAACGGAACCGTTTCCGATGAATACTCGGCCGATCTTCAGAGGACCGTATCCGACTTGAGAAAGAAATACCGGTTATACTCGGTATACGAACAAACTCGACCGAAGTCCGACAAATGGACACAACAGAGCCTGATGGGTTTTGAACGATCGCAATGATATCAGCTTCATCTGACCCTGGGCCGATGATGTTTTGATCGTCGTTGTCCGGACTGAGAAGCCGGCTTCTCTGTCTGTTTTTCAGTATTGGATGTAACTGGATGGGCATGCCGATATCTCTGATGATGAGAGGTTTCCTTCCCCTTTGTATTGCCATGGTAGCCCTGCGGTCGATGAGGTCGGTTCGGAGATCGATTCACCCTATGTGTCTTTGGAGGGGGCGGCTTGTTGTAATCGAAGTCATCTATAGTTCGGCGTTCTATCTTTGAACCAAGCAATCTTTCGATGGAGCGGATGGTTTGCTCATCCTCCCTCGTGATCAATGTAAACGCATCACCGGTCTTTGAAGCGCGTCCGGTCCTACCGATCCGATGAGTATAGGCATCCGGGGTATCGGGAATATCATAGTTGATCACATGAGAAATAGATGTTACATCGATCCCACGGGCAGCGATATCTGTCGCTATCAGGATCTGAAAGGTCCCATTTCGGAACCCGGTCAAAGCATTCTGTCGCTGGTTCTGGGACATGTTACCCTGGAGAGAGGCAACCTTGTAACCAAGCTTGTGAAGTTGGATGCCAAGACGTTTTGCCCGATGTTTCGTCCGGGTAAAAACAAGTACAGACTCTGTATCGGTCTTCTTCAATAATTCGATCAACATGCCGGTCTTGAGGTGTTGGGAAACCGGGTAAAGGGCATGAGATACGGTATCTACCGGCCTGGAATGACCGATCTGCACTGTAACCGGGTCGTGCATGAAATCATGGGCCAATTTTCGAATATCCGGCGGCATGGTAGCCGAGAACAACAGCGTTTGCCTCCTTCTCGGGACGTGCCTCATTATCTTTCGAATATCTGGCAAGAATCCCATGTCGAACATTCGATCCGCTTCATCGATGACAAGGACCTCAAGATGGGAAAGATCGATATTACCATTGCTCAGGTGATCAAGCAGTCTACCAGGGCAGGCGACGACGATCTCAACACCTGCCCGTAACGCTTGCAGTTGCGGATTTTGACTGACACCACCATAGATAGTGAGGCTGCGTAGACCGGTTTGGCGACCCAACGCTTTCGTTGCTTCATGTATCTGTTCTGCAAGCTCACGAGTGGGCGCAATTATCAGTGCACGGATCTTACCACGTTTGCGGGAGCGAAGCCTTTCCAGTATCGGCAGCATGAATGCTGCGGTCTTGCCCGTTCCCGTCTGGGCCAGACCGAGCACATCTTTCCCCTCCAGAACAGGCGGTATGGCCTTTTCCTGAATGGGTGTTGGGGTTACATACCCCATTTCTTTGACCCTCTGTGAAATACTCGGGTGAAAGTTGAACATTTCAAAATTCATATCAATTCCTTACTTATTGCTAAATTCATAGCAGGACACACCCACAGAAAGGTCATATATAAGTATATGTCCCATCTGGGTCCTGTATCCTTAATTAAACCTTCATAATTGTGATATCAGTTACTTTATCGAACTCATCATCAGATGTGATCGGCTGGTCAGTATCGTTCTTCATTGCTGTAGCAAGACAGAGCGCATCTCCCCATGCAAAAGGGGAGCTGGCCCTGGCATATTCATACTTTTTATCTGAAGATATCAATGCGGTTTCTACATCCGGAGGAATGATCCTGATCCGGGATTCCCTTATCCAGACGACATACCTATCTGCATCGGTTTCGCCATGCCTCAATGCAATTGATCCCATAACCAATTTTGATGTCAACTGATAGAAATAATGCAATATTAAACGGCAATATATTACTCATTATATGTCAATATATACTTTAAACGGCCCTTTCTTACCCATTATGTTGTGAAATTGAACAACATTTATATACCATTCTTATGATATATTTAACACATGGCGGATGTGATAGATCTCTCACTTGCCACAAGTGAACAAATAGAAAAGGCATTGGGTGACAGGATCGAACAGGTAAGGCTATCTCGCAATATCACACAACAGATGCTTGCAGATGAGGCGTCTATTTCCCTGCGTACCATTAGACGCCTTGAGAAGGGCGAAGGAACCTCACTTGATACATTCATCCGTGTATTGATAGCATTTGGAATTCAGGAGAATCTGAAGAATATACTACCTGATCCGAACGCCCGCCCCATGGAGAGAGTTAGCAATTTGGGTTCGGAAAGAAAAAGAGCTCGCCCTACCGAAACGAATGAAAGCGATATCCCCTGGTCGTGGGGTGATTGAGAACATGGTTACGACAAGTGCAAGAGTTATCCTCTGGGGAAAGCAGATCGGAGCGATCTCCTGGCTTGAGGATCGAGAGATAGGAGTATTTCAATACGACCCTGAGTTTCAAAGAAGTGGCATACAGGTGGCACCATTGTTGATGCCACTGAGAGAATTCCCATATGAGTTTCCAGCTCTGGCAAAGGAGACCTTCAAAGGGTTGCCCGGACTCCTGGCAGACTCCATTCCCGACAAATATGGCAATGCAATTATCAATGAATGGCTAGCGTCTCAGGGAAGGACCCCTGAGAGCTTTAATCCGGTTGAAAGGCTATGTTATACAGGAAGAAGAGGCATGGGAGCCCTGGAGTTCGAACCAGCAACGATCGGACCCTCCGAAAGCAATAACAACGTCGAAGTTAACAAACTCATTGATCTTTCAAATAGGATATTGGATGATAGATCGGACATTGGAGGTGCTTTAACAGGAATGGATGATACGGAGGCGATACACGACATACTAAGGGTAGGAACCTCAGCAGGAGGCGCCAGGGCAAAGGCAATTTTGGCCTGGCATCCAAAAAGCAATGAATTTCGTTCGGGACAGGTCGAGATGGAAAGTGGATTCGAACAATGGATCATGAAGTTTGACGGAGTGGCCAACAACCGAGACAGGGAAATGACCGATCCATCGGGATATGGCAAGATAGAGTACACATACCACCTGATGGCAGTCAAAGCAGGGATCATGATGTCACAGTGCAGGCTTCATCATGAAGGGGGGAGAAGCCATTTCATGACAAAGAGATTCGATCGAACATATGAGGGTGGAAAGATCCACATGCAATCTTTGTGTGCGATCGCACATTTCGATTTCAATCAACCTTCCAGCTATTCATATGAACAGGCCATCTTGACGATGAAAAAAATAGAGCTTCCACATGAAGATCTTGTTCAGCAGGTCCTGCGTACCATATTCAACGTTGTTGGTAGGAACCATGATGACCATGTCAAGAACATTGCGTTTTTAATGAATAGAAAAGGGAGATGGAGGTTATCTCCTGCATTTGATGTCATATATGCCTGGAATCCATCCGGTTCTTGGACGGGTCGCCATCAAATGAGCGTGAATGGCAAACGTGAAGATATTGAACGTGATGATCTACTGGAACTTGCGAGGATCGCAGGTATCAAGAAGAAGAGAGCAAATGGCCTGATAGATCGGGTTGAAGAGGCTTTCGATCACTGGTCAGAACTTGCTGCCTCCACCGGTGTTCCGGAAAAACTCATATCAGAGATACAGAGATATTTATTGACAGACCTGTAAGGCCCGGGAAAGCAAATGGTGAACCCTGTGACCCCTTCCGAGATCATGAGGAAATGTATCATCTGTGGTAGGAACTTGAGGATCGAACTCCATGAAAGCGGGGAGTACACCGGAGACCATTTTTTTAGAAAGGTCAGAATTCCGGTGGGAGATGGTGAGAATAGATCACTCGCGCCACACTCACTATTGAGTATCTCTACACTTGGTCTCCATTCCCCCCTTCCTGACGCAAGAGCGGGAGGGAATCACGGATTTTTTACTGGGTTTCACACTTTTGATGACGGAGATAATGATACAACCTAACTTTGACATATCGAGCATAGATGAGTGTCAAAGTGAGGCTTCTCCCAACATTGAAAGGCTCGGATCATATTAGATATGTCAATGTTGGGATAAAAAATAGACTAACTCAATATTCCGAGCCAGATGTATCCTTATTTCTGACAAATATATCATGAACGTTTCTCATGGGGATATTCGTGTGCCCGTTTCTGGAAATCGAGTATCTCGACATTTTGGATCACGCCGTTCTCGATCTCAATGGCTTTCCGAATAATACGATTCTTGTCCCAACCTGTTGTTCCGGACATGACGGTTTCAATAAAGGGACATAATGCGTTACTGATCTCGTATGATGCGGCATTGTATAGATATGTTGGCGAATGGTCCACTGCATAATAGGTGACCTGCCCTTCTGCACCCACCTGAAATGTTGGCTGTTCAAATGAAGTCGGCCTTGCAAACTCGAAACCCATTCCAGCATCGCAGCTTACGTCAATTATGACTGATAATGGCCGCATATCACCTACTTCATTGTCTTCGATGAACATCAGTGGGTCATTGGGATCCTGTAGGATACAATTAATAATGATATCATATTTTGCAAGCTCAACAGCCATAGGAACAGAAGGTTGTTCTTCATTCTTGATAACATGCACCTTTTTACTGCACTTTTCGGTAACATATTGATGATGTTTTAATGTCGGGATGGGGCCGGTCAGCGCATACCCCGGCCGTTTGGTAAAAAGTGTTATGTCGGTAATCCCTAACCCCTTCAGACAATGTATCGCCCCACGACCGGTTGACCCGAAACTCAGTACCGCAGCCCTCTTGCTCTGCCCGTAATGCCCTGTGATGCCAGCAATTTGAAGTGCATGAAGTGTGCTGCAATAACCGGCCATCTCATTGTTTTTGTGAAAGATGTGTAGGTCTCTGATCTGTTCGGATTTCCAGAGGAACATTGCCTCAAAAGCAATATAGGTCAGTTTTTTATCAATGCCCACCTGGGTTATCGCCTCTCCCTGGACACAATGAGGCCAGCCCCATAATACCTGACCTTCGCGAAAGTATTGGAAATCTCCTTCTGTGGGTTTTGGAAGAAGAACGATATCACACTTTTCAAATAACTCAGGTTTGGAGAGAACCCCTGCCGAATATGAGCGGAGATAGTCGTCATCGAAGCCAAACTTTTGGCTATAACCGGTTTCGAAATATATACGCTTTCGAAATTCCTCGGGAATATTGGGTATATGTGCTGGATGTATCGGAATTCGAAATTCGTTCTCTTTGGAGGAAGTACCGATCACTCCCATTGTAAGTTCTCCGGTCATGTAAAAAGAATCATGGTTCAGCTATAAATGATTTTTAGACATGGATCTGTATCCGGATATGACGATAATGAGATAATCCCCGTCAAGTTTTTTAATAAAAATGGCACATCATGAACTCTGCGCTCGATTCTCTCGCTTGCCTCACTTTGTTCGATCAGATAACTGCCACATTAATTAGCCTCGTTGCGCCGCATTTTTATCTACGTCACTTACTGCTTCAAACTTCTAATTTGTACACAGTGTCTAGCTTCCGTACTTCGATAAAAATGGGCTCACTCGTACCAAATTGGCTTGGCCCAACCGAGGCGACCTCATGTCGCGGACCGTAAAACGGTGTGCTTCCAGAATGCTTACATTATAGCTTCTAAAATGCACCGATCCCAGCGCCACATCGGCCTGTAGCCCAACATTGACATATCGAATATGATCTGAACCTGTATATGTTGGGAGAAGCCTCACTTTGATACTTATCTGAAATCATATGTCAAAGTTAGGCTGTAGGGCCGACCAACTTTATTTAATAGGCTATGTTATCTGCCATCGAATATTGCGATCTTAGAAAGAATATTATATGTGAACCCACATATATATGTGAGGTGAATATTTGCCAAACATCACACTATCAGTACCTGAAGAGATCCACACCATAATGAAGCAACATGGTGAGATCAGATGGAGTGAGGTCGCCAGAAGGGCCATATCAGATTATGCAAAAAAATTAGCCCTTCTCGATGCTCTAACTAAAAACAGTGAACTTACCGAAGAGGACATAATGGAGCTGGATGAGAAGGTAAAGAGAGGGATCTATAACCATTACAGAAGGAAGCAATCCTCATGAAAGTGGTCATTGATTCCAATCGTATTATGGCGGGTCTCATTAGAAATTCCACTTCTAGAGTAATTATCCTCAGTGAAGAATTCGATTTCATTGCACCTGATTTCCTTGTCGCCGAGATCGATAAATACAGGGATTATCTCATGAGGAAGTCCAAACAGACCGAAAGGGAATTTGATCTTACCATGTTAACCCTATTTCAAAGAGTAGAACTCATCCCTGAAGATGAATTCATTGATAGCATGAAGATAGCCGAAGAAGTCATGAGAAGTGTTGACATAAAAGATGCCCCATTCCTTGCTGTTGGTTTGGCCTGTAAAACAGAAGGGATCTGGAGTGAGGACAAGGATTTCGATAAACAGAATTTGCTCATCAGGTATTCAACAAGGGACATGATCGACTTCCTTGTGGAAAATCCTTCACAAAGAGATCAGAAAATGCATCACCGCTAAATTGAAAGATATCAAAGATAATAATGTTTCTATATTGTACTAAATATTTACATAAGTTAAAGATTACATGCAATATATGCCATTATTATGATTGGATGCAATAATTACTCTATCCAATAGATAATCCAATTTTACAATCCGTTTTCTTATGATGAAGGCACCTCATGAGCTCTGTGGATATCTCTCTATAAACTCCTCAATGGTGCACAGTGTGGCACATCACAGATGATATTCAAACTACCAAAGAACCAGGGTGTCAGTGAATTTATTCTCCTCCTTAATGGGATAATAGGGTACCTAAATGGGATAGTTGTCCTATCGAAGTTATCCCATTTATACTGCATCCCAACTTTGACAGATCGAATATGATCTGAACCGACACTTTCTGAGTGAATACTTTCACGAAGATAAGACGAATCTACTGATTCGTTGGCACGGCGAAGGTTGGATGAATCTACTGATTCATCAGGATCTGAACCTGTCAATTTTGGGAGAGGCCTCACTTTGACACTCATCTGTACTCATATGTCAAAGTTAGGCTGCATATGGTCATTTCAAATGAAAGGACTCGGCAGACAAGAATACACAGGAAATAGGACATCCCATCTCCTGGAACCAGTTCACACATTTCTCATATCATTATATCTTCATTATCGGAATATCCGTTACCTTGTCAAATTCCCTATCCGCCGTTATCAGAACATCTGCATTGTTGTTCAAGGCTGTTGATAGACAGAACGCATCACCCCATGCAAAAGGAGAGCTCGCCCTGGCATACGAGTGTTTCTTCACCGATGACATGATCGCAGTATCGATATCAGGTGGAATGATCGATATCCGGGATTCCCTTATCCAGACAACATACCTGTCCGCGTCTTCTTCCGATGCGATCCGGGTCAATGCCCTGTGGAACTCCGCAAGGTTCACGGTGGAGATGATACCTTCCGACCTTCCTTCCTCGATCTCGGTCATTGCCGAATCCAGATCTGGATCCCGTCTCTGTTCCACGATGTAGATCACAAGGGCTGAAGCATCGAGGCAATATCTTCTCATGATCTACCCTCGCTCTCCTCATCCAAGAGGTCCTCATCCTTGATATCCCTCAATATCTCTCTTACATCGGAACTGATGGGCAACGATCCCGCCATCTTTGATATTGGATCCCTGGGAACCTTGATCATCACTATCTCCTTTCCTTTTCTAAGAAAGGAAATTGTATCCCCAACTTCAAGATCGGACCCCTCTCTTATGTCCCTTGGAATTGTTATTCTGAACCTGGGATCGATGTTAGAGCAAGTCATAATACCACCAATGTGGGCATTATTAGTATTATTACCCGCACTATATCTATTTTGCGGGTAACATTGTGAATTCTTCTCCATCTTCCCATTATTCATATATTCACCCGATCATATATTCATGAGTAACGATCAGAGGTTGAGAGGTTACATTTAACACAGGAGAATGGAGCTTTCTGAATGTGACGATCTGGAATTGCCATAACATAGGATCGAGGATGAAAAACATGGAGATTTGGGAGACACTTGTAGTTTTCATCTTCCTGTGTCCATAGGAATTCTTCAGCGCATTAGTCGACGGTACTTGAAGAATTTAAATAATCTAAAAGCGTTATATAATTATCATAATCTTTTTTTTAATGAGAATGAAATTGAAAGATGGTGAGACGATGTTAAAAAAAGTGATTCCTACATTGATAGTCCATTGTTTTATTCTTTCGTCTTTATTATTAACAACGAGTACCTATCACGCAGAATTTGATGGACTTGTTCGAACCCTACAAGTCTCACGGACACCCCTGGGGAATTACACTGAATACGAATTCTTCGAGAACATGTCGATCAACGGCCCCCTGAGCATGGCCTTTGACGATATGGACCGCCCGCATATCATCTATGAAAAGAACTACACTCTGTGGTATGCTTATAAGGACAGCGGCGTCTGGTACCGCCTCCAAGTTGATCCAGAGAAGAATATTACATTCTATCAATCCATCGCAGTGGATTCATTGGGACATCCGCATATCGCTTACTCGGACTGGAACACAGGGACTTTGAGGTATGCTTCCTTCAACGGCACCCACTGGACGAAGCAGGTGATACGACCGGGGGGTGCGTGTATACCTGATATTAAGGCCAACTCCACAAATGTTCCACACATCGTTTACATCTACGGGGACGATTTTGTCTATGCCAGACGCGAGGGCCTCAACTGGGTCGTGCAGAAAACCATAGGGGGAGTGGATTGCTACTATCCCTCTCTTGACTTCGACAAGAATGACAATCCCCATTTCACGTTCGCGGATAGGGATACACATCATCTCTACTACGGTTACTGGAACAACGGCTCCGGGTGGATTATCAACAGCAACGTCTCATCGGGAGTCGGTGCGTATTCGACAACGGTACTCAAACTTGATTCAAATGATTATCCACATGTACTTCTAAGTGTTTATTTCAGCGAAGCAAGATATACGTATTATGACGGGAGCAATTGGATTACTATGGACCTGGGATATGTTGGCGGTGTTGGTGGAACCCTGGTTCTTGATAAGAATGATCTTCCGCATCTTGGTGGAGTCCTCAGCGCCCACACCTGGTATGATGGGGATCAATGGATTAAGGAGAGATTCTACTTCAATGGCGCTTATGGAAGTACACTGAACCTTGACTCCAACGACATTCCACATCATGCCTGCAATTTGAACCCAGGCGGCGGTTTTACTTACCGGGCAAAGGACCATATCCCACCCGTCGCGGTGATTAACATCACTGACAAAATAACCGAAGGCGATTTTGTTAAGATGCATGGTTTGAACAGCACGGACAACATCGGGGTGGGATACTGGAACTGGACCATAGAGTTCGATTCCCAGGCCGTGGATTATTCCGATAAGGAGACAAACTTCTACAAGTTCTTGGAGTTCGGCAACTACACCATCACCCTGAACGTAATGGATTATGCCAATAACTGGAACAAGACTACAACAGTGATAATGGTCAAGGAGAAAATAATTCCTAACACCCCTCCCGAGATCAATCATACGGTTCTCGATTTCTCCTTCGATGAGGATACCGTGGATACCAGCATCGATCTGAACTACTGGTTCAGTGACTATGAAAATGATCCGCTGAATTTCAGTTATATCCATAATAAGAATATTTCGATAACCGTCCTGCCGAATGATCATGTGAAACTCGTTCCTCTGGCAAATTGGAGCGGATGGGAGACGTTAACGTTCACTGCCAATGATACCGAGGCCGAGATAACAGACTACGTCAAAGTAACAATAACCAATGTTAACGACCCCCCAGTAATATGCATCCCACCGGATGATGTAGTATTCAATGAAGATACAGTCAATTCGGACCTGAACATGTCGATATGGTTCAAGGACATCGACGATAACGATGACTTGGTGTACTCCACTCTGGGATTTCACAAAATGTCGATTGTATTCCATCCCAACGGCACTGTCGACTTGAGTCCCGATTCGAACTGGTCCGGGAACCAGACGATCACATTCAGTGCCCATGACGGTGATGAAGCTGTTTACGACTACGTGAACGTAGCGGTCCTTCCCATAAACGACGCTCCCGACCCACCGGGTCTGGATGTGGCCATTATTGATGCAAATCCCGACACCAGTTACGTCAGGGAGAACCTGACAGCTATCCTCACCATCACCGCACCACAAGATATCGATGGCGACAGGATCTTCAAGTATTCGCTTGATCTCGGTGACAGTTCTGATAATATAACGATAAATTATTCGGATGCGTCATCTGTTGTTTACGAGCACACTTATGATGAGGGAGGAGAATATGATATCCGTCTAACGGTGGAGGACGAAGGCGGTCTTACGAATTCCGCCATTGAAGTGGGAGTCAAGATTGTTGAACCTCCGACACCCATTTTAGATGACGACATCGATATTAGGTCTCCTTTCAAGCGAAGGGAGGATGCCAAAGAAAGTATTGAGATTAAATGGACGATATGTAAAATAACCATCCTTCTTGATGAGGTTGATTCGGAGGAAGGGACATATATCGCAACAACGGAGTACCGATTCGAAGGGACCTGTGGCATCTCTGTTGATGAAATTCATCTATACAGTGGAATCTCCTACTATGGCAATGATCCCGTTTACAATCCTATCTGTGATACATCGAAGGGAGATGGAAAGGAATTGTGGAAAATAATAATCGAACCAAAGGACCAGAAATGGTCCTATTCTTTCAGCCTTTCATCTATAATGAATGAATCGGAGATCGAACACCCTAAGGATTCAGAGCCACAGACTGAAGAATATTGGTACGGCGCCATCGCCTGGGATCTCAATGGCAATTTCAATATCGATGAAATAAAAGCCAACAATACTGTGATAATCAATGAAACCGATGATGAAAAGAAAAAAAATGATGATGGTGGACTGGGGCCCCTCCTTGGCATAGGGATTCCAGTACTGGTGTTTCTAATCCTTCTCCTTCTATCTATAGCCATTGCATTCTATCTGAGAAAAACCAAACCTGAAGAAAAATCGTCCTCGAATGAAAAACTTCAAGAAGAGAAT
>JAUVCN010000181.1 GCA_030595715.1 Thermoplasmatales archaeon
AAGAGGGGGATCATATCATCTACATCTTCATTAGAGATTCCGACGGGAGAATGAATTCCACCAAACTTATTGTTAACACATTGTTGGATACGAAAGATAAGGGAAGTGAGAATAGAACATCCAGCATAATTATCATAAGTCTCATAATTATTTTGATAGTATGTGTGATTTCATTGATGGCTATTTATCTTGTAAGAAAAAAAGGATCATTTATCGAAGAATGAGGTTTTTTTGCGGGTTTTACCCCTTATGATATGAATGGTAAATATTAACATAAATAGGCCTTTTTCACACTTAATTATATATTGAAGTTATTAGAAAATAACCGGGTCAGTTCAGAATATTCCATGATCTCTGATCTTTTCAAGTAAACAATGATTGGGAAGTAAAAGAAGAAAAATGCTTCCCGCCTGATAACGGGAAGCTAATGGATATGATCAGTTCCTTTTCCTTCTAACAATAATTACAGCAAAAATAACAAGAGCAGCAACGATCAATGAGATCTCGAAACCGGGACTGTCATCACCGTCGTCGTCATCATCGCTCGTATCGTCGTCTACGGTATCATCATCGTCTGTGTCATCATCATCACCATCATCGGAGCTGGATGAGGATGATGTCCCTGTGTATTCTTCGGTGATATCCTCCGAATCCTGGTCCCAGTTCCCGTCTGCATCGTATCCCCTGACATACAGGACCATCGACTCAAGTCCTGTCCAGTATGTATCCGGGTCCTCGAACCTGTCCCTGTTATTGTCATCGATGGGACCTGATGAATGAAAGGTCCATTTCCAGGTGGTCCATGATCCTCCTGCACCGGTCCCGAAGAACTCCTCCTTGTATTCATGACTGCCGTAAAGGTTCTCCTCATCTATGGGGCTCTCCTTCCATATTTGCTGGGGATGTCCACCGCCGTCCCCATAGCCCCATATGCAGTAAAATCCTTTAATGATATCATCCGACCCGGTCCCTGTAGCCTGAATACTGTAGTCGTAACTTGTTTCAGTAGAGGTCGTTTCCATGGTGAAGCTGTCTATGGAAAGTCCAAGCGAGGGATTGGTAGGCGTCGCTTCCCCGGGGTCATCATTGTCGGAGGGGGGAGTGATCTCCACATTTGACTGCCCTCCCTGAAAATCCCTGTTCACGTAGTCACGAGCCCAGTAACCACCATCCTTTATTTCGGACAGGGCAGAAACATCGTCGATAGTAGGAGTTGAAGAGAAAATATCCAGGGGCAACTCAACCCTTAGAGTGGAGGTCCCTTCTCCGGAAATTCCAGAGATCGGTGTGTTCGTTCCCTCGACCGTATCGCCACTGACATATTGATCATCCTCCTTGATGATCACTGTTGCCCCGACCGTATCATCACCAGTAAGATCGAGATAAAAATAATAATTATAATCCATTCCGGAAGCATCCAGTATGATCCCGTCCACGGTTGTTAGTTCCAGAACAATCGGATCTCCTGAAATATCTGCTGTCAATATCGTGATGTCAATATCGTCATGCAGTGCACTGTCCTCTATACCCACATATTCAACATCACCGGTTCTGTCTGTATATTCATTATTCGATAGGGCAAAGCTGCCAGGTAGTACAAGAAGCGAAAACAGCATAAGAGCTGCCACAGTTATGGATATCTTCATATTGAGTTTCAAATCATTTCCCCCTTGATCCACAATGGAAATGTGGTTAATGAAATAATAATATATCTATTAATTACAATAATTTCATTATAATGTTATGAAATATGATCTTTGTTACCAAATTAATTTCGATTGTTCACTTATATACCGTTTTCATACACATTAATGATCAACAAAGTATAGCTTGGTCACATTCTTCCTTATCTCTCAACCCGATCCGACCCATGTTTATTTATTCGAAAATTCCCATGAATACAGTGAGCACAAATGTTATTTCAGCTCTGAATGATATCAACGATCCAGGTGGCTTTCGGTTTCAATCATAGTCAAGTCTCGTTCGTTCATCCATCAGTGTCGGTTCGATCATCTCTTTCCATTCGGATGAGTCCCAGGTTCCCAATTTCATGTGGACCTTGTAATATTTCTGGGGTATTGGATGGGTACCTATCACAACTTCCATCTGGTATCTTTCATTGATGAAGTCTCTGAAATGTTCCAGGTGGGGACAGGGAGGATATCCAACGACCATACCCGTTGCCAGGTGGATCACCTGAGCACCATTCTTGATCATCTCCTCAGGAGCATATTCGATGTTACCTCCAGGGCAGCCCCCACAATTTGTGTAACCAACCAGTTCAACCTCCTCATTCTCTCCATATCTGCTGAAAGCTCCCTCCCTGTTACGTAAAGATCGCAAACATTTTCCACCAGCACATGTACGATATCTATCGCATATTATGATCCCAATTTTGGTCTTATCAACCATTATTACTACCTCCCATTTAGTCGATCTCCAGACATTGCCCTATCAAGGCGGATCCTAAGGGTCACGATGATGTGGACTCTTGATCGTATACTGCTAATTTACATCAGTAGCGACGACAATTCATTATAACAGTTGCATAGCGACCTTTGGGTCGTTATGAATTGTACCCAATGGTTTACTTATTCAATTTCTTGTGACATAGCCACCAGTCGAAGCACTCGAACTCTCCTGCCTTGGCCCTCTCCAGTCTCTCTCTCGCGGTCTTCACATCGGTTGCCGGTGGGATGATCACGTGATCGCCGACGATCTCATTGTCGGGCCAATTCGCAGGCATGGCTACTTTGTTCTTATCGGATATCTGCATGGCTTTCACCACTCTGAGTATCTCGTCCATGTTCCTGCCCAGTTCCTGTGGATAGTAGAGCATGATCCTTATCTTGGACTCTGCATCTACCACGAACACGGCCCTGACGGTATTGGTCCCTTTTCCCGGATGGACAAGACCGAGTCTCCCGGCGACCGATCCGGTATCGGCAATTATCGGGAACTCTATCTCAACATCCATATTTTCCTTGATCCATTCCTCCCACTTGATATGGGCAAATACCTGATCAACACTCAGTCCGATAAGTTCGCAGTTCAGTTCCTTGAATTTTCCATATCTCTTCTGAAAAGCAACGAATTCGGTAGTACAAACCGGGGTAAAATCGGCAGGATGACTGAATAGAACAAACCACTTACCCGCAAAATGGTCAGGGAGTTCTATTTGTCCACGAGTGGTCTGAACCTTCATTTTCGGGAACAGATCACCTAGCAGAGGCATACCATTTTTTTCTATTGAATTTTCCATGACACAAACCTTCATATGATAATGATCGACCCGCATATTAATATTTTTAACATATCAGGGGTGGGCCAGCGATATCAACTACCAGAGATCCAATAAATATAGCATACAGGACCTAATGATGATCGTGCGGGATGCCCTTGATATGAAGAGTCAGGTGCTTTTTATCATCCATGTCATCTATCCATCCATAATTCGCATCACTTTTAACGTCCAGATCTTTGATATACGGTTTGATATCGAGAAGAGGTGTGCCGTCGAACACATCCAATCCTGAAGTGTGGATCTCCCTCCCTTCGATCTTTATAATTTTGACAATGCTGATACCAAGAGGGTTAGGACGAACAGGGGATCTGCTTGCGAACACACCTACTTCAACACCCTCTGCCCAGGGAGGTGAAACGATCATGGATCGTATCTCTTGGGCTCTATGGACATGGTATATCACATACATATAACGAAATCTGGAAAGACCTTCAAGTCCATTGACATATTCCGGTTCCAGAACAATCCTGAATTCCCCCTCATCCTCTTCAAGTGGTTGATAAGGTGCACTTTCAGTATACGGCGTCCTTATTGTTCCGATGGACCTTACCTGGATCGATGATCCTGTCATATTAACATCTCCTAAATGAACGGTCCGGCCTCTTCGTATGGCTTGCAGATATCATGCACTGATCTCCTGATCTTTCGACTTGTGTTAATTTGATCTCATTTTCGACATTTTATCCTTTGTATGAATATTAAGGATCCTGTGATGATCAGTGCAAATGTTATGAAGAATACATTGAAACCGAAATTGA
>JAUVCN010000196.1 GCA_030595715.1 Thermoplasmatales archaeon
GGATAGCCGAATTCCCGATCCTTCAATGGCGTGTCTGGACCAGAGATATTATACTTTATTGTCATAATGAATTAATATAGTGGAGTTATAATATATATGTGTGCCTCTAATTATGTCAGTTGATCATTATAATCGATCTGATAATACTCTCGGGTTAGGCTTTTGTGTTCCGTGTGTCGTATATTGGTTTGATCAGGAGTCCGTTGAAATGGTCTGGGTACAATGATCATGGTGTTCGATCCCGGATCTATAACTCAAGGTCCAGGATATCAGATGGTTCCAGCACCTCTATTCCCTCGATCTTTATCATCTTCCTGTCGGGAACGACCAGGATCCTTCTATCCACTTCGTGTGCCATTAATTTCTCCTTGATCCTGATAGCTTCATCCTTTCGGATCCTGCTTTTCCATTTCACCTCGATCACCGCAACCACCTTGTTGAACTTGACGAAGATACCATCGATCTCCCCCTGTGGAGAATGGTCTACCAGCTCAATTCTACCGGTCCTCTCCGAGATCGCCTTTCTCAGGATCTCCTCCATAATATGGGGGATGAGCTCCTCGACCAGTGGTCTCAGGTCCTCCCCGGATAGGTCACGGTCAGAGATGTTGTATCTCTCATCAAGCGAGTAGAACCCCCATACAAGCGGCGAGGTGTGGCGGTAGATGAACCGTTTTTTATTCCAGACCTTGACCCTGTTGAGTATTCCAAGGTCGATCAGGTTGGCCAGATATGGTTGTATCTGTGATGGGTCATCCTTTGGGATGATCTTCCGGGAGAATAGATAGGATGCGATCTCTCCGGAGGTCTGCTTTCCAACCGAGACCGATCTCAGCACCCCTTCATAGGTGCTGGAGAGCTTCCTATCCTCCTCGGAGAATATCTCGCCTATCAACGCTGGAACTGTCAGTACGGATCCCCGTATGGCCTCTATCGGGTCCTTGTAGTCCAGGGCGAGGACCAGAGGCTCTTTTCTGAAGGCCTGGATCTCGTAATATTTTTTTCCATGGCCCTTGAGACCCGTTAACAGGTCCTGATATGAGATCAGGGGGACCTTGACCTCCGTTACCTTCCCCAGCAGGGGTGAGGAGGACGAGATGAGCTCTTTTGAAAGGTGAAGCGTTGATGAGATCAGGATCAGTTTCCCTTCGATATCCATGGAATGCAGTACATCGAGGAAGCCCTTTTCCAGTCGGTGGAACTCGTCGATAACCACAGTTTTTCCTTCTGATAGGTCCCTTCTCATCAGCTCTATCATGGTATCATAGTTGATGTTTCTCCAATCCTTCTTCGAGATCACCGTTCTGTCCCGTTTGATGAAGTAGAAGCTGTCGTGTTTGATAAAATTGGATACAATAAAGGTCTTTCCGGTCTTTCTTCTTCCATATACAAGTACCCATCGTCCGCTGTTGAGGTCCTTTGTCAGCTCGGGCCTTTCAATAATCATGGTTAGTATAATGGTGATTATTGTTATTTAATATGTTCCCTGCAGCCTCCACTGATGTTGTATTGCGGTCACTATTCGCTTTCCTGCATCCCAACTTTGATAGATCCAATCTAATCTGAATCCCAACATTGACAGATCGAATAGGATATTAGTCGGTCAATGTTGGGAGAGGCCTCACTTTGACGCTCATCTGTATCCCAACTTTGATAGATATAATCTGATATGAGCCTCTCAAGGTTGGGAGAAGCCTAACTTTGGCACTCATCTCTATTTATACGTCAAAGTTAGGCTGCATGTAATCGACGACCATCTCGATGATCTGTTTGATGTTCTCACTGCAGTTCTTGAAGAGTATATGGTCCAGAACCTCGGACCCGTACCTTCTGATAGGGTCGCTGATCAGCGCATGGATGAATCCTTGAGTGACGGATCCCACCCCTTCGAAATCGAGAACGATGTCACCACCCGATCCCAGGGTTGGCATGATCTCCTCTATCCTGAGGTCCCTTGCCCTGTCCTTATTCTCGCCAAAGCTACCGATCAGAGGCAACATCTGTACTTCCTTCATATGAATCTTGGCCTCCTGTATCTGTAAACACACGCTCATTTCCCATGTAATCCCCATTTTATGTCGGATCCAACAGCTTCCCTTGTCTGATTATAGCGTTTCCTCTCTATGAGTGCACGGATCGCATCCCTGACTGCTTCTGACCTGCTCGAATACCAACCCTCATCGATCAAATGGTCGATCTCATGGATCAGTTTCGGTGTGATCTTGATCGTCATAGCTTTCATAGTAATACCTAAGTATTCCTATGGTATTACTTCTATTAAAGTATTTTATGTCGAATTTATAAGATATTGATCGATTCCACAGATGTCCGTCCCCTCTCATCCGGTGATCGTTCAAGGTCCATATAGGCATAATAGCCACAATGGCATCAGATGGATCTTGCGTCCTGATATTGTCCAGGTGTCATAGGTGTTTTCGGTGATCAGAAACAGTTTTTTATTCTCGGGCGCCCTCAACAGCCCTCTTACATCGGAGTGCTCTGGCCTGTTGACATATTTTATCTCGAAGGCAAGATCTGCAAATGTGATGTCG
>JAUVCN010000195.1 GCA_030595715.1 Thermoplasmatales archaeon
GCCCATCCCAGATGGGCCAGGATCGTCTTCTCCCAGATGCATCCGTTCCTGTCCAGCTCTTCCAATGCCAATCTGCCCCTGTCCTTTCTGTTCTCGAAAACCTCCTTCCTGGTCTCCGAACAGTGTACATTCAAGAGAACATCCTCTTTCTTTGAAAGCTCACCAGCCTTTATCATGGCCTCTTCATCGTTCGTATAGATGGAATGCAGGTTGACCATGGGGCGGATCAGGTCATGGTCCCTGTATTCTTCGATGAACCTCTGTGCCATTGGCAATCTTTCTTCAATGGGGCCAAAGACCGAGATCAGAGGAGGTCCGTTCGCCATTCTTATCCCGACCTTCTCTGCGGCATTTGCCGCAACGAAGGCCCCATACATATCGATACATCCGGTGGTTCCGGTCCTGATCATTTCAAGGAACCCCATCTCGGCCCCCATCTGTTCGACATCAGGGGTAAGTTTCCCCTCTGCCTCCCACATGGATGATAACCATTGATCGAGGGGCGCATCATCGTTCAATCCACGGAGGAGGACCATGGCCGCATGCGTGTGAGAGTTGATCATGCCTGGCATGATGATCGAATGTGAACAGTCGATGACCTCATCTCCCCTCTCCTTTTGAACCTCACCTACCCTGGATATCATGCCCTGTTCTATCTTCACGCTTCCATTTTCGAGGATCACGTTCCCATCCATGGTCAAAATGAACCTGGCATCCTTCAATATCATCGGTTCTTTCATATCACTCTCGCCTCCTCTATGATGAATCTGGCAGTGTACTCTCCTTTTTCCTCAACATGTCCCTTGACGGAGAGTTTCTTCGGAAAGCAGGGTCCTCCTATTATCATGGTCTCTGCCTCCCCGCCTTCGAATGCCGGGTGCGATCCCCATTTTTCTGCATTTTTCATGAACCTGTCGTGCATATTCATGTCCACTTCCTTTCCGAGATCATCCGGTTTGAAGCCTGGAGATGCATAGGAGACCAGGATATAGGAGAAACGGTGATCCATCAATTCATGCATGTATCTCCATCCATCCTTTCTCCAGATCGGAGTGTATGAGATAAGACCTGCTTCAAATGCCGAATGGGTGAACTTCATCCTTTGATAGTCCGAGAGCAGAGCTCCCGAACATATTGCATCAAGGTCGTACCTATCTTTCAGATCGATCAGAGCGTCTGTCAGGACCTGCTGCTCTCTGTCCTTGTCAGGGGGGGACCTGACGACCTCTGATGGGATCCCTGTGAATTCTTCGAAGAGATCGGCCACTTCGAGTCCAGGTGTATGAAATAACCAGGAATCAGGGTCCTCCGATCTTATTGTCAGAAGGACCGGAACCTCGAATCCGGAAAGCATCATCTTGTGCAATGCATAAGCTGAATCCTTGCCTCCACTGAAAAGACAGCAGACCCTCATGGACACCATAAGGGCCTTGGATTATTTACGGATGTGGTATCACATCAGATTCTCGGGATTCAATCCCTTCAACTCGTCGATGATGAACATTCCATCCTTTCTGATAAGGACATCATCGAAGTAGAGTTCACCACCGCCCCATTTCTTTGTCTGGATCAGGACGATGTCCCAATGGACCTTCGATGAGTTCCCGTTGGGTGCCATGTCATATGAATTTCCGGGAGTGAAATGGATGGAACCTGCTATCTTCTCATCGAAGAGCGTGTCCAGCATCGGTTTGGTGACATGGGGGTTGACGCCGATGGCGAATTCCCCTACGTATCTGGATCCCTCATCGGTATCCAGGATATTGTTGAGGTCCTCGGTGTTGTTGGCGGTGGCCTTGATGATCTTTCCATCCTTGAACTCGAGCCTCACCTCGGAGAATACCTTACCTTCGTAGAGGGTCTGGGTATTGTATTCGATAACACCGTTGATCGAATCCTTCACAGGCGCGGTGAACACTTCTCCGTCCGGGATGTTCAGCTCACCATCACATTTGATAACAGGTATGTCCTTGATGGAGAATGTGATGTCGGTTCCGGGAGCGACTATCCTGACCTTGTCGGTCTTCTCCATGAACTTCACCAGGGGGTCCATTGCCTTTGACATCTTCGTGTAATCCATCGTGCAGGTGGCGAAGTAGAATTCTTCGAATGCCTCTGTCGAGGTCTTTGCCTGCTGGGCCATTGAAGATGTTGGCCATCTGAGGACGACCCATTTTGTGTTTGGTACTCTGTATTGTATATGGACCGGTCCGAACCAGTGCTTCTTGTAGAGTTCCATCTTCTCGGATGGTACATCGGAATGTTCCGTGATGTTATGGGCTCCTCTGAGGCCAATGTATGCATCTGACTTCTTGATCTTCTCCATTTCAATGGCTCCGATGGTCTCCATGGTCTTCTCATCGCAACCCTTGAATATCTTTCTCAGTACCTTTGCGCTCTTCATGGAAACGATCGGGACCGCACCGGCTTTGTAGACCTGGTCCACAAGGACCTCCACCATCTCCTGCGGGATATCGAATGCTTCTATGTAAACGACCTCTCCCTTCTGGAGCTTCGTTGAGTGATTGACCAGAACATCGGCGAGTTTCTTCATTCTTGGATCATACATGATTGCACCTTGCGCCCAAATCATTGATCCATTATT
>JAUVCN010000016.1 GCA_030595715.1 Thermoplasmatales archaeon
ATGGGGACCGGGTGGTATGGACCGACTTTAGGAACGGGAGCGACAATACTGACATCTACATGTACGATCTGCTATCAAAGACGGAGAAGCAGATAACCTTCGATACATCCAACCAGAAATATCCCGTTATATTCGATGATATCATAGTATGGCAGGACTATCGTATGGGAAACTGGGACATCTTCATGATGGACCTCAAAGACGGAGTTCCTATACAGGTTACCACGGACACTTTCGATCAGGTGTACCCGGACGTCTATGGAGATATCATCGTATGGGAGGACCACAGACAGGAAGTAGCACAATCATATAACGAGCTGAATATCTTCATGACGTTCATAGACCAGGACAACGACGGCATCTATGACTGGGACGATCCTCAACCCACGATACAGCATATCCCTCTGGAGAGTATGGAATACAAGATGGACATGCTGATGGTCCAGCTCAAACTCACAGAGGGAAATCTAACATCCAGGATCCAGACCCTCAGAACCGAAATGGCCGCAAGTTTCGATGATATCAAAGAGGAGATCATGGGGCAGGTCGAGGATGGGGTCGATGAGATACTTGCCGACCTTGATGCACACAACAACACACTGTGGGGAACGAACAACACGATACATATGGAGTTCATGGCATTGAAAGATGACCTTGTCTCGCTCAGGGAGAACCTCACAACATCAAAGGAGGAAGAGATGGACCTTCTGTCAAGCTACATGGAAACCCTTGAGGAACTCATTGTTCAGGTGAGGGCGTCAATTGAACTGGCGATCTCAGAATTGGCTTCGGACCTGGAAGTGGATATGAACGCGTCCGCTTCGAACTTCTCATTGAAGCTTGATGAGATCCAGACCTCTCTGGAAGAACTTCAAAGACTGGATGGCATAGTGACCGATCTTGAAAACATATCAAAAGATATCGAAAATGTAGAAAAAGATGTGGAAGATGAGGTTTTCGGCCTCTTCGAGATACTCACCTTCATCCTGCTCGGAGCAATACTGTTCCTTGTGCTTTTGGGCCTATTCGGAAGGAGGGCCCCGAAAAAGAGCGGTTATTATGAAGAATAGATGGACGGATCCTTTAATTGAACCCGCCCCCTCCTCCTTTCAAGGAAAAAGACAAATCACAATACCCCCATTCTCCGGCAATGCTCGGGACCTTCGATCTGATATTGAATATATTATTGCTCCTTGTTGGAATATCGACTGTAATATGGGGGTTGTATGGATTGGTCTATCGATACGTTGTGTCCAAGAAGCATGGCATCCGTTACCTGGACGTCGAGATGTCGATAAAATATCAGGTCCTTTTCTGGATACTTATCATTCCATTGTTCATCCTGCAAACAATTAAGTTGTTCTTCAGATGATCATTGAGACAAACTCCGCTTGTTCTTCATCAATAATATAAAACAACATTGGGTATTGTTATCTGAAAATAGGCTCATCCGGAATGAATTCAGATATTATTCCTTCGATAGGATCGGTAAAAATTTTAGTGGGATCAGGGTCTCGAGAACTTCCCTTTCTCCTTTTTGAACCTTTTATCTCCACCTTTCCCATCCGATCTCATCTGGTCCTCATTGGCCTTCATTACAAGGGGCTGCTTTCCCTTCAAGGACCTTCTGAAGAACTTCAGGATGGATTTTGCTTCCTTTGCGGGAACGGTGATGAAGGTGAATTCCTCCCCGATATCGATATTGCTGATCTTATCCGGATGGGTGCCGGCTTTTCTATTGATAAGCTCCTCGATCCTTCCCTTGTTCATCTTTTCCTTCTTTCCCATTGCGATGAACAATCTGGTCGTCCTGTTCTTTCCATGTAAGTGAACCTCCTCACGACCGGATTCTTTCCTCCGATCTCCTTCCCTCTCCCGGGTCTTTCCATGGGGCCGTCCCTCCTCACGACCAGGTTGTTTCCTTCGATCTCCCCCTCTATCCCATGTCTTTCCATGGGAATGCCCCTCCTCACGACCTGGTTCTTTCCTCTGATCGGTAACGTTCCTGTCATCCCTTTTCCAATCGGGAACACCTTTCTCCCAGCTTTTCCTTTTATCCCTTCCAGTGACCTCTTCAAGGTCCTTTCCAAAAGAATATTTCAAAAGAGCGGTGATAAGGTCCTCTCCGCTGCCTTCCTCCAACATCTCCTTTGCCCATTGCCGATATCCCTCTGTCTCTTTTTGAGAAAGCATCCTGTCGATATCGCTCTCGACCCTCTTCTTTCTGATATCGACGATCTCCTGTTTTTGCGGGACCTTCTGTTTTACAATATTCGCTTGGGTGAACTTCTGGATGAACTTCATTTTCCTGAACTCGGATGAGGTAACGAAGGTTATTGCAGTGCCTTTCTTTCCGGCTCTACCCGTCCTTCCGATCCTGTGGACATAGGATTCCGGGTTCTGTGGGATGGAATAATTGATGACATGTGTTAGGTTGCCGACATCGATGCCTCTGGCCGCAACATCGGTTGCCACCAGAATGTCGATCCTCCTGTCCCTGAACTTGCCAAGGATCTTCTCCCTGAGAGGTTGGGATATGTCCCCATGGAGGTTGTCTGCCTTCATTCCCTTCTCCATCAATTTCGTGGCGAGCTCATCCACATCCGCCTTTGTCTTGCAGAATATGATGCCGTAGAAATCGGTCTCTATCTCCAGGATCCTTGTCAGGGCTTCGAGTTTGTCCTTCCGGCTGACCTCGAAATAGATCTGTTCCGTCAGATCCGTGGTCAACTGGGGTTCGGACCTGACATGGGTATACTTCCCCATGTATCTCTCTGCAAGTTTCTTGATCCGTTTTGGCATCGTTGCAGAGAAAAGCAGAACTCTCTTTTCATCGGGTGTTTCTTTCAGGACCTCTTCGATGTCCTCGATGAATCCCATATTCAGCATCTCATCCGCCTCATCCAGGATGAAATACTCGATCTTATCAAGGGTCAGTGTTCCCCTCCTGATATGATCAAGGGTCCTTCCAGGGGTTCCCACGACGATGTGGACACCCCTCTTCAATTTCTTGAACTGGATATCGATGAACTGCCCACCGTAGATGGCAGCCGTTCTGACGTTGGAAGTGCCTTTTAAGGATTCTATCTCCTCGCAGACCTGGATCACCAGCTCCCGTGTCGGGGCCAGGATTATGGCCTTGATCTCTCTTTTATTGGGATCCAGTTTCTCTATCAGGGGCAGGGCAAATACTGCGGTCTTTCCTGTTCCTGTCTGAGCCTGGGCGATGATGTCGACCTTGTTCTCTAGAAGGAGGGGTATGGCCAAGGCCTGGATCTCCGTGGGGGTTTTGAATCCCTTCTTTTCCAGGGTAGCCAGTGTCTTTTCTGACAGTCCCAGTGACCTGAAATCTTTCATGGCGCTCTAGAGCGGAGACACCAGGAACTACTATATATCCTTTGCACAGTTTCATTCTCTTTTTCCGATCTTTTTCTTCTTATCGCCCTTCTTTGTGCTCTTAACGATCACAATTATCATGACGATGACAATTGCCACGGGAAGCAGTGTTGTCATCAATGAGATGCACAGGACCGCTCCTATCATCGAAAAGAGGAAAACCTCGGATTCAAGGCCTCTGTTCACTTCGAATATGATCTCATATTCTCCTTCCCCCCAGATGTCCAGATAGACAGATTCATCATTTCCTCCGTAATTGTAGATCCGAACCGATGTGGTCTCCGACTCATCTTTCTCATCCAGTTTGATATCGACGGATGAATATCGGGAGTAATCGTTCAGACTCGCATATATGGTGCCATCTCCATCATCTGTCCTCTTGACCGTTGCTTTCACCGTACAATCACTGGCAACGTTGATGTAGAAACTGTCCACATCCTCGTAATCCTGATGGTCATAGGTAACCTTGAACACCTTGCCCGATAGTTTCTTCCCTTCAGAGACCAGCATGGGGGACTCTTCGGACCCTGGTGCATCTTCGGGATCGTCCATATCATGATATTTGATATTGATGGAATACTCCCCTCGTCCCGTTACGATCAGGAAGAAATGGTCCGCAGGTCCATGATTCACCAGGATGCCGCGTGTTACCTCGCCTGCTACATCTACACTCGGGGAACTGTAGTGACTCAGGTATATGGATTCCCGATCGGAACCGAATGTTTTCAGATAGATGTCACCTGAACCGGTATCGGTCTTCTTCAATGAGAAGAAAACAATGGAATTCACGGGTATGTTGACCCTGAACATATCCTCGTCATTTGAAGAATAGGATGATCCTGAATCCAGTCTACCTGTTGTGTTCCCTTCACCGATAACGTTCGGATCGTCCATGGAGTCGTTCGGTTCCTCCTCGCCGTCAACGACCGAAATGAAGGATGCCATGAACACGATCATAACAAGGATGACCGTTGCCTTTTTGATGTTTCTCCCATCCATTTGATCTCCCTGTATGAATATGCAGTATCAGCTATATTGCAATTACCGTGGATATATGTACGAACATCCTAAATATATTCACAATGTTCTATTGCCAGATGAACAGGAAGCTGACTACATGGGGAATTGCACTACTGGTCCTGTCCATTTTGATGCCTGTCCTGTTCTTCCTGTTATCTTTGATCAGCTGGGAACTTGTTGAAGGCCTTCTGGGTGGGATCGACTGGTTCCTGTGTATGGGCGTATCCACTCTGGTCTTCCTGGGGGGCCTTTTTCTCCTAGTGATCGGTCTCCGAACAGACTAGTTATCATCTCGGGGTCCTCTTTGTAACCCTCACGAGAAGGAATACGATCATAATTGTGATCAGGACCATGACCGTTATCATTGAGATGGTGAAAGATATCATTGAAATGTACGGAGGAGCCATCACATTTTAATGAGCGGTCCATCGCTTTTCAGATACTTCTCCTGGTCCTTTTCGAACATGTATCTGCACCCTGGTGCGCAAAAGTAATACTTTTTCCCTCCATATTCACTGGTCCATTTTGCATTCTTCGGGTCCACCTTCATCTTGCATACCGGATCAATTTTGATCTTATCAACTCCTGGTGTCTGGTGTATATCTTTTCAACATCAACGATAATGTCACAACTGTCACCGAGCTCATGGCCATCGCAAGTCCTGCGAATTCGGGTCTGAGATCGATCCCCCATGGATGGAGGGTTCCCGCTGCTACCGGGATCAGGATCGTATTGTAGGCAAAGGCCCAGAATATGTTCTGTTTGATCCTTTTCATCACCTTTCTCGAAAGCAGTATACCTGCAAGGCCGTCCATAGGGTCGTCCTTGACAAGGACGATATCCCCACTTTCCATTGCTATGTCGGTACCTCCTCCCATGGCGATGCCCACATCCGCCTGGGCCAGGGCGGGAGCATCATTTATGCCGTCTCCCATGAAGGCAACCTTCCTTCCCTTTTTCTGAAGCTCCATCACCTTTTTCGATTTGTCACCGGGGAGGACCTCCGCCATTACATTATCTATCCCGACCTGTCCTGCCACAACGTTTGCACTACGTTCATTGTCGCCCGTGATCATGTGAACTTCGAATCCCATTCTTTTCATCCGGGAGATGGCTTCCCTGGAACTGTCCTTGATCCTGTCCGATATTCCGAATCCTCCCTTGATCTCATCATCAATGGATACCATGGATATCGTCATCCCCTTTCTCTCACTCTTTGTGATCCATTCCGTCATTCGTTTTGGGATCTTGATGCCATTCTCGTCGAAGGATCGAGAGCTTGCGACGATAACATTCCTTCCTTCCACTATCCCCTTGATGCCTCTGCCTTCGATGGCCTCCACCTCATCCGCTCTCCGGATATCCAGGCTTGATGCCCTGTCAAGTATGGCACTGGCAAGTGGATGTTCGGATCCTTTCTCCACAGCCGATGCCAGCTGCAGAAGTTCCTTTTCTTCGATATCAATGGTGATGATGTCATTGACCTCCGGTCTTCCCACTGTGATCGTCCCTGTCTTGTCCATGACGACGGTATCGATCGAACCTGACCTCTGCAGGGCTTCACCGTTCTTGATAAGAATACCGAGTTCCGCCCCTCTTCCTATACCTACCGTTACAGCAGTGGGAGTTGCAAGTCCCAGTGCGCACGGGCAGGCTATGACCAGGATGGAAACAAGTCGTGTGAAAGAAAAAAGCAATGATCCGTCTAGAAGCAGATACCAGACGATGAATGAGACCACCGCCACAGTGAGAACCACCGGAATGAAGAAAGAGACCACACGGTCTGCTATCCTCTGTATCTCCGGTCTTGAACCCTGGGCCTCTTCCACGGAGCGAATTATCTGGGACAGGAGCGTGTCCTTTCCCACGCCCGTGGCCTCGATGTCGAGCACACCTTTTCCGTTCACGGTGCCGCCTATCACCTCGTCCCCCTTGGTCCTCTTGACCGGGACTGGTTCTCCTGTTATCATGGATGCATCCACGAAGGATGACCCCTTTTTCACAACACCATCAACGGGAAGTCTTTCACCGGGACGGACCAATAGGACATCACCTCTCTTCACCTCTTCGATATCCACTTCCACCTCGCCCTTATCGGTGATCAGTATCGCCTTGTTCGGCCTGAGCCCCATCAGTTTCTTGATAGCAGTGTTCGTCTTTCCCTTGGCTCTGGCCTCAAGGAACCTTCCAAGGGTCAGGAAACCCGCAAGCATCAAAACGGTATCATAGAACATGAAATCAGATGTCAGAATGATCTCGAATGTTCCCAACACGGATGAGATGTAGGCAGCCCCCATCCCCATGGAGTACATTACGTCCATGTTGAGGTTGCGATGTTTCAGATTCTTGAATGCGGCAAGGAAAATGGGATAGCTTACAAAGAAGAAGAAGGGGGTTGTGATGATAAAGAGCGTCATTCCCATATCAAAAGGGAACATAACCCCCGACCACATCAGGGCCATCAGTGGGATGCCGAGGCCAAGGCCGATGAACACACGGAAGAGTTTTTTCTTCTGGTCCTGCTTGTGTATCCTTTCCTCTTCTTCCTTTGAAAGCTCCTCCTCCTTTCCAATGTACTTGTAACCTATCCCCTCTATCACGGATCTGATGTCCTTGACGGTCACAAGGGATGGATTGTAGGTGATTGATGCTTTTTCGCTGGTGAGGTCGACCTTTGCCTCCATCACTCCTTCAAGTTCGCTCAGACCGGTCTCGATCGCCTGTGAGCACATGACGCAGGTCATGCCACCGATCTTCACCTTCACAGTAGGATAGAATGTTCCATATCCAAGGTCCTTGATGGCACCATCAACTTCTTTCAGGCCGATCAGGTCCCTGTCATAGGTGACCCTGGCCGTCTCGGTTCCGAGATTTACCGAAACATCCTTGACACCTTCGAGATCCTTCAGGACATCGGTCACCGCCTGTGAACAAATGGCACAGGTCATTCCGGTGACCTTGATATCTGCTGTGGGATCTTTCAACAACATACCTTCTATTACGTTGATGTGCAGAGGAGTGGTGGTTAAAGTGAAATTCCCTTCACATATCAGGGTGATCATTTCAAATTCTTCAGAGAAACCAGAACTTCTGCGGCGTGTCCCTTGACCTTGACCTTTCTCCATTCCTTCCTGATGACGCCGTCCGGGTCGATCAGGAATGTGGACCTTTCCACTCCCATGAACTCCCTTCCATACCTCTTCTTCACCTTCCAGGCCCCGAAACCCTGTAAAGCTTCTTTTTCGAGATCTGAAAGCAATGTGAGTTCCAGTTCATGTGTTCCTGTGAAGTTCTGGTGGCTCCTTTCGGAATCGGGGCTCACACCGATTATCCTTGCTTCCTCATTTTTGAAATCTGTGACCATACAGGTGAAATCCTTTGCCTCGATGGTACATCCGGAGGTGTTGTCCTTTGGATAAAAATAGAGGACGGTCCAGCTTCCATGGAGGTCCTTCGAACAGACCTCCTTACCTTCTTGGTCCTTCAAACAGAATGAAGGGGCCTTCATACCGGTCATATCTATATCTGCCATGGTATCTTTCTCCACTTTCAGATAACTACGGACATTAATGGTTATTCCCCAAACATATGAGGTATCATTCCCTTTGCTGGGGTATGGGGGGGATGAATTCCTTCAATCTATCCACGTTCGGATTGACCTTTCCCCACCTGATGAGGGAGAATGCGACATCGATTATCTCGGGTCTGTCCTCGAGATACCTGTCATATTCGAGTCTGATGGAATCATAATACTTCCTTGCCGTCATCCTGTTCGGTGCCGAAAATATTACCAGTAGATCGTACTTTCCGTTCAGGTAATAGGTGTCCATCAGCCTGATGTTGAGCTCGCCCGGTGCATTTGTAAGATGTCTCTTGATCAGCAATTTTGCCTGGTCGGTCGTGAGAGGTTTCAATTTGATCAGAAGTATGAATGATTTCCAGTCTATGACATTCTCATCCACAACTGCAGTGTATCCCCAGATGGCTTCCATGTCCTCGAGCTTTCTCTTTTCCCTCCAGACCTTCTGCCTGTAGGAACCGCAGCTCTTTGCGATCTCTTCGAGGCTTCTTGTCGGGTCCTTTAACAGTTCGTTAAGGATCTTCTGCCCTTTGAAAACAGTTGTTATTGTTTCCCTCTCTTTCTGAGACATGAAATCAACCTACTGGTCGATTGTGGTATGTAACTTAATGTTTACGGTGAAAAAGTGGACGTCTGTAACTACTTTCGATCGATATTGTTACCTCGCCTTTCTTCTTACAATTCAATATCACCATCTTCGATAAAATGGCTGATCATCGACAGGTCCTCTTTCAACTCCTTTTTTAAATCATTTTCTATCGATCAGGTTCTTTCCTTTTCTTGAAATGTAGAATTCCCATCATAATATTATTCTTGTCACTTTTCTACAAAGATTTAAACAATAGAACACCACTATCGAAAAATATCACGGTGGGGGCAGTTGTTAATACTCTCACCGAAGAGAAATGAGGGATGCAGATGCTGACCGAGATAACCCATCTGGAAGGACTTGAAGTGATCACGGACAAGGGACTCTCCCTTGGGTATGTAGAGGATGTAATCGTTGACCTGGACAACGGAGAGGTATATGAGCTCCTGGTCTCCGAGACCAACGATGAACTGGTGGAAGACGGCGCAAGTGTCGGTGTCCCCTACAGATGGATCCAGTCCATCTCCAGAGTGGTCCTTCTGAAGCACTTCCCCGGAAAGATCAAGAGAAAGGAACAGTTCGAGATCCCCTCCATATCACAGGATGGAAAGAGAAGGAAGCTCAGAGTGGTCAAGAAGGACCACGGTGATGGTGGCGTGGAGCGTATCGGCTGGAGATAGGCGGGTTGTAGATGGCCTTCAAGGACCTTACATCGACCGAACAAAAGGTCTACGAGTACATAAGGGACAATGATTTTGGGGACTATCCGTGGGTCACAGCACAGGCCGCCCGTGTTCTTGGTATGACCGAAGAGGATGTATACAAGGCTCTGTCCGAACTTACCAAGAAGGTTCGGGACAACGTATGGATATTCTATGATTCTGGGAACCTTCATATCGTTGCCGACTGATCTCAAACAGCTTCACTCAGGATCATGTGTAGCTCCGTTCCTCCCTTGATCCTTTCCAACCAGACCAGACCGTTGTAATTGCTGACTATCCTCTTCACCAGATACAGTCCAAGCATCTGAGATCCCCATTCCGTGGAGGCTGGCCTTTCCAGCAATGCTTCCAGCATACTCTCGGGAATGCTGCCGCCATCGTCCTTGAAGGTGATATGGACCGGGGAAGGGATCAGATTCGCTTTTGAATGGTCCCGTTTCACATGGATCCATATGCTCATGTCCTTCTTTTTTGAATGTGCCACGGCATTATCAAGGATCCTGATGATGGCTTCTTCGATCAGGTCATCTGCCATAACATGCAACTCGGTACCCTCTCGACCGATCTTGATCTTCTCATGCTCAGGGTCAACTTTCCATTTTGAGATGGAATTCATGAAAGCTCCTTCAAGGTCGACAGCTTCAGATCCCGTATTTGGTCTGGAAAGCGACATCACCTTGACATCCTTGATGATGGAAGAGCTCTTCTTCACTTCGGAAAGTGCTCTTTTCACATAATCCTTCTTTTTTACTTCAGGGATACTATCCATATCCAAAAGTTCAAGATATCCTAGGATGCCGGCATTGGCATTGTGCATGTCATGGATCATCAGATCATTGTACAACATCAGTTCTTCCATGGCATCAGCCAATTTCTCGGACTGATCGCGCAGTGTTCCTTCGAGTTTCTTGGTCTTTGTGACATCCTGACCAACCATCAGGATAAAGGAGACCTCTCCTTCATTGTTGAATATAACGCTGTTTTCCAGTAGTATGGTGATCACCCTTCCGGAAGAGGCCCGGACCTTGCTCTCATATTGGGTCCTGAATCCAGTGCCGATGTTCCATTGGAACACTTCCAGTCTTCCCTTTTCGGCATCATGGTCCACCAGGTAATCGAACCAGATGGTTCCCTCCACTTCCGAGGGGTCATATCCAAGTGCCCTTTTGGCACCCGAGTTGAAGATGTTGATCTTCCCTTCCATGTCGATACCGATAATGATGGCATTGGAATTTTCGATGAGATCGTCTCCGATACCTTTCAGGACAGATCCGTTGGGACCTGCACTCTCGATCGGTGTGATATCCATCCATATTTCCATCACCTGTGTGGTATCGTTGCCATGGTGGATCGGTACCACGATAACATCGAACTTTCTCTCCCCATCCTTCATCGGGACCGACACTTCAAGGGTTCCTCTTTGCCCCTCCGTCAATGCCTGCATCAGCAGGCCTTTGAGTTCCTTTCTGGGGTATTTAACCGGGTCCTTCCGTTTGGATACGAGTGATATCTGTTCATCGGTAGCCGAGTTCTGAAAGAGAGGCTCCAATCTCTTGTTCAGGATGGCGACCGGGAACGGGAGATCCTCAAGTGCGCTTCTCGGGACCGATCTGATGCCTGATCCATTCTCCTTCATGATGAAACTACATATGATACGCTTTATTGCACCCTTGGTCTTCAAGGAAGATCCGATCAGAAACAGATATCCTTCCTCGTTCTTCCAGGTGATATTGATCATCTTCGGTTCTTCCATCCCTTCGGACCTCACAAGGTCGAGGAGTAGAGGTATGTCGGACGGACCGACCATATCGAAGATAAGCTCTCCCACGATCAGTGATCCATCCATCCCAACCAACCTGGTGAACTCTCTGTTCACGGCCTCCACCCTTCCCTCCTCGTTGATGATGATCATACCGGTGGGCAGGTCCTCAATGGAATCCAGTCTCTTGCTTGTGGAAGCCTTGGCCTCTTCACTCAATGAGGGATCCTCCTTTTCACAGACATCAAGGATGTCGAAGGTGTAACCAGAGGGAGATTATTTAAAGGTAATTCCATGCCAATGAGATTGTGAGAACAAGTTTCGGTCCACTCTCTGGAAATGATAAAGTAATACCGAAAGGATGTACCTCCATGGCAGATTCCCCCCATGAAGGTGCCTATATTTCCTGGACCGAGAAATATCGCCCCGGAAGGTTGGATCATCTGACCGGACACATCAACGTGATCCGGCAGTTGAGGTCCTGGGCATCTGCCTGGAAGGATGGAAAACCTCCGAAGAAGAAGGCCCTGATCCTCGAGGGGGATGCAGGGATAGGCAAGACAACCGCCGCAATGGCGCTTGCCAATGAGTTCGGTTGGGATGTTGTAGAGCTGAACGCCTCCGATGCGAGGAACCTTGAATCGATAAGGAAGATCGTAACAAGAGGAGCGATGTCCCGGGACATTACCGATGTTGACGGTTTTTCCGGAAGGTCCCCCATGAAGCTGAAAATGATACTTCTCGATGAGGCCGACAATCTTTACGAGAGGGGCGCTTCTGTTGCTGAGGGTCCGGATGTAGGGGACAGAGGGGGGAAGCGTGCCATTATTGAATTGATCAAATTGACGAAACATCCGGTCATACTTATTGTGAACAATCTTTATGGGCTCACATCAGGTGCGGGTTCATCATTGAATTTCACATGTGAGAAGATACGTTTCAGGAAACTCTCTCCAGCTTCCATCGCAAAGAGATTGCGGCAGATCTGTGAAAGTGAAGGTGTGATGTATACCGATGATGTGATCATGGCCATCGCTGAGAGATCAGGTGGTGATATGAGGTCCGCTGTTTCCGACCTGCAGATCATCTCCACGGGAAAGCAGAGGATCCGGGTGGTTGACCTCGATGTTCTGGGATACCGTGACACGAAAGAGAACATCTTCAAGGTCTTAGAGAAGGTTTTCAATGCAAGATCGCTAAAAGCTTCCCGGGCAGCGCTCAGGGATATGGATGAGGACATCAATACACTGATGCTCTGGATGGCGGAGAATGTCCCGGTGGAGATGGGCCATCCGGCCGATCTTGATAGAGCATATGCCGTTCTTTCGAGAGCGGATGTTTATCTTGGCAGGGTCCGAAGGAAACAGAACTACAAGCTCTGGTCATATGCAAAGGATACGATCGCAACCTTGCCGATCTCAAAGCATTTTCCTCAAAGAGGGGGTGGCAGGTACAATTTCCCATCATATCTGAAGTCCATGTCAAGGACCAAGGATTCCAGGGCCAGATTGAAGGAGACAGCTCGTGAACTGGGTAAATTGACACACACGTCCATAAGATATCAGAAAGAGGATGCCCTCCAGAGGATGGGTCTTCTATGTCTGAGGGATCCTGAATTCGCATCACATCTACTATCCAGAACGAGCCTTGGAAAGGATCATCTCAAGCTTCTTACCCGTGGGAAACTCAACGAGAAGGAGATGAGGTCCATAATCGAAGGAGCCGAATCGATCCGATCAACCTCGACGGCCCCCCGGGAGATCGGAGGAGGTCTGGCCTCCTTCATCAATGAAGAAGAGGAAAAGGACACGGTCAAGGTCGACATCGCTCCCGAACCTGAAGAGAAGGAGGAAAAGGAAAAAGCGCCTCATCAGGCGAGCCTTTTCGAGTTCTAGACGATTAATATTTTCATCTCGAGCATTCAAAGCTCAAGGGTCGTAACTTTTCCTTAGCAGGGCCTTGTGTCCAATTTCCAGTCCCAAGATGAGTGAAGGATCGAGCATCTGTCCATTTCAATATCAGAATAACAAACCTACATTGTAAACAATAAATATGGAGAATAATGAAAGCATATTTTTATACTATCCTTACAACTTGAAAGAATTGCACTATGATATCTAAAGAAAATCCTCAACGTATAAGAATCTCGATCCTCATATCGATCGCCCTGCTGATCCTAGTGGCATCTCCCATGAGTTCCGTTTACGGGAATGAGATCAAGGATGATAGTTCATCTTTCGATCCGGAAACTTCCCAGGAGGCGGATGATCGGATCGGACCGTGTCCCAATTCTCGCTCTTCAACATCGGATACGGGGCCTACGGTCCATATCGAGGATCTCTCTGATGGATCGGGCATTGCATATCTGAATGGAACCGTTCTCGATCGAGGTTGCATCGTCAATGATCTTGAGGCACCGGAACAGGTTCATGGGATCACTTCGAAAGATCTCATCCCCCTATGTCACGTTCACCCGGACAGGACCTTGATCACCAACGACTCCTCGATCTTTCTCATCTATTCCATCTCGGAGGGAGCAAATATCAACCTTATGATAAAGAATTCTTCGAACAGAGGAGAGAACTGGTCAGAGCCAATACTGGTTTGGAAGGGTAAGTGTGATATCATCAGAGCTTCCCTCGCGATCTGGAATGGCAGTCTCTTTGTATTCTTCTCACCTCATGATCAATCGAATCCGAGCAAGAACGACCTCTTCGTCCAACATTCACCATTGGATAACATCATGGAGCTTGTGAACAGCGACCGCGTGGAGATCAAGAGTGGGTTACTATCCGATTTCGAGGCAGTAAGTATTGGCGGCTCATTGTGTCTGTTCGTGAGTGATACGAACCAGATGAGATGCACTCTATATCGGTTCGATGGAGATGACTGGTCGAGTGGTTCCGAGATCCTGCAAAACGGCCATTGTGATTCCTTTTCCATTCTAACATTGGAGAACGGGACCGGGACCTCCTTGTATATATTCTATATCAACGGGATCGAAATAAACAGATCATCAAATGATCTGACATTGATGTCAAGGTCATCTCACGATGGTGGGCTTTCCTTCACCCCTTCAATAAATATTACCTACATACATGAAAACAGTTCCGAAGTCCAGGCAGTTGCCATCGACGATCGGATCGCAGTTCTTTTCAATATACCCGGAGAAGACCGTATCCATTGTTCAATGTCTTCTGATAACGGAATAAACTGGACGAACCAGATCATCGAGCTCGACCATGAAGGACTCAATTCCTCCTATGGGGGAATAGATAGATTCGTTGCTTCCTATCATGGCGGTAGGTTGTTCATAACATTCCTTACAGCTTCATCCGAACTATATTACAGCTGCTCAATCGACGAGGAGAACCCTCTGGACCTGAGCATGAGGCCATTGGATGTCAACGAGAGCGTCATAGATCATCCTTCGATATCAAGCATTGATGATATCGTGCTCTATTGCAGATCTGACATTGATAAGCATTCGATCAGCTTGAAACGGATCGGGGCCTATATGGAAACCGGCTCCCTGGAATTGAACGCGGTATCTTCCCCAATACTTCGATGTTGGGAGGATGTGGGGATAAACGCCAATATACCGAACGGATCGGAGGTCATGATCAGGATCATTGATTCCGAGAACAGGTCCAGATCCTTTCCTGATGAAGGATGGTCGAACCTTTCGACATTCCAGGGTGATCGGATCCATGGTGAATACTACGATCACGTGATCGAATTGAATGAAAGTTGGATGGGATCAGACCCTCCTCGATCATTGTCATTGAGTTTTGTTCTGACCGGAAGCGGAAGCGTCACTCCAATGATCGATGATGTTGCGATAAACTACTCGACCTCATTTCCTTACGATGAGGACCTATCCACTCTTCTTCATATCAGGGAGACCGACGCGTCATTCGAACCCGGATACCTCAACATGACAAGCGGGTCCAACATTCAATATTTCATCACGGAACCGTTGGTGAAGGAATCCGGCCCCTGGCCTGATCTACTCTCATTTTGTATAGATGGGATAGGAAGCGGCAACGATGTCTATGTCGGCCTGATGGATCCGATATCAGGAGACCCGATAACAGGATTCTCCACCATGGATTGTGTTCTGAGATACGGGTTCATTTGCGAGAAGATGTATATCCCTTTCTGGAACGGTTCGGGACTTGCGGAGCTCCCCGAAGAGGTTCAGGCGATCGAGATACTGGTCGTTATGGTATCCGATCACATGACCGGGAATATTTCTGTCAGGGGGATAAAAACCCTGAACGATCCACGGAATGGCCTGATCGAAGGGTCAATGGATCATGGAACAATGATAAGAAGGACAGAGGAATTGCAAATAGAAGCTTCCCTCACGGAAGAGGTCCAGAGCTCACAGGACCTGATCGTTGGTCTGGCATCATCCGGACCCGAGGGCCAGCTCCTTCCCGTTTCATCGATCATCGGTAATGGGTTCCATGATGACACGTGGAACTGGACTGTCAAGATCCCGGTAGATTGTGAGTTGGGCGCTTGGTCTTTCATTGTAACAATATCCAATATGTCATCGAATTTTGAAATTTCCATATTCAATATTGGTACACTAATGGTGATCAATAATGTCCCATCACCTCCGACGATCGAGTTCCAGATAAAGGAACCTGGAACATTGGATGACCTCTTGATTTCGGTTGTCGATGTTGGTTTGGATATCGAAACACCAACCGAAGAATTGGTCTACACCTATGAATGGTTGGTGGACGGGGTTCCCGACATGAAGATCGAGAACACCACTTCTCTCATCTCCACCATCGATCATGATCTTACGGCAGAGGATCAGATATGGAGCGTTCTTGTCAGCTGTAATGATGGTATCGATCGAAGTATGGTGGTCGATCGGACGATCAAGATATCGAACACTGGGCCCCGGGTACTCGATGGTATCCCAAGAACGATCAATATCCTGGAAGACACTTCCGGAAGAGAACTGGACCCGACCGTTCTCTTTGAAGATCCCGATGAGGATCAACTTTACTATAACATCATCCCTGGACCCTTCCTGAATATTTCGATAGCAGGGGGCAAAGAGCTGTTGGTCCCCGATCCGGATTGGAATGGCATCACTGAAGTGGTCATCGAGGCATCCGACGAGGTCTCAACAGTGAACGTGACCATCGCGATCGAGGTCGGACATGTCAACGATCCGCCGGAAGATGTGAAGATAATCACCCCGGAGAACAATACCTCCGGGAACATATCCTTCAAATGGAATTTTTCCGGAAGGTTCACAGATAGGGATGAGGCATACGGGCAGGAGATATCATGTTACTGGGATATCGATGGAAAGAAGGTAGGGGAAGGTCCGGATATCAGCGGCATCATGATCTTACCGGGGATCCACAACATTTCCTTCATAGTTACCGATGAAGATGGTTCATCGGCGAATGATATGATAATGATAAATGTTTTTGATAATGTCAGTAAAGATAAGGAGATCAATGACGGAAACGATACATTGGATACTGACGGAAATGATACAATGGATACTGACGGAAACATCACCGATCAAGAGATCGATGAGGACGATCCCTCCGGAGAGGTCACTGCTGTCTTTTTCGTTTTCATCTTCGGTCTGATAATCATAGTGGTCGTGGGGTCTTTGTTGATAATCAGGACCAACAACGAAAATGACAGGTACAAGGGATTCACGGCAGCACCGATATCAGATGAGAAAGGGTCTGATGAGGATGAAGATCTTGATAGTGTCTCTCATAACATATCATGTCAGTTGCACCTTCCTTCGGCTGAAAAACAGAGAAACAAGAAGGATGGCAGGATGAACTTCTTCAGATCCGACAACTGGCGAAAGGAGAAGAAGGTCAATACATGCATAACCCAGAACGGTCAGATCATTGAGGATAAGAGATCTCTCTCCGACAGGGGTTTCTATCCATATTCCTTCCGGAGGAGCAATGAGATCGATCGTGTAGAGCCTCTTGATGATCGTAAATCTTTCTACATCCGGCCCGAGTTCCCCTATCAGGGAAGATGATCGACATCTCCGGATAGGATACCTGTTCAGATCTCTTTTCCAGTCCAGCAGTATAGACAGAGATCATCCTTCGGAAGTCCGATAGCGTCAACCATGTCCTCCAACCTCTGGTATTGGAGGGTATCGAGTCCCAGGTCCCTTGCGATCCAGTCCACCATTTTCTTGTAATTCTCACTACCCGGGTCCAGATACTCATCGATCTCGTTATCTTCAAGGTCCCTGCCTTCCAGATCCATGATGGCACGCCTCGCAACAAGCTCGGTCTTGTTTCTGGTAGAGAGCATGTATCTGCATGGGAACATCAATGGGGGGCAGGCCGGGCGGACGTGCACTTCCTTCGCTCCCGCCTCCCTCAATTTGTTGACAGTGAAATTCTTCAACTGTGTACCCCTGACTATCGAATCCTCGCAGAGGATGATCCTGTTACCCTTGATCGTTGCTTCGTTCGGGATCAGCTTCATCTGGGCCACCCTGTCCCTTTCTTCCTGGGTCAGCGGAGTGTAGCTTCTTCCGTAGCCGGGGGTATATTTCATAAGGACCCTTCGAAACGGTATTCCAGCTTCCATTGCATACCCGATGGCGTGGGCCGTTCCGGAGTCCGGAACCCCGGCTGCAAGGTCCGCTTCTACATTGTCACGCTTTGCAAGGTATCTTCCGGAGTTCTCCCGTACGATCTCTGTGTTGATCCCTTCGTAATTGGCGCACGGGAACCCCGTATAGATCCATAGGAAGGCACATATCTTTCTCTCTCCGTTCGTGCCTGTGATGATGTTCGGTCCGTCATCCGTTATCTTGACTATCTCTCCCGGTTCAATATATTTGAAGATCTCGAAACCCAGATTCGTCAAGGAACTGCTCTCGCTGGCCACCACCCATTCTTTTCCCTTCACACCCAAAACGAGGGGGCTGATCCCTTTTCTATCCCTGGCGGCGAATATCCCATCCGGGGTCATGATCAATATTGTGGCAGATCCTTCGATCATATCCCACATGGACCTGATCCCATCTTCTATCGTGTCTTTCTTGTTCATCAGGTTTGCAACCAGGTCCGCCTGGTTGATCTCGCCGTGATAGACCTCTGCGAAGTTCGTCCCCTCGTCTATCAATACTTTTTTTATATCCTCCTTGTTGACGATGAGCCCGTTCATACAGATCGCGAACGGTCCGAACTTTGAAACAAAGGTTAGAGGCTGCGGGTCCTTATCGGATATCGCCCCAATTGCAATACTCGTTTTGATCCCCTCGATCTCGTCATGGAATTTTGATTTGAACTGGGAATTCGAGATATCATGGATCTTTTTGATGGTGTCACCGTTCTCATCGATGTAGGCGATACCCCCGTATTTCGTCCCCAGATGGCTGTGATAATCCGTTCCGTAGAACAATGTATGCAAGGCTCTATCTCTAATTACCGTACCGAAAAGACCTGTCATGGAATCCAACCCATTCGGGCAACGCATCTTGAATAGATTAGTGTTTCCCGGGGCCGATCGAATGTGTATGCGATCCCACTCGTGATCCACCTTTACATGCACGGTCATCCGGGGTTCGATATTCATCTTTGGGGATGAGCATTGACAACACTACATATTCGAGAAGTGAAATGGCGAACCTTCTCGATCAGAGTTCGATGTCATCCATCGGCTGATCATCGTCGAGTTCTTCCGGGCGGAAGGTGGGCGCTCCCTTCTTGTTCTTTCTCTTGAAGATACGGAACTCCGCATCTTCTATCTCATCAACATCGTCCTCCTCCTCGATGACCTTTTTCTCCCTCTCTACCTTCCATCTCTGACGTCTCTTGGCATCCATCTCCTTCCATGCGGTCTTCTGGGAAGCACGTTCCTTTTTCCTGATATCGGGTGATAGTAACTTCACTCTGCGGTTCCAGAGCCTTCCACGATATCTCGAGTACATAACAAGACCTGCAAGTGCCAGTATCACGATCACGACGATACTGCTGTTGTTCTGGACCATATTTCCAATATTACCCAATTTGAACCATTCGATATTCACCTTTGGGATCTTCAAGAAGAATTGTTGTGAAATGTTCTGTTCAGGTGAATATCCAAGAGATATGAACATCTCGTACTCTCCCGGTTTATTTTCCCTATCCCAGTGAAGCTCTCTGGTCATGTTGACAGAGTTCATGAGCGATGACATATCCATATTTGGTATGATCACCCTGTCAAGGGTCAATTCTGTGTGGAGTTTGGTCCAAGGGACCATGAATGCATCCTTGTATTCCAGGACCACATGATGTGGGCCCATATGGATAGTGTGAATCTGTAGCGCATTGGATCCAAAGGTGAATCCTGATTTATATGTGGTGGAACCGAACTTCACCATTGCACCTCCGCCATTGCATTTTGCGGTGATCCTCAGTGCAAGTGATGTCCCGGGCTCGATCGTAGTATCATTTCCAGGCGGGAAGGATCCCGTCACCGTGACAAGTGTATCCGTTCCCTCGGTGATCCTGACACCCCCTATGAAAAGGTCCAAGAGAACCTCGTTTCCCCTCATGATCTCGAACCTGAAGTCGGAAGAGGGGGAACCCCCCTCCGAACCTTCCGGTTTGTATGTATATATATTGACCTCGGCCAGACCGCCGAGATTGATCTTCTGTTTCAATGGTTGGGTATACCACGTTCCAACGGTCTTCCAGTATGTATGACCGACCGGAAGGAGATTGAGGCCACGAAACCCATCCTTTATGAAACCGTTGGGGATGGATATTGCTTGATATTCATCAGTGGCTGGTAAGAGGGGATCCAATTCCATCCCCTCGGCAAAGTAAAGGCTCATCATATTGAGTTCAAGGGGTCCTGCGACCTGCCCCTTTACGTCCCCGGTCACAGGAAGTTCTCCTGCGATCAGAATGATGGCCATGGTCATAAGAACTATGGATGCTGCTCTTTGGAACTTCATGTGGGCCACTCCTTGTAGATCCCCTAAGATCGGCATTGGGGATCGTATCAGATATCTATACAAATATCCCCGAGCGGGATATAAACTTTACCTCTTCAGGTTATGCCGGGTATTTTAGGTTTCTGGGATTCTCCTCTAATCCAAGGGACCGAAACCGATTAATCCCTGAAATCATTGGTATGGGCATGGTCCACGAGAACAGAAGACGCTACATCGTTGTTCATATCCTATCCCCTGCAGCCGTGGGGAAAGGTCTTCTCATCAAATTGACAAGGGATAGGACAAGGGACCTTGATGAGGACGATTTCAACAGGATCAAACCATGGTTCGTCTATCATCATAACGATTGGGCGATAATCAGGACCGGGCACAGAGGTTCAGATGATCTGATAGACATCTTGAACTCATTGGATGGAGTTCCATTGAGGGAGGGTGAGTTCCACTTGAGGGTCGTTGGAACATCGGGAACATTGAGGGGCGCTTTCTTCAAACATATACCGGAAAAGGCCAGGGAAGGTCATCATTACCGGCAGGAGAGGAAGTGAAGGATAGGATGGGATAAATTGTTCTTTGAACAGTTGTCCATTAGCCCAATAAGTATATAATTCATTAAGAAACTCCGCGTAAGTTGACCCAGGGCCGGACCATTAGACTGGCCCTATTGATCGAGTAGGAGGTTATGACGATGCAGCCGGGAAATATGGCATACGACAGAGCGATAACCGTTTTCTCTCCAGATGGCAGACTGTTCCAGGTGGAATATGCGAGGGAGGCAGTGAAAAGGGGGACCACCACGGTAGGTTTGAAGTTCAAAGACGGAGCGATCCTGATCATAGACAAGAGGATTTCATCCCCTCTCATCGAACCGTCCTCCATTGAGAAGATATTCAAGATCGATGATCTGATCGGCTGCGCCACATCAGGGCTTGTGGCAGATGCAAGGGTCCTGGTCGATAGGGCCCGTGTGGAATCCCAGATCAACAAGATCACTTACAGCGAGAAGATCCCGGTGGATGTCCTTGTGAAGAAGATCTGCGACTTCAAACAGAACTACACCCAGTACGGTGGAGTGAGGCCCTTCGGGACCGCTCTTCTGATCGCGGGTATTGATGAAAAGGGCGTCCATCTCTACGAAACCGATCCATCCGGTGCAATGATGTCCTACAAGGCGGGATCCATAGGCTCAGGCCGTTCAGTTGTCATGGAGATCTTCGAGGACAAATACAAGGAGAACATGGGCCAGGACCAGGCGATCAAGTTGGGCCTCGAAGCCGTACTTGGTGCCGCTGATGAAGCAAGCTTGAACACCTTCGCTGTGGAGATCGGTCTCGTGAGCAAGAAGGAATCGTTCAAGAAGATGGAACAAGAGAAGGTTGCCAAGTTTGTGAAAGAACTTAACAAATGATAGGAGTTATTGATATGGTATCCCTGGACGATGCGGTCATTGCTAGACTAGATCGGGATGGGGAGCGGTTCGAGATATATGTCGACCCCGACCTGGCACACGATTTTCGTGAGAAGGAGGATAAGCCAGATATATCGGAGATAATGGCAGTGGAAGATATCTTTCTTGACGCTCACAAGGGTGATCGGGCCCCTTCGGACCTGTTGAACAAGGTGTTCAAGACAACAGACCTTGATGAAATAGTTTCAATGATCCTGGAAAAGGGAGAGATACAGCTCACAACGGAACAGAGAAAGAGGATGCAGGAAGAAAAGAGGAAGAAGATCGTGGCACTTCTATCAAGGAACTGCATCAACCCAACCACAAAATCCCCTCACCCTCCCGGCAGGATAGATATGGCCCTCAATGAGGCAAAGTTCAACATAGATCCTTTCAAGAACCCGGAAGCACAGATGACCGAAGCCCTCAAGGCTCTCCGGCCTGTGATACCTATCAGGATGGAAATGGCCCAGATCGCAGTCAAGACCAGTGCAGGCCACTATGGCAAACTGGTCGGAGAGGTCAGGGGATTCGGCAAGGTATTGAAAGAGGAGTGGACGAAATCCGGTGAGTGGTTATGTCTTGTCGAGATCCCTGCGGGCCTCCAGATCGAGTTCTTTGATATGGTAAACTCCAGGACACATGGTGAGGCCGAGACCAAGTTGCTGAATTAGTCCTGGCCTGTCAATTTGCGTAACATATATATATAAAAATCCTATGCTAGTGCTCCCCAAGGGTGTTTGACCCCGGTCAGGAGGACCTGAGATGAGTAGAAGAACCAAGAAGGTCGGTAGTTCGGGAAGATTTGGTCCAAGGTACGGACTGAGCGTCAAGAAGCAGATACGCTCCATCGATACGAACAAGCACAACAGATACATCTGCCCGAAATGTACCAAGAAGAATGTAAAGAGGGTATCTGCCGGCATCTGGGAATGCAGGTCCTGTTCCCTGAAGTTCATTGGTGGAGCCTACTCCCCAAAGACCGGGAAGTTCAAGACACTGGAAAATCGTCTAACGAGGTTGTAAGATGTATCGTTGTGGCAGATGTGGAGAGAAATTGGTGACAGAGTTCAGTCCCATCGGTATTCAGTGCTCCAAATGCGGTTACAAGATTTTCTACAAAGAGAGACCCAACAGGAAGAAGGTCGTTCTCTCTATCAAGTAAGGAGACGATGGCCTTGCAGGCCGTTATTGAACTCTGGGTGGACCTTCCGGACAATGTTCGGGACAGCATTTCGAGGGCCATGGAGGTAGAATCCATTTCCGCACCGGAAGGTGGTGTGGTCATTGTCGATTCCGGTAATGTTGATCATTCACCTTGGTTGAAGATGATATCATCCGATCTATCCACCATCAGGGCCATGTTGAATTCATATACGGGGCTGCTTTCAGCAGCCATGGCAGTATCCCTCGATGAGTGAAAATCTATATATTGACCGTTGCGATAGGCACGAAAAGGTGGTCCCACATGGCATACCAGTTCCCGAAAGAGTTACAGGAGAAGATATCCAACTTCGAACAGCTCAAACAGCAGCTTCAGATACTATTATCCCAGAAGGGTGAGATGGAGGCCAGGAAGAAGGAGATGGACTCCTCGATCGAAGCTCTCGAGAAACAGAAGGACGGAGAGATCTACAGGAGGATCGGAGATCTTCTGCTGAAGGTATCCGACAAGGATTCCCTTCTGAATGAACTCAAGGAAGATTCCGAGACCCTTGAAGTGAGGTTGAACTCTTTCAGCTCACAGGAGAAGACCCTCAAGGAGATGTACGAGAAGCTGGGGGCCGAGATCAACGAATCCTTAAAGGGATGAGGATGACCTCCAACATCGGCATGAGGCCCGCACTCTCTCAGGTGGGATGGACCTTCGGGCGCGGGTATCTGCCTTTTCCAAAGGACCGTTCCAGGTTATGGAAGATAGTATCAGATATAATTGACCGATCGGACGATAACGTGATGGTCCTTGCCCATCATAATGCCGACCTTGATGCGGTTGCAACATCTCTTGTTCTCAAATGGACCTTTCCATGGGTGAGATTGGGAGCGTTCAGATCGATCTCACATCCCGGAAAGAAGCTGTTGAACCATTTCAATATCGAAATGGAACTGGACCCTGACCTTGATGATGTATCATTGGTGATCGTTGTCGATTCCTCATCACCCATTCAGGTAATGGAGAGGGATATCTCCGATTGGCCGGACCTTCATGTGATAGACCATCATCCGGACCATTCTCATTGGAACGACAGCGCATATATCGATGATTCCAAGGGAGCCTGCGTCGAGATCGCGCTTCAAATGGCCATGTTGACAGGATCACCCTTGACAAATGATATGGCCACGGCATCCCTCGCAGGTATAATCGCAGACACTGGTAAGTTCAGGTTCACCCGTCCCGTGGACCTCGAAGTGTCATCCTTCCTCCTTGGCGGATCTGATATCTCGATGGAGGATGTTCTCATGATAATCGAAGGTGACGAATACTTCGATGTATCCAAGAAAGTGGCCCAGCTGAAGGCCATGAAAAGGATACAGTACAGGAAGATCGGAGATCAGGTGATCGCCATTTCCAGGGTGAATTCTTTTGAGGCTGCGGCCTGCAGGGTATTGCTCGTTGCCGGAGCCGATGTTGCCTTTGTCGCAGCAGAGAAGAAAGATGATCTGAGGGTTTCCTCCAGGGCAAAACCCCATATCCTGAAGATGGGGGTCCATCTGGGCCATTTCATGGAAAAGGTCGGCAACATGACGGGTGCCCAGGGCGGTGGCCATGATGGGGCCGCAGGGATCAATGGCAAGGGAAGGGCGGATCGAACGCTTCAGGTCTGCATGGATGAGATGTCCACCCTCTTGTCAGAGAAGCTGGGTGTGGATATGAAGAAACACTCCAGAAACAGGGGACGCGGAAGAGGTAGGAACGGAAGTACAGGTTATCAGGAACGTTCGATATCAAATAGAAAAGAGATCATTGAGGATCGGGCTTCCGGGCAGGATAAGTGATCGATACGGTCACCCGGTCACCATCCTCCAGCATAAGTTCATCCCTCAGTTTGACATCAGATACCACCTCGATGGTGTCGTTGTGCAAGGTCCTGTTCGGGACCATGACCACGCTTTTTATTTCGTTGACACTGCACGGATAACAGAGACAGGCTCCGAACGTTCTCTCTCCCGATCTGAACCCCTCCACTTTGATACCGGGTCCCTTTCTGAGAAGGTCAAGTAGGGGAACGTACGGTCTTGAGAGTAATATGTTCAATGTTCCTGGGAATGGGTCAATGTGGAATTGTTCTTTGATCTGGTCGATGTAACCCTGTTGTGAAAGATAGTAGGCTCCTTCCCCCAGGCCGCAAGATATCTTTCCCACTGCTTCTATCTCACGTCCGGTTCCGAACAGGGACCCGAGCTCATTGTACATCCCCATCAACAGCTCCACTCCGTCATTGGTGATCCTGAGGCTCGTTCCAGCTCTTTTTAAACTCCTTTCCACCAGACCTTTGGAGCTTAATTTCTTCAGATAGATGGATGCCGATTGCTGAGAGGTCCCGATCTCCTCTCCCAGGGAACTGGTCGTTATCGTGATGTAATGCTCCATGGCCCCCATCCTGGCAAGTTTCAACAGCAGGATCCTTTCATCCATCTCAATTCACCTCTGACGATCGATCAAGCGAGTGCGCGATCATGTGGGAGATCCTGATCGGTTCAGGTGTTCTTCCACGTACTGTGGCCTTTCTTACCAACCATTCGGCCTTCTCCTGGGTGATCCCCTCACATCTTATAAAACAGGGTCCATCTTTCAGATCGACCTCTTTCGGTTCATATCTGGTGATCATTGAAAGGCGCTCTTCCCAATCCTGAAAGGTCCCTTTCAGCGCCTCTGCGATGGAATGGGTTTTTGGCTCCTTATCAGAACAGGTGATAATGGGAACTCCGGTCCTTTCATGAAGATCCAACATGTCCAGAACATTGAACCCGGCAAGACAGGCCCCATCTGATAGAATGGCCCTGATCTGTGGAAGATGACCGCTTGCCTTCAACATATCGTATACACATTCCGATGAGTCCGAACCGTCTGTCCCGACGTCAGAGATCAGCACCCCTTCCACATATCCGTCCAATCTCATGATGGTTATGACGATCGGTGTTCTATCGGATCCCCGGATATATCTGCCATCATCCACCCCGGCCACCCGAACTTGATCCTTCAATGGCCATCCCGACATCTTCCACCTCATACCAACGTTAAGGACCCTGTTACCTTGTTCACCTCGGGTGATGGGCCAGGTCCGATCCCGAGGCAGGTCACGGTCCCCGGTTCCACCTCGGTCTTACCCGCATCCTGCACTATTGATGTGGATAGGCCCAACCCTTCAGCAACGTTCTTCAACTCATACAGGTCCTTCAGGGAACCTCCCTTGACAACGACCTTCTTCTGTCCTTCCTTGTACCACGCTTTGAACCACCGCTCATGGTCCTTCTTGGTAGAAAAAGCACAATTGACCGCTGCATGGGCCACCTGGACGGCCATCTTTCCAGGTGAGAGTTTGATATCCGTCCTGATCGCAATGACCATCTTGTTCATGAATTCCTCTTTCGCCATCATATCACACCTGTAATGGGTCGAGTTCCTTGTCCTTCCATTTCTGACCCTTCTTCCTTGCTTTCTTCCAGTCTATCTTCTTCACGATACGCAAGATATTGTCTTCCAGCTTAAATGAATTAAGAGGTACCTTGAGAAATACACTTCCATCCTTGAGAACGATCTCTTTCCCTTCAACTCCGATCGTCTCCCCCTTCACTTTGTCATGTTCGTCCTTGACAAAGAGAGAGAGATACTCGTCCTTTGGATCTTCCAAAGACTGTTTCCCAATGGTCTTTTTCCCCCGTGCCATGGAGGTGGAGTTGATTCTCCGGATAAAATCGTTTCCTTACTCGGCCTTAACGATGTAGACAGGTGAGGGAAGTTTCTGTGAGGCCTTCCTGAGAGCGATCTTTGCATGTATCTCCATGGGCTCGTTCACCTCGAGCGTGATGACCTGCTGACCGGTCTTGACCCTTGCAGCGGTTCCCACGTTCTTTCCGAATGATTTTCTCATTCCCTGTGAGACCCTATCTGCTCCGGCTCCTGTTGCCTGCTTGTTCTCCCTGAGAATGTGATGGGGATATACCCTGATCACCAGTCTATAGTTCTGAGTACCTGCCATCTTGGAGATGTACTTGTTTGCAGCGATACGAGCTGCCTCAAGGGCTGTGTGTCTAATGTGGCACTGCTCCTTGACGATCAGATGATAGATAGAAGGGAATGATAACTGCCTGTTACCGCTTACGAACTGCTGTATCCTGGGTGCTGGAATACCACCGGTATACTCCTTCCTTGTGAATGGTCGTCCCCTTAACTGGCGGTACATCCTGTTGGGCTTTCTGGCCATCTCGTTCGCCTCCGTTTTTGGTAGATAATACTACCTGGTGCCGCCCACTATTATAGAGGTCATATTTAAGGATAGCCCAACAAGGATGCGAGGATCATCGGGAGATATGGTCCATTTCCCCCGATAATGAGGTGCGCATCCACCCCATTGTCTGGCAATCTCGCTTCCAGCCCATTTAAATATGTGCGGATTCTTGTGTTTGCATGAACGATATTACGGGTCTCAGGCCGAAGAGACTTTTCCTGACCACCGGTATAGGAAGGCATCGAGAAAAGCTGGCCAGCTTCGAACTTGCCCTCAGGGATGCCGGGATCGAGAGATATAATCTGGTCACCGTATCATCCATCTATCCCCCCGGAGCAAGGATAATGGATAAAGAGGATGGATTGAAAGATCTTCAGCCCGGGCAGATAGTTTTTTGTGTCATGAGCAAGGCCGAATCGAACGAACCCGGAAGAAGGATCGCTGCATCCATAGGAGTTGCGATCCCCCAGAGGGAGGAATCCTATGGGTATCTCTCCGAGCATCATTCATACGGGCAGCAGGCAAAGGATGCGGGAGATTATGCAGAGGACCTGGCCGCAGAGATGCTGGCTTCCACCCTGGGGATCAAATTTGACGTGGATTCCAACTACGATGAAAAGAGGGACATCTTCAAGATGGATGGAAGGATAGTAAATACCCAGAACGTCACATCCTATACCCAGGTCGAAGATAACGGAAGATGGACAACTGCTCTTTCAGCTGCGGTTTTCGTCCCCTGAGGTGATCCGATGAAAGATGAAAGACCCACTCGTGATGAACTTCTCAAAACCCCGATCAAGATGATAGATCTTTCAAAGAAAATAACCATCGGTGACCTACTTGATCAGTTCTCGGGAACCTCATTTCAGGCTCGGAGGCTCTCCCAGTGTGTTGATATCTACCGGAAGATGACAGATGAGGATGGGTCCCATACAGTTTTCATGGGGCTTGCCGGATCTGCCATCGCCGCAGGCCTAAGGAATGTGATCACCGATCTGATAAGGGTCGGCCTGGTCGATGTGATAGCAACCACAGGTGCGGTCGTCTATCAGGATTACTACCAGGCGATGGGGTATCATCATTATCGTGGTAATGTGGATTCGGATGACGTTCTTCTTCATGAATACATGATCGACAGGATCCATGACACGTATGTGGACGAGGAAAAGTTCCGGGAGACCGATGTATCCATCGGGAAGTTAATGGAGTCACTTGGAAGCGGAAGATATTCCACCAGGGAGCTCATGGCCATCCTTGGGGAGCGATGCACCAAGGACAGGGGTTCTATCCTGGGAGCCGCCTTCGAGGAAGGTGTGCCCATCTATTGTCCGGCCATAGCGGATTCTTCTATAGGAATTGGCCTTGCAACCTCGTACAAGAGACAGAGGGATGAGGGTGCCAAGGACGAGGATATCTTCATCCTCGATACCATCAGGGATAACTACGAGATGGCGCAGATAATGCATTCATCGAAGGCAACGGGAGCGGTATATCTTGGCGGCGGCGTTCCAAAGAACTACATCAACGATGCTGTTGTCATGGCCGATATGCTCTATGGTGACCAGGATGGCCACGAATACGCATTTCAGATCACCATGGACAGACCGGAGTGGGGCGGTCTTTCCGGATCTACCCTCGGTGAGGCGCAATCCTGGGGAAAGATAGATCCCGGGGCAACCCATCAGATGGTCAATGTAGAACTGTCAGTATCCCTCCCTCTGATCGCAGGGGCCCTTCTTGAAGGAAGGGCATGGAAGAAGAGGAATGCCCCGTCGCTGACCTGGGGTGGAGACAAATTGGACCATGGCCAGTAACATGGATGCCCATGTTTGCAAAATAATAATCATTATAAAGGAGTAGTAGTTTAACCACCTCCCCTGAACCTACCTATATAAATATTAGTAGTATATAGACGGCGGGAATACCTTAGAAATAAGGAGTGGCCATCGATGTATAAGATGATAGAACGTGAAGACGTCATCCGCATACCTCCGCATTACCTTGGACAGGACCTTGAAGTGGTAGCAGATTATCTGACGAGAAAGAATTTCGAAGGTAGGATGGACCACCTGAATAGGCTCGTAATAGAGGCTACAGATGTCGAGAAGATCGGCGAAGGAAGGATCGTCCATGGTGACGGTGCTATCTTTCAGAGGGTAACATTCAAGGCATTGGTTTTCCAGCCGTTGCTCCACGAGGTAATTGAAGGGAACGTGGTGGAGATCCTGAAATTCGGTGCCTTTGTAAGATTCGGGCCCCTGGACGGACTCGTTCACATCTCCCAGGTCATGGACGACCATATCGATGTCGACCTTGGCAATATGAGGCTTGTTGGAAAGGATTCCAAGAGGGACCTCAGGGTTGGAGATCAGGTAAGGGCAAGGATCGTATCCATGTCCATGAACGAGAGATCACCCAGGGAATCCAGGATAGGTCTCACGATGAGGCAGGCTGGACTTGGCAAGGTCGATTGGCTCAACGAAGAGTACAAGGAAAGGCATCATATCCCGGAAGAACCTGATAAGAAGAAGAGCAAGAAGTGATATCCATGCTGGCGTGCAAGAAGTGTATGTTCCTGACGGACCAGGAAAAATGTCCCCTTTGCGATGGTGAACTCTCCAAGGAATGGCAGGGAATGATTGTGGTCCTTGACTGGGAAACCTCAGAGGTTGCCGCTCATATGGAGATCAGGGCAAATGGAAAATATGCCTTGAAGGTCAGGTGAAATTACAGATGATATTCAAGCTCACAGATTACCTCCGGGTGGTCTTGAAGGACCCTTTGGGACAACTGGTTCCCAACGAGGAGAGGACGAAGTCCAGGCTGGACCAGCTCATCTCCTTGCCTCTGGTCGTTGTGGGCGATGTATCAGCTACTGTGATGTCGAAGATGGGATATGTCCCGGCTCTGATCCTTGTTGACAATCACACGAAGAGGGGTAAGGAGATACCGACGTTGATAGTGTCCCCCACCCGGATCATCAAAGTGGTGAACCCCGCCGGAATGCTTGGAGGGGAACTCTTTGAGGCCATGGAGGAAGCTATCAGGGCGATCGAGATCGGCGAGGTGGATGGGACGATCCTGATAGAAGTGGAAGGAGAAGAAGACCTCTCGACCCTTGCTGCAATAAAATTACTACCTGAAGGTTCAACCGTTGTCTACGGTCAGCCAGATGCTGGCCTGGTCGTGGTCAATGTGGATGACGAAATAAAGAAAAGAATCAATGAGATGCTCCAGGAGATGGAGGTTTGATCCCATGGATATAGAAATTTTAGAAAAACACGATAACCTCCTTCTGGAAAGGACCGAGGTAAGGCTGCTTGCAAAGCACCCCAAGGAAGCCACACCAAAGAGGAAGGAGCTGAAGGAAGCAATTACCGAGGCCCTTGGGATCTCCAAGGAGACCATTGTCATTGACGTGGTAGAATCCGAGTTCGGTAAGGGAGAGACAAAGATCTATGCAAAGGTCTACAATAAGGTGGAAATTGCAAGGAAGATCGAGAACGATCACATCCTCAAGAGGAACAGCCTCTATGAGGGGAAGAAGAAGAAGGAAGAAGGTTCCTGAGGTGATTGTGATGAGGAATAACGAACTTTACGATATCAAGGATGAGAAGCTGGAAAGGAAGAGGAAGAACTGCCCGAAATGTGAGGGCGCATTCCTTGCCAGGCACTCCGATAGACTCCACTGTGGAAGATGCGGATATACCGAATTCCTGAACAAGGAGTAAACCACATCTTCTTGGTGAGAATACTTTCAGCATATGCGCCCTCCCCAGGGGTAATTTTTATTTAGTTTATAGTGGAAGTACTAGATGGGGTACTGATGATAATCTACATGGACGGTAACATCTTCAATACTCCTGCAAAGGCGTATGTGAATACGGTCAATACACAGGGAGTAATGGGGAAGGGTATTGCCAAGGTATTCAAAGAGATGTATCCAAAGATGTTCAAGGAATACCAGATCAAATGTGAAAATGGAGAATTGGACATCGGAAAGCTTTGGTCCTATCATGCTAAAGATAAAATTGTTATTAATTTCCCCACAAAAGAACATTGGAGAAGACCCTCAAAGGTAGATTATATTGAAGCAGGATTATTGGACTTCTCGAAGAAATTTGCGATTTGGGGTTTAGAATCTGTAGCTTTCCCACCACTAGGGTGTGGAAATGGCGGATTGGATTTTGAAACCCAAGTAAAACCATTAATGGAAAAATATTTACAACCTTTACCGATCAATATATTGGTCTACCCCTATAAGGGAAAGGATGATGATCCGGAACATTTTAATATTGAGAAGATGAAAGATTGGTTGAGATCCGAACCCGCTTCAATGCCTTTCAGTGAAGTTTGGGATGATCTGATCAATCAGATAATTAAACACCCCAATATCCGTTCTTCAACGAGGGATTCAATTTTATCTTATCATGATTCTGATATAGAATCAGAAAAAAATATCATAATGAAAAATGGGAGGGTTACTCAAATTTATTTTGAAGATCTTAGAGTGATATGGAACGCGATGAGAGAGAATGGTTTCTTATTGTCAAAGGATTTTCCATATTCATTACTCCATGTGAAAGAGGAAATAGTTCATCTATTCACATTGTTGGATTATGTTTTACCGTTTGAAGGGACCGTATCAGTAAAGGGGAATATTCTCTCAGAGAAAGGGTTCAAAATAAAATCCGAGGTGATAAGTCCTCAACTAAATCTCTATTCTTTTGCGTGATATAACATGATGGTTGATGTTGTAAATCCATATGGGAAACTCAACAAGTTAAGAGAGCAATATCCTTATGCATCTTTTTTCCATCATTTTACAGATATCAAGAATATTCAAAGTATACTTGAACATGGGAATTTATACTCACGAATCAAATGTGAAGAACTGAGGATTCCGATATCTGATTCAGCTTCTCATCAGATCATTGACGATACTGAAACATATAAAAAGGAGTTTGTAAGGCTAAATTTTCGTCCACTAACTCCAATGCAATATCATATTGAAGGTTTTGTGCCAGTGGGTCGTAGATGGAAGGATGCACATTGTCCAATTCCCGTATTCCTTCTTTTTGATTCCATGTCCTTGTTAAAAAAGATAGAGATCCAGTTCTCAGAGGGCAATTTTGCAGCTCCAGGATCCAAACCTGTTGAGAAAAGACATTTTGAAGATTTACCCTTTGAGGAAATTTATTCAACAGGTCTTTTTCATAGTTCTGCCCCCTCGGAGAAATTTCATAGACAAGCGGAGGTTCTATTCAAAGATTCATTGCCCTTGACCTCCTTGAAATATATCGTCTGTCGATCCAGGGCTGAGCATCGGATGCTTCAATACAAGTTACAGCAAAATGGATTGGAGGAGTGGTCAAGTAAGGTATTACTGTCACCTACCATGAAATTGTTTTATTCTCAAAGGTTATTTGTAAAAGAGGTTTTTCTTGCAGATAATTATGCCTATATTTCATTCAATACATCTTTGACCAAGCATCGAGTTTCATTTAGAATTGAGAATACTATTACTTCAGAAGTATACATTGATTCTTTTAATTATTCCAGAGATAGTATCGTTGAAATTAAGAATAGTTTCTTTCATATGGGTGATTTTCATATAGTTATTGAGATTGATGGAATCAATGCATATGAATCCGAAATTAAAATTAATTAAACCATTTCAATACTTTCAAGATAATTCTTACTTTTTTTCCATTCAGGTAATATAATGTTAAGTAAATCATAGTATTTTTGCTGATGATTCGGAACCTTCAGATGAACCAATTCATGAAAGATGACATACTCGATACAGTAGGGAGGGGTCCTTATCAACTCTAGATTGAGATGGATCCTGTTCTTGTTGTGGATACAGCTTCCCCACCTTCTCTTCATCCTCTTGATCTTCATCTCCGGACGCTTAATACCGTGCTTCTTAACGATCTTCATGGTGTTGTCGAGTATCTGGTTGAATTTCATCTCTGCATGTTCCGTGTACCAGTTATACAGGAGTTCTTCAATGATCTCTGATGATGGATCCGGAGTATGGATCTCGATGAACCCCCCTTTCAATTTTACCCGGTATTCTTCTGAAGCTATGATCTTCAAACGATATTGTTTCCCCAGGTATCGATGTGTCTCTCCGGAAACATATCTTTTTTTCAAACCCTCTTTTGGATATTGTTGGAAGTGGACCTTCTTTTTAATGATCCACCGTCCTCTCTTCGAGACGACCTCAAGGATCTTATTGATGTCAAGATCTATCGGAGCCCTGACTTCGACACTACCGTCCGGCTTTACCCTTGTTTCCAGGGTCTTTCTTTTCGATCGGACCAATTTGAAAGGGATTTTTTGATGCCCATAGGTGATCTCATAAGTTTTCATGAAGCGTACCTTCTCCTTGCGATATCCATGATCTTTTCCAGTATCATATCCACATCACCATAATCGAGATGGAGATCTTCCTTGTCAAACAGGTAATCCGAGATCTCCATCTTCATCTTGTTCTGGATATCATCTTTTTTTTGCCAATCGACAACCTTGTTGTCCCTGATGATGTCATCGATGGCAATAGCCAGAATTGCCGAGAGATCTTTCACCGGCTGAATTACCTTGTCTGTATTCTTCGGGTCGGATAGTATGCTGAGGGTAACTCCAAAGAAGGCTTTGGCAATATCATTTCCTTCGAGTATCTCCGGTTCGCCCTCATCCTTTCTGTTGACAATATGGGTCATGATGTCATTTGCTCTCCGGAAGTATTCGTTCTCGTCGATCCTCTTCTGCCTGTAATCATCTATTGCGTCTTTGATCAGGTCAGAGAACTTCTTGTAGAAAGCCGGGTCTTCTTCCCACTTATCCTGTATTGTCTTTTGAGTCCTGTGAGCTATCGTATCGGCCTGTGATCCTTTACCTCTAAGCTTTGCCAATTCTTCTTCGAACTTTTCCTTATCGAAGATGTTGACCTCTTCCGTGATTATTTCCACGCTGTCAGAGGTGACGTAGGTGTCCAGAAGTTTCTTGATCTTTGGCTCGTATTCGCCGATATCCACAACCTCGGCGTACCTTTTTCTTACCGAGGCTCTCAGCTTCTGGAAGAACTTGAGGTCTTCCTTGTACCTCTTGATAGCGGTTGGGTCCACATCATCAAAGAACTTCGGAGTTGAAAGAGCTATTGATAATGTCCTGGAGAAAATGGAGAGTCTTTCATAGAACGTGTCCCTGATCTCCTGGTCCGCAAGGAGAAGCTCGTATTCCTCCTCGTCCCTTCTGTTCTTTATCGTTCTGAACACATCCCATAGGTCCGAATGTCTCTGGGGGAGGTTCCTGATCTCTTCCATTACATTTGTCAATGTGTTTTCGAGGTCCTTTTCGTCGAACTCTTCGAGAGCGGAGTAGGTTGTCAGTGCCTTGTCCAGCTCTCCAAGGATGCCGGCGTAGTCTATGATATATCCGTAATCCTTGCCGTCGTTGATCCTGTTCACTCTTGCTATGGCTTGCAGGAGTGTGTGCTCCTTCATTGGTTTGGCAAGGTAGAGTATCGTGTTATTTGGAGCATCGAAACCTGTGAGAAGCTTGTCCACGACTATCAGAAGTTCCGGAGTTTCTCCGAACTTGAAATCGTTGACGACAGATTCATTGTAATCTTCCTCGTTCCTGAACCTCTCCATCATCTTCTTCCAGAAGACCTGGACCTGATCATCGATCTCATCCAGAGGATCCTCGTGACCTTCCCTTGTGTCCGGAGATGATATGACAACCTCGGATTCCACAGCTCCGAATTCATCCAGATATTCTTTGTATTTCAAAGCGGCTGCTTTTGATGGTGTTGCTACCTGTGCCTTGAACTTGGTACCTTTCCACGCTTTTCTGTAATGTTCGCTGATGTCGAAAGCTATCATGTGGATCTTCTGGTCCGAAGAGTTCAATTGTGATATTCGGGAGTACTTCTTCTTCAGATCTGTCTTCTGTTCGTCTGTAAGCCCCGCTGTGACCATTTCGAACCAGTTGTCGATTGCGATCTTATCCACCTTTTGAGGGACGTGACGGCCTTCATAAAGGAGGGGTACGACCGCCTTGTCCTTTACTGCCTGGTCTATGGTGTACTTGTCGATGAACCCTCCAAATCGTTCTGCGGTTGACTTGTCCTTCTTCATCAGTGGAGTTCCCGTGAAACCTATGTAGCAGGCATTTGGCAGGACAAGTTTCATCCTTGCATGCGATTCTCCGTACTGGGACCTGTGGCTCTCGTCTACGAGAACGAATATATTGGGGTCTTCGATCTTGACGGATCTTTTATTCAGTGCGGAGACGAACTTGTCTATGACCGAGGTGATGACCATTGTTTTGTTACCCTCCAGCTGTTTGAACAGGTCCTCTCCCGTCTTTGCTTTGTGGGGCTCCATTCCGCAGTAATGGAATGTATCCTTGATCTGCTTGTCAAGGTTTATTCGGTCGGTGACGATGACGACCCTCACATTTGGGATGTCCTTAGCCATTGCCAGAGCCTTTGAGAGCCAGACCATCGTCAGTGATTTACCCGAACCCTGAGTATGCCAGATGACACCTCCATTTCTCCTGTTGGAATCCTGGAAGGTTCGAACTCTCTTCAGGGTCTTGTTCACCGCAAAATACTGCTGGTACCTGCAGATCTTCTTCTCTCCCTTGTCGAAGATGATGAACTTTCTTGTCAGCTCCAGAAGTCTATCTTTTCTCAGTAGAGAATGAAGTGTCCTGTCCTGTTCGGTTATCTGCCTTTTCTCATTCTCAATATGGTCGAAGTATTGTCTTACGTAGCTATATCTCTCCGAGAACAGCCTGTTCTTTGTCTCGTCGGAGAGAGGTTGATTGACAAGTCTTTCAATATCCATATCTTTATCCGGATGTTCCTTCCATACGGACCAGAACTTCGCTTTGGTCGTTGCCGTTGCATATTTTCCCTCGTTCTTGGATATCCCGATAAGGATCTGTGAATAGATGAACAATCTCTGTATCTCGTTCTTTTTCTGGTTTCGTATATTTTGTGAAACGGCCTGATCGATGGAATCCTTCTCATCCGGCCTCTTGCATTCGATAACAACGAGAGGGATCCCGTTAACGAAAGCAACGATATCGGGTCTTCTGTGCCCCTTGCCATCATCGGTCTCGACCTCGAATTCCTCTGTTACCTGGAAGGTATTGTTATCGATATTATCCCAGTCGATGAACCTCATCGTGTAGCTTCTGATATTGTTCTTGATATTTTCCTCGAAGCTCTTTCCGAGGCAGAGAAGATCGTAGATATGCTCATTGGTCCTGGCCACATTATCTATCATCACATCATCGATTGCCTTCACGGCATTGGTGATGTTCCTGTTCGAAAACGGATACTGCTCCCCCAGGTATTCTATATCATTGATCTCCCGGAGCTTCCTTTCAAGAACAGAAGTAAGCACCACTTTCCCCTTCTTCCCCCCACGAAGAGAAAGAGCCTCTTCCGGTGATATATACTGATACCCCATATTGATCATAAGCTGTAGCGCCGGTATCTGCGAGATATGATCCTCTTTGAACGATGGTATTTCCATTCTCCTCCCTCCTCATGTTTCCTCGATCTTGACCCTTGTCTTCCCAGTAAGTAACTGCTGCATCAGGCCCTTTTTCTGTTCTTTCATGACATCTTTTTGGTCTTGTATCTTTTCAATCTCTTCATCAAGGTTTGAAAGAGTTAATGCAATCTTCTTTTGCTCTTTAAGTTCCGTAAATGCAATTTTAATGCATGATATTGTTGATGCACTTAGACTTGGAACTCCTGATGCCTCATTATAAGTTCTCCAAGGAAT